>JACRDU010000004.1 GCA_016218495.1 Elusimicrobiota bacterium
CCGCGGCCCAGGCCGTCGCCGCGGCTGCCGCCCCGGCCGCCCGGGCGGAGGCCCTCCCCATCAAGGCCGCCGGGACCGTCGCGGCCGTTTCCGCTGCGGCCTCCGCGCAATCCCGCGAGGAGCGCGCCGCGCCCGCCTCGGCCGCGCGGGATTCCCTGCGCTGGTCGGCCGCCTTCGACGGCGCCGCGGCCCGGCCGCGCTCAGACGACGCGGTGCCCGCGGCCCCCACAGCCGCCCGGCGCCCCGCCCTCCTGCATCCCGCCGCCGCCGCCCTGGCGGTGCCCGCCGGACTCAAGTTCCTCGCCCCGGCCCTCCCCTACGCGGGAGGGCTCGGCGTCCTTGCCGGCACCTGGCTGGCCATCCGCGGGATGAACCGCTTGCTCGGCGCGGCCGCCAAATGGCGCGGCTGGGACCCGGCCACCGTCGTCGTGGCGCGCCTGGGCGGCGAAGTCGCGCTCTGGGCCGCCGGCGGCAGCGTGGCGCTGCGGGTCATGGGCTCGGACTGGACCACGGTCTTCGCCAGCCTGGGCATCGGCGGCCTGGCCGTGACCCTGGCCACCAAGGAGTTCCTCGGGAACCTCATGCGGGGCATCATCCTGATGGTGGACAGCCCCATCCGCATCGGCGACCGCATCCTGGTGGGCGACAAGGCCATGCGGGTCGTCGACATGACCTTCCGTTCCGTCGTCCTCGAGGAGAGCCCCGGCGAATTCACCTTGATGACGTATTCCAGCCTGGCCTCCCAGGCCTTCACCGTCCTGGAGCGGACCGCCGCGGACGCCCCCTCCGCGGCACAGCAGCCCCCGTCGGCGCCGCGCCGGGGCGCAGCCTTCTGGGCGGTTTCCGCCGCGGTCCTGGCAGGCGCCGCCGCGCTGGGCTTCTGGTTCCCGACGGCCCAGCCGTACCTCTATGCCTCGTCCATCCTGGGCGCCACCGCCCTGCTCGAGCGCCTCGCCATGCGCGGCCTGCGCGCGCTGGCGGACCGCCGGGGCTGGAGCGCCACCGGCTCGGCCGTGACCCGCCTGGGCGCGTCGCTGGCGCTCTACGCCGCCGGCGTGCTCGGCGCGCTCGCCATGGCCGGGGTCCCCTGGAACGTCCTCCTCGGCGGGGCGACCGTCGTCGGCGTGGCCCTGAGCGTGGCCGCTTCGGACATCATCTCCAACCTCCTGCAGGCCGTCTGGCTTCTCCTGTCGCGCCCCTTCCGGGTCGGCGACCGGGTGGCCGTCGGCAAGGCCGAGGGCCGGGTCGTCGACATGACCCTCCGTTTCGTCGTCTTGGAGGCCGAGCCGGGCGCCGATGGCGCCGCACGCCAGGTCTTCGTGCCGTATTCCGTCGTCGCCGCGGGGCCCTTGCGGGTCTTTCGGGACTATCCTACACGGCGACGCCCCTAAGGGCGCCTCGCCCCACCGAGAACCATGACCACACGCCGCAACATCGCCATCATCGCGCACGTCGACCACGGCAAGACCTCCCTCGTGGACGCCATGTTCCGCCACACAGGGGTCACCATCAAGGGCGAGGCCGCCACCGGCCAGGCCATGGACTCGAACGATTTGGAGCGCGAGCGCGGCATCACCATCCTGGCGAAGTGCACCTCCGTGCTCTACGGCGACGCGACCATCAACATCGTCGACACCCCCGGGCACGCCGACTTCGGCGGCGAGGTCGAGCGCGTCTTGAAGATGGTCGACGGCGTCCTGCTCCTGGTCGACGCGGTGGAAGGCCCGATGCCGCAGACGAAGTTCGTGCTGCGCAAGGCCCTGGCCCAGGGGCTCTCGCCCATCGTCGTCGTCAACAAGATGGACAGGCCGAGCGCCCGTCCGGCCGAGGTCGTCGACGAGGTCTCCTGCCTGCTCATCGACCTCGGCGCTGACGACTCCCAGCTCGAGTTCCCGGTCTATTATGCCTCCGCGCGCACCGGCTGGGCGGTGGCGGACCCGGCGGACGCCCCCGGGACCGACCTGAAGCCGCTCTTCGACGGCATCGTCAAGCACGTCCCGGCGCCCAAGGGCGACCCGGCCGACCCGTTCCAGATGCAGGTGACGATGCTCGACCACTCCACATACGTGGGCCGCATCGGGATCGGGCGCGTGAACCGCGGCAGGGTACGCCTCGGCGAGCAGGTCTGCGTCAACAACCCCGCCGGGAAGTCCACCAAGTGCAAGGTGATGAAGATCATGGACTTCGCCGGGATGGGGCGCCGGGAGATCCAGGAGGCGTCGGCGGGCGACATCATCGCCATCGCCGGCCTGGAAGGGGTCGAGGTGGGCGACACGGTCACCTCGCCGCTGGACGTCACTGCGCTGCCGATGCTGTCGGTGGACGCGCCGACCCTGTCGATGGAGTTCTTCGTCAACGACAGCCCCTTCGCCGGGCTGGAGGGGCAGTTCGTCACCAGCCGGCACCTGAAGTCCCGCCTGCTGCGCGAGGCGGAGTCCAATGTCGGCCTGCGCATCGAGGAGCTGGCCGGGGAAGGGCACTTCAAGGTCTCGGGGCGCGGAGAGCTCCATCTCTCCATCATGATCGAGACGATGCGGAGGGAAGGCTATGAGCTGGCCGTCTCGCGCCCCGAGGTGGTCCTCAAGGAGATCAACGGGGCGGTCCACGAGCCCACCGAGTACCTCTATCTCGACGTGGATACCCAGTACCAGGGAGCGGTGCTCGAGAGCTTGGGGCGGCGCGGCGCCCAGATGAGGAACATGCATACCGAGGGGTCCGGGCACCTCCGCCTCGAATACATCATCCCCGCGCGGTCCCTGATCGGGTTCAAGAACGAGCTCCTCACCCTGACGCGCGGGACCGGGGTCATGTACCACAACTTCCACGACTACGCGCCCAAGGAGGGCGAGGTCCCGATCCGGCAGAACGGCGTGCTGGTGGCGAAGGACCCGGGCACCTCGACGGCCTACGCGCTCTTCGGCCTCCAGGAGCGTTCGGTCTCCTTCATCGGGCCCGGCGTCGAGGTCTACACCGGCATGATCGTCGGCGAGAACAGCCGCGACAACGACCTGGTCGTGAACCCCTGCAAGCAGAAGCAGATGTCGAACATGCGCTCGAAGGCCTCCGACGAGGCCCTGTCGCTGACCCCGCACCGCGAGATGAGCCTCGAGCAGGCCATCGAATACATCGACTCCGACGAGCTCGTAGAGGTCACGCCGCGCTCCATCCGGCTGCGCAAGAAGGTCCTAAACCGCTCCATGAGGAAGCGCTCGGAGCGGGACTCCGAAGAGGTCGCCTGAGTTTGCTATAAGGTCACCGGCGCCGGAGGCGCCAAGGGGGTCTCATGCCTGAGTTCCGACAGAACCTGGCCACCAAGGACTGGGTCGTCATCGCCAGCGAGCGTGCGGCGCGTCCCGAGGACTTCCGCCGTCCCCCGCGCGCGCCCTCCCCGAAGGACGGCTGTCCGTTCTGCCCGGGAGGAGAGGCCCACAAGGCCGCGGCGTCCTTCGAGCTGCCCGCCGGGAAATCCTGGAAGGTCCGGGTCATCCCCAACAAGTTCCCCGTCCTCGTCCCGACCTCGCCGGCTCCCAAGGCCCGCCATCCCCTGTACCGCTCCCTCCCGGGGGAGGGGCTGCATGAGATTATCGTGGACACCCCCGACCACGAGGCCGACCTGGCCGACATGCCGGAAGCCCATGCCCGCGAGCTGGCCGGCGTCTGGCGCGAGCGCTTTCGCTCGGCTTCGGCCAGCGACCGGGTGGCGATGACCGTCCTCTTCAAGAACTACGGGCCGGGCTCCGGAGCCTCCATCCACCACCCGGTGACCCACGTGGTCGGCTCCAGCGTGGTCCCGTCCCACATCCGCCACCGCATGGACGAGGCGGCCCGCTACTACGACTCGGCCGGCTCCTGCGTCTTCTGCCGGATGTCGGAGGCGGAGCAGGAGGACAAGTCCAGGGTGGTCGAGGAGAACGACCACTTCGTGGCCTTCGTCCTCTACGCGGCGCTCTCCCCGTTCCACATCTGGGTGCTCCCCAAGCGCCACATGGCCTCCTTCTCCGACATGAACGAGAAGGAGCTCTCCAGCATCGCCGCCATCCTGCAGCGCCTGGCGCGCCGCCTGCGCGCCGCGCTCGGGGACCCGTCGTTCAACTTCGTGGTCCAATCCGCCCCGCTCGACCGGGGCACGACGGAGGCCTACCACTGGTACCTGAGCCTGGTCGTGCGTGTCGGCGGCGGCTCGGGCTTCGAGATGGGCTCGGGCATCTTCACGAACACCGTCGTGCCCGAAGAAGCGGCCCGCTTCCTGCAATCCGCCAAGGTCTAGATGTGCGGCATCGCCGGGCTGCTGGGGCCGCAAGGACGCCTCGACCCCGAAGATGCGCGGCGCCGCCTCGAGGCGGCCGGAGCGGCCCAGGCGCACCGCGGCCCCGACGCCTCCGGAGTCGTCTACCTCCCGGACCACGGGCTCGGTCTGGCGCACCGGCGCCTCTCCATCCTCGACCTTTCCGCGCGCTCCGACCAGCCGCTGGCCTCCCATGACGGCAGGTTCCTCATCTGCTACAACGGCGAGGTCTACAACTACCGCGCGCTGCGCGCCGAGCTGACGCAGCGCGGCGCCCTGCTGCGCACGGACGGCGACACGGAGGCCGTCATCGAGGGGGTGCGCGCCTGGGGGGTGGAAGGCTTCCTTTCGCGCGCGGCGGGGATGTTCGCCTTCGCCCTCTACGACCTCAAGGAGCGCCGGCTCGTGCTCGCCCGCGACCGCGCCGGGAAGAAGCCGTTGTATTATGCCGCGGGACCCGGCGGGCTGGTCTTCGCCTCGGAGCTGGCCGCGCTCTGGCGACTGGACCCGGACCGCCGGACCCTGGACCCCGAGGGCCTCGACGCCTGGCTGGCCCTGCGCTTCTCCCCCTCGCCTTCCACGCTCTGCGCGGGGGTGAAGAAGCTCCAGCCCGCCCATTGGCTCGAGGCGCGCTCGGGCGAAGCCCCCATCGTGCGCCGCTATTGGAGCCCGCTCGGGCGCAGCCGGCCCCCCGGGGAGCTCCTCGACCGGGTCGACGCCGCGTTGGCCACGGCGGCCCAGCGGCGGCTGGTCAGCGATGTGCCGGTCTGCCTGTTCCTGTCCGGAGGCCTGGATTCCAGCCTGGTCGCGTCCTACCTGGGCGCGGCGGGGCAGGGGCTCACCGCCTACTCGGTCGGCTACGAAGACCTGCCGGCCTACAACGAATTCCACTATGCGAAGGCGGTGGCCGCACGCCTCTCCTTGGACTATCGGGAGGTCCTCGTGCCGTCCGCCGCCGCGCTCGACACCCTGCGCGACGATTCCCTGGTGCTCGACGACCCCGTCTCGGACTGGGTCTGGGTGCCGCTGCACGAGCTGAGCCGGCGCGCCCACGCCGACGGATTCAAGGTGGTCCTGATGGGCGAGGGCTCCGACGAGGTGTTCTTCGGCTACGACGTCATGCTCAAGGGCCTGCGCCAGCTCGAACGCTGGACGCGGCCCGCCTGGCGCGCCCTGGCGAAGGCCGGCAGCGCGGCCCTGGGCCCGGTCACGCGGCGCTCGCGGCGGGGGCACAGCCGCTTCGACCTCTGGCGCAGGGCCGCGGCGGGCGAACCGGTCTATCTGGGCAGCTCGGTGGGCTTCCCCCTCTCCCAGCGCCACCATGTGGCCGGCCCGCGCCTGCGCGAGGCCGCGCCGGCGGACGCGGGGACCGCATTCGTCTCGCGGCTCTACGCCGAGTTCGCCGCGGGCGCCGCCGACCCCAAGGACCGTGCCGCCCTCGTCTCCTACGTCGAGTTCAATTCGAAGATGACCGAGGTCCTGCTGCAGAGGGTCGACCGGGTCACGATGCGCCACTCGCTCGAAGCCCGGGCCCCCTTCCTCGACCATGAGCTCGTCGAGCTGGCCTTCTCCATCCCCGAGGCGGAGAAGATCCCCGGCCGCCGCCTCAAAGGCCTGCTCAAGGAGCTGGGCAGGCGCCGCCTGCCGGCCGAGGTCGTCGACCGCCCGAAGATGGGGTTCTCCTTCCCGTTCAAGGAATGGCTGCGCGGCCCTCTGGCGCCGGCGGTGACGGAGTGCTTCGCGGACTCGCGCCTCTTCTCGGACGGCTGGGTGGACGGGGCGTTCGCGCGGCGCCTCCTCGCCCAGCACCGGCGCGGCCTGGCCGACCATGCCCCGCGCGTCTGGGCGCTCTATTCCCTCGCCCGCTGGTACGACCGCTGGATCGTCGGGGGCCGGCGGTGAGGCCCCGCATCGCCATCGTTTCGCGCTGGGCCCACGGCGTGACCGGCACGACGACGACCCTGCTCGAGCACGCGCGCCGGCTGGCGGCCGGGGGCTGGGAGGTGCACCTCTATTCCGAGAAGGTCGACGCCGGGCGCTTCGCCTCGGCGGGAGCCGAGCCCCACATCGTGCCCCGCCTTCCGTTCGGCGGCTTCCTGAAGCGGCGGGCCTTCGCCTGGAAGGTCGGGCGCGAGCTGGAGGCGGAGGGGTTCGACGTGGTCTTCGGGCACGGGGACGGCCTGCGCCAGGACATCCTGAGCCTGCACAACTGCGTGCACGCCGCCGCCCAGGCCGTGCACGGCAGGGGGCCCGGGCTCTTCTCCGGGGTCGCGCTGCTCCACGCGCGCCAGCTGCGCGGCCGCCTCTTCAAGAGGATGATCGCGAACTCGGGCCTCACTAAGCGCGACATCGTCGCCCGCTTCGGGGTGCCGGAGGAGCTCATCACGGTCATCTATCCCGGCTATGACCCGGAGCGATTCAACACCTCCGGCCGCGACGCCCTCCGCTCAGGGGTGCGCGAACGCGCCGGGGTACGGCCGGGCGAACTGCTGGTGGGCCTCATTACCTCAGGGGACTTCGCCAAGCGCGGCGTCGCGCCGTTCCTGCAGGCGCTCGGTCGCCTCCCGGAGGGGCTCAAGACGCGCGCCCGGGTCCTCGTCGTGGGCGCGGAGTCCCGCCTAGGGCCCTATCGCCGGATGGCGGCGGAGTCGGGCTTCGCGGAACGCGCCGTCTTCCTCCCTCCCGAGAGGGAGGTCCAGCGCTTCTTCCACGCCCTCGACCTCTATGTGCACCCCGCCCTGTTCGAGGAGTTCGGGCAGAGCGTGCAGGAAGCGATGGCCTGTGGCGTGCCGGTGCTGACCAGCCGGCGAGTCGGCGCGGCGGAGCTCTTCGGGCCCGAGGCCGCCGGCGAGGTGCTCGACTCGCCCGAGCCCGAGGGATTGGCCGCGGCGCTGGCCGGCCTCCTGGAGAGCCCGGAGCGACGCGCCCGGCTGGCCGAGGCGGGGCTCAAGGCCTGCGCGGGGAACACCTGGGACAGGAACTTCGAGCGGACCTATGCCGTCATCGAGGCGGTGCGGCCAAGGCCCGCGCGGCCTGCGTGAGCACGACCAGCCCGAGCACAAGCAGGGCCGCCGCCGTCGTGCCGACCGGGTCCAGATAGCGGCCCGCGGCGAAGGACCGCCCCGCTATAGTCCATAGCGAACAGACCGTCACCGCCGACATGAACAGGCAGGGCAGCCCCGTCACCCACCACGCCCGCCCTTCCTGCTTGAGCCACACGGTCACCCCAGCCAGGGATAGCGCGGCCAGGAGCTGGTTCGAGGCGCCGAAGGCGGGCCAGAAAAGCTTCCACAGCGGAACGGCCTTGCCGGCCGAGTCGGTGAAGGTCATGAAGACGGCCGCCGCCGGCACGGCCAGGGTGGCGAAGGTGGCGAGGAGCGCCCCCGTCCTCCCCGTCAGCCCCGTCAGCTCCTGCACGAGGTAGCGGCCCAGGCGCGTGGCCACATCCAGGGTGTCGTAGATGAAGGTGGCGAAGGCCAGCTTCCCGAAGGTCACCCCGGCCGCGAAAGGAATGCCGAAGAGCCCCATGAAGTGCGCCAGCCCACGCGCGTAGATTTCATCCGGGCCGAGGCCCGCCTCCACCGAGCCGGGCGCGCGCAGCATCAGGGTGGCCAAGGCCACCACGGCGACCAAGCTCTCGAGCAGCATCCCGCCGTAGCCCACGGTCACGGCGTCGGTCTCCTTCGAGAGCTGCTTGGAGGTCGTGCCGGAGGCCACCAGGCCGTGGAACCCCGAGCAGGCTCCGCAGGCGATGGTCGTGAAGAGCAGCGGGTACAGGGGCGGGGGCTCAGGGGTCGGGTTCCACGCCGGCCATTGGGGCGCCGTTCCTCCGAGGAGCAGGCCGCCGATGCCCACGGCGAAGGTCGAGTAGAGGATGACTCCCCCCAGGTAGCCGCGGGGCTGCAGGAGGAGCCACATCGGCAGCAGCGATGCCGCGAAGCAATAGGCCAGGATGAACAGGTCCCAATAGCGGGCCTGCGCGGCGGCGTCCCCGGGCATGCGGATAGGGGCCAGCTGTCCCGCCCAGATGGCGAGGAAGACGGCGGGGACGAACACGGCGCTGGCCGTTCTGAGGCCTAGGCCCTTCCTGGTCATGGCCCAGCCCATCAGCATGGCCAGGGCCAGGTAGAGCAGCGAGGAGGTGGCCACGCCGGGGCCGAAGTTCTCGGCGCCGAGCTGGGGGCGGTCGACGAAGGCCGCGGCGGTCAGGTCGGCGAAGACGATGACGACATAGACCAGGCTGACCCAGATGAACAGGGAGAAGAGGGCCGCCGTGGTCTTGCCCAGGCGCAGGCGGACGACCTCGCCTATGGACTTGGCCCCGTGGCGGACCGAGGCGGCCAGGCAGGCGAAGTCGTGGACCCCGCCGATGAAGACGGCACCGACGATGATCCACAGGAGGCTGGGCGCCCAGCCGTACTGCCCCCCCGCCAGGATGGGCCCGGCGATGGGCCCCACCGCCGCGATGGCGGCGAAGTGCTGGCCGAGCAGGATGGGCGGGCTCGTGGGCACATAGTCCTGCCCGTCGTTCACGGCGCAGGCGGGGGTCTCCGCCGTGTCGGAGAGGGCGAAGGCCCGGCCCAGCCAGCGTCCATAGAAGCGGAAGGCCAGCGCGTAGGCGGCGATGGCGGCGAGGGCGGCCCAAATCATACGGCGGGGGGCACGGAGTCCAAGGCCGCGGCGGCTCCGTCTGAGAGCGCGGCGCGGTCCACGGCGGCCAAGCAGGCCCTGAAGCGCGCGCTGGCGGCTACCGCGGCCTTGCGGCCCTTCGCCGCCGAGCGCAGGTAGAGCTCGACGGCCTTCAGGCGGGATTCCGCGTCATCGCCGCCCTCGGCCAGCAGCTCGGCGGCGAGGAAGCACTTGCCCGAGGCCTGGCCCTCGTCGAGGCTGAGCAGGTCCCCCAGGTCCTGAGCGGAGAAGGCCAGCAGCATCCGCCCGTCGATGTTGAGCAGTTCCCGGCAGCCTTGCTCGATGACCTGGGGCGCGTCGCGGAGCCTGTCGGCCTGGCGCAGGCCGGCCAGCTTCTTCATGACGGGCCCGGCCCTCTCGATGAGGTTCAGGAACCAATCGCGTTTTATCACGCGGAGAGTATAGCTCTCTGCGTCTTGCACGCGCAGGGCTTCCAGACGATACTTGGGGGCATGGAGTCCTCCCTTTCGCGGGAAGTGGGGCCGGAGGCGGCGGCGCGCATCGAGTCGCTCATCGCCGCGGCCGAGGGCAAGCGCTTCGACCCCGCCTCGCTGGACTGGTCGGTCCCGCTCGACGACGCCGCGTGGTACATGGCCGAGGAGTGGCTGCCGCTGGTGGGGACTCCGGAGTACCAGCGCCTACCCCCCGAGGAGCGCCGCAGGCTGTCGCGCCATGAGGCCGCGGCGATGCTCGGCACGGGGGTGTGGTTCGAGAACCTGCTCATCAACGCCCTGGCCCGCCACGCCTACAACCTCACGGTGGACGACCCGCTCTTCAGGTTCCTGCTCCTCGAGGTCGAGGAGGAGTGCCGGCATTCCAACATGTTCGGCGAGTTCATCCGCCGCTCCGGCACCCCCCCATACCGCCCCTCCTGGTGGCTGCGCCTGCAGGGGAAGGGCTACTGGCTCATCGGGTCGCGCTGCGTCTTCTATTTGTCCATCCTGGGCACCGAGGAAATCCTGCACGGCATGACCGACGCCACCTGGAAGGCGGAGGCGACGCATCCCGCGCTCAAGGCCATGATGCGCCTGCACACCATCGAGGAGCAGCGCCATATGGCCTTCGCGCGCGAGTACCTGCGCGCGGTCTTCCCGAGGCTGGGCCTGCTGGGGCGCTGGTATGCGCGCCTGTTCGTGCCCATCGTGGTCTACACCGTCGTGCAGGCCTGCGTCGACCCCGAGGTCTACCGTACGCTGGGCATCCCGGGCGGGTTCCGCGCGGCCTGGCAGAACCCCCGCCGCCGGGCCCGGGTCAAGAAGGACCTGGCCCGCTTCCATGCCTTCTGCGCGAGCATCGGCATGGCCCCCCCCGCCACCGCCCCCCTCTGGCGGATCCTAGGGCTGGCCTAGTCGGGGCTGTGCCCCCCCCGTCAGGGCTTCTCGCAGAGGACTTGTTTCAGGACGGAGATGTAGCCGTCGAGCTCGGAGGCGAAGGTCAGGTAGAGGTGCCAGGAGCGCTCGATGGTGGGCGTGATCATGTGCCGGGTCTTGGGCAGGTTCTCCACGTACGCCTTGTACCAGTGGCGCAGGGTCTTGGCATAGTGGCCGTAGCGGAAGTAGACCTTGCGCACCAGGAAGCCGGTCTCCTCCATCATCTGCAGGTGGGCATGGATGGGGAACTGGTAGTGGTCCGGGAAGACGTAGCGCTGGCTGAAGGTCCCGGAGATGGTCGAGTAGTTGTCGAGGCCGTACTTGTTGGCCATCGGCACGATGCCGTGCATCCAGAACTTCCCGCCGCTCTTGAGCAGGCCGAAGACATGCTCGTAGTAGCGGCGGATCTCGGACTTGTCCAGATGCGAGACCATCCCGCAGGTGTAGATCTTGTCGAATGAGCCGTCGGCGGGGAGCTCCATGTAGTGCATGCGCTTGAGGTTCTTGGAGAAGCCGTGCTCCACCTGGTTCTGGGAGAGGGTGATGCCCAGCGTGTTCTTGAGCCCGAACTCGGTCTCCGCCAGGTGCACCTGGTAGCCGTACCCGCAGCCGATATCGAGGAACTTGTCGCCGGGCTGCAGGTCCAGCTCCACCAGCGCGTCGCGGAACTTGCGGTGCTGGGCGTCGGCCAGCGGCTCGTCCGAAGGGAACTCCTGCTTCATCGGGTCCTTCCACATCGCGCAGGAGTAGGCCTTGGTCTTGGGGTCGAGGTAGGAGAGGATGAAGTCGTTGGGCAGGTCGTAGTGGGAGGAGACCGCGACCAGCTTGCGCCGTATGCTCGACGGGAAGAGGCGCGTGTAGGTGTACTTGAAGCGCCGCCACATGTCCACGCCCCAGAGCGCCTGGCTCGAGACATGGCGGCGCACGCCCACGATGCCGTATATGTCGCCGTGCAGGTCGACGTCCCCGTTCACATAGTCGTCGAGGAAGCTGGGGATGTTGCCGGCCGCAAGCTTGGCCATGGCGCCGGCGGACTTCACCTCGATGGCGCTGCGCTCGGCGCCCGAGCCGAAAGAGCGGCTCTCCCCCCCGTAGGAGACCCGGATGGACCAGGGGAGGGTGGGGTACATCCCCTGCAGGCGGCTCTGCGCGGCGTCGAGAAGGTGGCTCATGGGCGAGATTGTAGCCCGCAAGCGTTCATAAGTCCAGATAGGGGCTCTCGAGGCGCTCGTCTTGGACCCGCAGCCCGCGGCGCCGCAGCGCCCAGACGGCGACGGCGATGCCGCCCAGCGAGACCCATTGCGAGGGCGAGAGCAGGGAGGAGAGCAGGCCGCCGCGGTCGTCGCCCCTCAGGGTCTCCACGGCGAAGCGCAGCGCGGAATAGCCGCCGAGGTAGAGGAAGAAGGCCGTCCCCTGGCGCAGGGTCTTGGCCCGGATGCGCGGCATGACGGCCATGGCCAGCAGGAGGCCCAAGGCCAGCTCCCCCGCCGCCTCGTAGAGCTGGGTGGGATGCAGGCGGACCCCCAGCAAGGCGGGGTCCATGTCGGCCGCCGGGCTAGTGAATGCCACTCCCCAGGGCAGGTCGGTCGGCCTCCCATGGCAGCAGCCGTTGAGGAAGCAGCCGATGCGTCCCAGCCAATGCCCTAGAGCCGCGGCGGTCACGCAGTAGTCGGCGATGGGGAGGTAGGCCCGGGGGCGAGGCAGGCGCCGGGAGTTCATGAAGACCTGGTACAGGCGCCCGGCCGCCATCGTGCCCAGGACGGAGAACCAGTAGACCCAGCCCGTGCGCCAGTCCAGGAAGGCCCGGGGGGTCTCCCGGAAGAAGTCCCACTCGACGATGAAGAAGCCCAGCTTGCCGCCAAGCAGGCCTCCCAGGATCAGCGTGTACATCATCCGCCAGAAGTCCGGCCAGGTGTCCTCGGGACGGGCCACGTGGTTGCGCCAGCGCATCAGCCACAGCACGCCCACCGCGCACCCGGCGACGATGCAGAGGCCGTAGGCGTCCAGGCGCAGCCGGCCCAGGGACATGACCGGATGCATCAGCGCGCCGCCAGCCGCGCCGCATCGGAGAGGACGCGGACCATGACCGCGATGGACGCCCCGCAGAGCAGGGCCAGCCCCCAGCGCCGCTTGGCGGCGCAGGCCAGCAGGGCGGCCAGCGCGATCCCTGCCGGCCCCCAGAGGAAGACGGGGCGGGGGCCGCGCAGGAGGACCGCCTGCACGCCCGACAGGAGCAGCAGCGCCATGAAGCCCGCCATCGCGACGGCGGCCGCGACGCGGTACATCCACGAACGATAGCGGGCTTTGAGGGCCAGGACCTCGTCGTCGCTCAGGGGCGTGAGGTCGGCGGGCAAGGCCTAGTCCACCATGCGCAGGGTGCCCAGCGTCGGCTGGGGGATCAGGGACTTGCTCACCGAGCCCACGCCCTGCTGCATGAAGGAGGCAACGATGAGGACGACCGCCGCCATGATGATGGCCACCGCCGTGTTGCCGCGCTCGATCTCGACCGCCTCGTCGATGGTGGTGTTGACCCGCTGGAACGCCTTGAGCGCGATCTGGACGGTGCCGACCGAGAGCAGGAATCCCAGCAGCAGGTGCCCGGCGGCGTAGGCCAGCAGGGAGAAGAACCCGTGGCCGCCGTCCCCGCTCGTCATCCCCACGGTGAGGATGCTGACGACGGGGTAGATGGTCTCGCGCATCACCAGGGCCGCGGCATAGGTCAGCGAGCCCAGCAGGATGGCGACGGCGGTGTTCCCGCGCACGATCTCGGCCTCGGCGTCGTATTCCGTGGTGAAGCGGATGAAGCTCTTGTAGCTCCAGAACACCGTGAAGATGGAGAGGGTCAAGGACAGGGCGAATTCCGCGAGACTGATCAGCAGTCGGGTCAAGAACATGGGTTCCTCTGGGCGCTCATAGGCTGATGGGTTGGATGCGGAAGTCCTGTCCGGAATCGAGGTAGGCCTGGGTCTGGTCGCCGACGGTCCCCGGCGCGATCCAGGCCGGCCCGGCGGATTCGATCATCACGTAGGGCAGGCCCTTGTATTCGAGGTAGACGTCGCCGCTGCGCGGGATGCGGTGATAGGCCATCAGGTAATGCCCCGGGATGCCCAGCCCGACCATCTTGATGTTGGGCCAGCTCAGGAGGATGGAGGCGATGACGGCCGTCTTCGTGTCGCAGTCTCCCTGCCCGAGGATGAGGGTCTGCGGGGGCGGCATCGCCCCTCCGATGACGCGCGAGCCCTCCTTCGTGTCGGGCACCTCGTAGCGCAGCGAGGTCTGCACCATCGCGGTGACGGCGCCCACGAGGTCTTCCGCGTCGTAGCCCTTCTCTTCGCTGACTTCGGCGAACGCCTGGGCCAGCGGACGCACGCGCCTCCAGTTGCGCTTGGCCAGCCCCGGGATGTCGGCCTTGACGACGCCTTCCTTCGCGAAGCGGAAGCCGGCCTTGGTGTAGATTTCCATGCGCCGGCGCCGGTATTCGGCCGACAGGCCGGCCAGGGCCTTCTCGAGGTCGGCCTGGACCTTCTTGTTGATGTCGTTGATGAAGCGGATTTTCGCTTCCAGCTGGGCCCGGTTGTCCGCCTTGACCTCGCCCTTGACGTACTTCTCGTCGGCTTCGGCGGCGGCCTTCTCCTGGGCGTTCTTGTACCAGGCATCCAGGGCCTTGAAGTCGTCCTCCCGGAAGCCGAACTCCTTTATGGCCTCGGCCACGGCCTCGGAGTTCAACTCGGTCTCCACGGTGAGGACGTCGGAATTGAAGTTCTTGAAGCCGTAGGACAGCGAGTAGCCGGCGTGCACGCGCTTGATGCGGGCGAAGGGCACCCCGCCCGAGCTCCGGGCCTTCTGCGGGGACTTCTCCGGCGGGGTGAACTCCCTGAGCTGGCCGAAGCCGCGGGGGGTGAGCTTCTGAGCGGCCCGCCCCTCGAAGGTCCAGGTGGTCACGGCGAGGAACGCATAGCAGACCACCGCGGGAGCGGCCCAGGTCCTATCGTTCATCCGGGGGATTTTACAACAATGCCGCGCAGGCGGCGCTAATATATCCAGCCCGGCGCCAGCCGGCGGTTCTCGGGGACCTCGCGGCGCGGGCGCGCCGGCTGGTCGATGAAGTCGGGCTTCTTGTCCTCGATGCCCTTGAGGTCTTCCCGCTCGGGCATGCTCTCGATGAAGGGCTTGCGCTTCTTCTCGCGTTCGCGCTCGGGCACGCGGCCGAAGCGCCAGATGAAGGCGAACCGGTGCGTGTCGGACAGGGAATCCGTCATGCCCCAGGCGTAGTCCACGCCCAGGGAGCCGAACGAGCCGCCCATCCCCACCGTGAACCCGGCGATGTCGTCGTTGAGCCGGTAGCCGAAGCGCACGGCGAAGCGGCGCAGCGTGGTGTACTCCGCGCCGACCATCCCGCGCCAGGCGCGCTCGCGCGCGAGGTAGGAGGCGTCGCCGACGAAGGTCACCTCCTGGCGCGCCGGCAGGGTCAGGGTGTCGGGCAGCAGGGGCTTCCAGGCCACGCCGGCCCGGTAGGTCAGCGGCAGCGGGTCCCCTTCGGAGATGAAGGTCATCTTCTGGCCGATGTTGAGGATGGAGGCTCCCAGGGAGATGCCCGGCTCGGGGGCGCGCACGAGGTAGCCCAGGTCTCCGGCATAGGCCGTGGCCCGGTAGGCCTCCGCGAGCGTGGAGCGGATCCACTTCCCGCTCAGCCCCAGGTAGTGCTCGACCCGGACGGAATCGTTCTTCACCGGGACTTCGAAGGCGGCGACCCTCTCGGAATAGGCCAGCGAGGCCACGAAGTCCGAGCCGGCCTCGCGGACCTCGGTGGAGGCCAGGGAGCCGTTCGGGTTGAGCCTGTTGATCTCGATGTCGCCGTGGGAGGCCATCAGGACGCTGCCGGCGACGGCGGTGTAGCCCTCCCCGATGAGGCCGGAGAACGGAATCGGCCCGCCCAGCCCGAAGTGCTGGAGCCCCTGGTCGTCGATTCCCTTCAGGTACATGAAGGAGGCCTCGCGGGAGGACATGATGCTCAGGCCCGCCGGGTTGTAATAGAGGGCGCTGAGGTCCGAGGCCAGCCCGGTGAAGGCCGAGCCCATGCCCGAGGCGCGCGCCCCCATCGGAATCTGCAGGACCGGCGCGGCGGTGGTGCCGACGTTCTCGGCGCGCGCCGGGAGGGCGGAGAGCAAGGCCGCCGCCGCCAGGGCCGGGAGCCTCATTTGACCACCACGATCTTCTTGGTCTCTTCGAGGCCCGGGGCCTCGATATGCAGCAGGTAGACCCCGCTGGCGACGCGCTGGCCGATGCTGTTGACGCCGCTCCAGTCCACGGCGCCCTTGCCCGCCGGGCGGTCCTCGTCGAGCAGGGTGGCCACCTGCTGGCCGGCGATGGTGAAGAGGCGAAGGCGGACGTGGCCGGCGCCCTGGGTCTCCCACTTGATGGTGGCCTTCTCGCCCACGGCCGGATTGAAGAGGTTGTTGTACGCCGTCATGCTCGTCCCGGCCGCGGTGAGCGCGAGGGCGGTCGACTCCCCTAGGGTCTGGGTGTGTCCGAGCAGGGACACTCCGAAGACCTCCAGATGGACGGTGCCGACGGCGGGATAGCGGGAGGTGAAGCTGTTGGCCAGGCGAACGCGGCCGGCGACGCTCCCCGCCGCGCTCGAGGAGGAGACCAGGGTCAGGTAAGGGGAGACCTCGTCGGTCCGGGTGCCGGCGAGCACCGCATGGTTGTGGTCGCGCAGCTGGGCGTAGCTGAAATGGTAGGCCTGGTCCCTGACGAAGGTGGAAACCACGACGCTGAAGTCGATGGAGTCGCGGTCGAAGGACGCCGCCACGATGCCCGCCGCCACCGGACCTCGGGGGTAGGACGCGCCCAGGGAATAGAAGCGCGTGGAGCTGTTGTTGGAGACGGCCGACTCGTCGCCCTGCGGGGCCGAGACCAGCAGATAGAACTGGTTCGCCGCCGGGTTGTCGTAGTTGAGCGTCACGGTGCGGTTCGAGCTCAGGCAGTTCGTCTCGGGGCAGTTGCCCCCCAGGGTCGGATTGACGTCCAGCGTGGCCACCTGCGTCGCGACCACGTTGTAGGACCGGTCTATAAGGGTCAGGGCGAGCGCGCTGTATGTCCCCGGCGAGGAGGCGCTCTCCGGCATCGTCAGCGAGAGGGTCATGCGCCCGGGCCCCGCGCCGAGCGCGAAGTAGTCGAGGTCACCCGCGGGATAGACGCGCCCGACGACGGCCGACGCGGTGGTGATGTCCACCGCGGAGGCCATGCCGTCGTTGGGTTCGTAGGCGTCGAGGTCCCCCGTCCCCGTCGTGATGCCGTGGTCGGCGAAGCGCGCCTGGATGAGGCCGTCCTGCGAGCTGTTGGCGCCGCAGGCCGGGACCGCCGCCGCCGAGCGCGCGCTGAGCGCCAGCATCGCCCGCTCGAAATCGGCGAAGCTGTCCGGGTAGTAGAAGAGCGCGCCGAAGGTGAGCCTGTCGGCGCACTTGCGGCCGTTGGCGGCGCCGAGGGTGGTGATCATGCCCTGCCTGATGGCCCACAGCGACTGGCTGACCATCCGGGAGTCCTCATGGATGGTGCCCGACCAGTTGGTGGGATACAGGACGCAGGCCGTCCTGGCGGGGCAGTCGAGCTCGCGCAGCGAGCCGTGGCCGAAGGTGGCCGCTGTGTAGCCGCCGATGGTGGACAGGTCCAGCGAGCTGGCCGCGAAATAATCCGCCAGGGCCTCGCTGATGGCGCCGAACTGCCCGAAGTTCACGATGGGGAAGATCTGGTCGACGACGAAATGGGTGTATTCGTGGCGCACCACCGTGGCGTCGAAGGCGAACCCGTTGTTGACGTCCCCGATGGTGAGGTTCTGGTGGACCGGGTCGTAGAAGGCGTTGGCCAGGTTGGGGCCGGCCCGCGCCATCACCGGCACGACCTTGTCGATCGGGGCGGCCCGGCCGACGTTCGGCCCGCTGCCGCCGTCGTCGCCGGTGAAGTAGTCGTGCATCAGGTTCAGCTGATAGAACAGGTTCGCCTCGTCGAGGCGGCCGTCGAAGGAGTTGGCCGTCGTCCAGGTGAAGGTGGCGGTGGCGTTGTTCGGGATGGCGCGGTTGCTGTCGAGGGTCAGATAGCTGGACACCGAAATCGAGTAGCCGGAACGCTGGCCGGCGGCGTTCGCCTTCAGCCGCAACTTCAACTCCTTGCCCGGGACGGCGGCCGCCCTGATGCTGTTCCTCTGCCCGATGTAGGTGGCCACGGCGAAGCCGCGTTTGTCGAGGACGGCGACCTGGTCGTTGTCCGAGATCGACAGGTCCCCGTCGGTGAGCTCGAAGGCGCCCACGTCCAGCGAGGCGAAGACCGGCATCACCTTCATCACGTTGGGGAACTCGGCGATTATGGCGGTCGTCTTGGCGCTGTCGTTGGGATAGGGGTGCTCCGATTCCTGGGGCGTCGCGAAGGTGGTCCAGACGCCCCCCCCGTTGTCGTAGTGCGCCGCCGGGCCGTTCCAGTTGGCGACGGCCACATACGGCCCCTGGAGCTGGGTGGAGATCTTGCCCGCCGTCTGCGAGCAGAAGAAGCCGTTGGCGTCGGTCAGCGAGTAGGTCGTGTGGTCCACGACGTACACTTCTTGGTTCCTGAAGGGCCGGGAGGCGGGGACCGTCTGGCGGCCCGGGTCGATGTCGTAGACCAGTCCGCGCACGGTGCCCGAGGTCAGGCAGGACTGGAAGCGCAGGTCGTTGTAGCGCATCAGGATGCGGCCGTCGTCGGCGGCGACGTAGTAGACCCAGCTCCCCCCGGCCTCGGCGCGGAACTTCCAGGCCAGCACGGGTGGGCCGCCGGCCGGCGGCGGGAACCAGACCAGCCTGCCTCCGGCCGGGGCGGCCCCGCCGAGGTCGGCCGCGGCCCGGAAGGCGGCCTGGGCCTCCCCGAGCGCCGGCACCGGGGAGCCGCGCACGTCCGCGCGGAAGGAGGAATCGAAGCCGAGGACCTCTCCGGACTCCTCGATGTGCACCTTCACCGCCGCCAGCTCCACCGGCACGCCGTCGACGATCTGTTCGAACAAGAGGTGATGGACTCCCATGTGGGTCCGCGCCGCGGCGAGGCGCAGCTGCTCGGGGCGGATGCCCAGGCTCGGCCCCTTCTCGGCCAAGAAGGCGTCGGCCGCCTCCTTGGCGCTCAGGCGCGGCCCGATGGCGGAGCCCGGGCCGATCCCCTGGGCCCCGAACTTGAGGTTCCAGCGGCCGCGGTGCGAGCTGTTGAACCCGCGCAGCTGCTCCCCCACCTGCGCATCGGAGGGCCGCGACGGCGGCGCGGGCGGGGCGTTCAGGCCGAAGCGGCGGGCGTCGGACTCGGCGTGGGGGCCGTTCATGACCGCCGCGGC
This sequence comes from Elusimicrobiota bacterium, assembly GCA_016218495.1. GTDB lineage: Bacteria > Elusimicrobiota > Elusimicrobia > UBA1565 > UBA1565 > SCTT01. The sequence goes on from JACRDU010000004.1 coordinate 18,692, forward strand.
GGGCACGGACAGCAGGAGGACCAGCCCGAGCCCTTTCACCGGGAGGGCCTCTTCGGGGTCTTCTGGAGCACGCGGACCAGGGCGGCCGCGGCGCGCACGCGCACCCGCATCTCCGCGTCGTCGAGGGCGGTCTCCAGGTCCTCCAGGGCGGCCTTCTCGGCGGCCTGGTCCGCGCCGGCGATGGCCCGTCCGGCGGCGGCTTCGAGGACCTCCACGGCGAGCAGGCGGGTGTCGGCGTCGGGCTGGTAGAGCGCCCGGCGGGCCGGGGCGAGGTCTACGGTCTCCCCGAGCCGAGCCAGCCCGGCGACGGCCAGGAGCTCGATGTAGACGTTCGAGGCCTGGCGCTTGGCCTTCTCGAGGTACTGCACGGCCCCCGGGACGCCCAAGCGGCCGAGCGCGGCGACGGCCTTGGAGCGCACCAGCTCGTTCTGGTCCTTCACCCCGCCCAGGAGCTCGGGCAGGACCAGGGGGCTCCCCGACTCGCCGAGGGCCCCCATCACCGCGGCCCGGACCTGATAGACCGTGTCCTCGGCCAAGGGCTTGAGCAAAGCGACGACGGCCGGGGTCCCCACGCCGGAGAGCGCCTCGACGGCCTTGGTCCGCAGCGCCGGGTCCTGGGAGGCCAAGGCCGACGAGAGGCGGCCCATGGCGGCCGAGTCGCCGAGCCGCGCCAGGCCCGCCGCGGCGGCGTCGCGCACGGCGGCGTCCGGGTCCTCGGCGGCCTTGCGCAGGGTGGGGAGGGTCTCGGGCACCTTCATGCCGGCCAGGGCCTGTATGGCCCAGGCCCGGGTCTTGTTGCGCGCGATGGAGCGCATCTCCTCGAGCGCTCCGAGCGCCCCCTCGGCGGCGGCCGGGCCGGGGGATTCCAGGACGACGGCCTCCACCGCCTTGACCCCGCTGGGGTCGGAGAGCTCGAGCAGGCTGCCGGCGGCGGCGATGCGGACGTACGCGCTGGGGTCCTTGAGGGCGCGCTGGAGCACGGACTTCGCCGCGGGGTTGCCGATGGGCCCCCACTGCTCCGCCGCCATCACCCTCACCTCGGAATCCTCATGGACCATGGCTTTGTGCAGGAGCCCCAGCGCCTTGGCGCCGAGCGCGGAGCGGGCCTCCTCCGCCGCTTTGGCGGAAGGGCCCGACGCCGCACAGGCGCAGGGGACTGCCCACAACAGCAATGATAGGAGGGCTACGGGGAAATTTGATTGCGGGATTGTTAATCGCATCGAAAGGATGTCTGCGCCCGACAGGACTCGAACCTGTATCAGCGGTTCCGAAGACCGCTGCTCTATCCGTTGAGCTACGGGCGCATCCTTACCGGCGGGGGTATTGTAGACAGGGCCCTCCCGACGGTCAATATCAGGGCTGTTTCGCGGCCTCCGCGGGCGCGTCCGCCGGCCGTTTCGAGCGTTCCAGGCGGGCGGCGATGCGGTCGTAGGCCCAGCCGGGGAGGTTGTGCAGGAGGTACATGACCGGCAGGGAGAGCTGCCAGGGGAAGTGCACGAGCCGCCGGCCCTCGGCGATGCCGCGGATAATGCGCCGCGCCCCGTCCGGGGTATCCAGCAGGAAAGGCATCTGGGCGGGGTTGTTCCGGTCGGTGAGCTCGCTCTTGACGAAGCCGGGGCAGACGGTGACCACGCGGACCCCGGCCGGGCGCAGGTCGATGCGCGCCGATTCCAGCATCGTGTTCAAGGCCGCTTTGCTCGCGCAGTACGAGCCCCGCGAGGGCAGGCCGCGGAAGCCGGCCAGGCTGGAGACGGCCGCCACCGTCCCCGAACCAGCCGCCACCATGTCGGGGATGACGGCCTCCATCCAGTAGGCCACGCCGAACAGGTTGGTGGCGATGGTCGAGGTCAGGTTGGCGGCGGAGAAGGCCTTCGCGTTGTTCTTGTCCCCCCCGCCGGCGTTCAGGACGGCCCAGTCCAGCCCGCCCCAGGCCTCCTTGATGAGGGCGTAGTGGGCCTTCACGGCGTCAGGGTCGGAGACCGAGCCGAGCAGCTCCAGAGCGGTGCCGCCGGCCTGGCGCACCGCGGCCGCCGCCTCCTTGAGCTGCGGCTCCCTCCGCCCGGTCAGGGCCACGCGCCAGCCCGCGCGCCCGAGCTGGACGGCGATTTCTCGGCCAAGGCCCGAAGTGGCCCCGGTCACCACCGCTCGCTTCAAAGCGGGAGCTCCGTCAGCACGGCGTCGACCACGGCCGCGCCGGCGCGCACCCGCAGGCGCTTGCCTTTGACGAGCCCGGCGTCCTTCAGGACAGCCAGCGCCATCGGTCCCGAAAGCGTCGGGGACGGGGCCACGCTGCCTATGCGTCCCAGCACCGTGCCGTCCGCCGACTCGACCGGGTCTCCCGGGGCCGCGGGCTGCCCCAAGCGCAGCCCCACCAGGCGGCGGTTCACATGGCCGCGGTCCTTGAGGCGCGCCATGACCTCCTGCCCGAGGTAGCAGCCCTTGGCCGGGTGGACCGCGCGCTCCAGCCCCAGCTCCTGGGGGAAGCAGTCCGGCCCGGCCTCGGGGCCCCAGGCCGGGGCGCCGGCTTCCAGGCGCAGGGATTCGAGCAGGGCGGGCGGGCCTTCGAGGGCGCCCGCCGCCTCCAGCGCACCCCGCACGGCGCCGTCGAAGCGTTCGGCTCCGTCGGGCGGTGAAACCAAGAGGAGGGCGTCGGGGCCCGAGAAGAATTCCGACAGGGCCCAGGCCGTCCCGGCGGCGGTGGCCACGCGGCGGGCTCCGTCGGGACCGGGGTCGGCGGGGCGGCCCGCAAGGGCCTCCAGGACGGAGGCCCGGCGCGGACCGAACACCAGCCAGGCTCCGCGCTCCCCGACGGGGGCTTCGATCGTGCAGTCGGCCAGCGGGGACATCGCGGAGAGGACCTCCAAGGCCGCCGGGACGGCCTGCGCCGGCCCGACCAGCAGGTGTTCGTCGTCGAAGGCGTAGACGGAGAGCGGGGCCGTCAGCTTCCCCTGCGCGCTGAGCAGGCAGGCCGGCCTTCCGCGGCCCTCTTCCAGGGACTTGACGTCGGCCGACAGCAGGCCGTGCAGGAACCCCGCGCGGCCCTTCCCCCGCACCAGGAGCAGGCCGGGGAGCGGGATGCGTACGGCCGCGGCGCCCTCTCTTGCGGCGGTCCAGGACTGTTTGAAGTCCGATATGCCCGTCACCCGGCGATGTTACCATTTGTTACAATAACGGCATCCCTCGTACGGAGAAACGCCATGGGTGGACACTCGAAGTGGGCCAACATCAAGCACCGCAAAGGTGCCCAGGACGCCAAGAAGGGCAAGGTCTGGACCAAGCAGGTCCGTGAGATCACCATCGCCGCCAAGATCGGCGGGGGCCTGGTCGAGAACAACCCGCGCCTGCGCAAGGCCATCGACGACGCCCGCTCCACGAACATGCCCGCCGACAACATCAAGCGGGCCATCCAGAAGGGCACCGGGGAGATCCCCGGCGTCCAGTACGAGGAGCTGACGATGGAGGGCTACGGAGCCGGCGGCGTCGCCATCTTCGCGGAAGGGACCTCCGACAACCGCAACCGCACCACCAACGAAGTCCGCCGCATCTTCGAGATGAACGGCGGGAACATGGGCAGCCAGGGCTGCGTGGGCTTCCTGTTCGAGCGCCGCGGCGTCATCACCGTCGCCCGCGACGCGATGAGCGAGGACGCGATGATCGAGCTGGCGCTGGAGCTCGGGGCCGACGACGTGAAGACCGACGACTCCGGCTTCGAGGTCCTGACCGCCCCCGCGGCGCTGGACGCCGTGAAGGACGGCCTGAAGGCCAAGGGCGCCGCCGCCCGCTCCGCCGAGGTCGCCATGGTCCCCAAGACCCTGGTGGCCGTGGACCGGGCCGGCGCGGAGAAGAACCTGAAGCTCATCGAGGCGCTCGAGGAGCACGACGACGTCTCCAACGTCTACGCCAACTTCTACATCCCCGACGAAGTGATGGCCGCGCTGGACAAGTAGTGCCCAAAGTCCTGGGGGTGGACCCGGGCGTCTCGGAGACCGGCTGGGCCGTGCTGGAGCCCGCCCCTCCCGGCGCGCGGCTGGTCGAGGCCGGGTGCATCCGCACCTCGCCGCGCACCCCCCTGCCCGACCGCCTGCGCCTCATCCACCGCGCCCTCGCCGAGGTCGTGGGACGGCACGCCCCCGCCGCGATGGCCGTCGAAGAGATGTTCTTCCTGAAGGCGGCCCACACCATCCGCGCCACCCTGCAGGCCCGCGGCGTCATCCTGCTGGCGGCGGCGGACGCCGGGATGGAGGTCCGCGAGTACAACCCGCGCCAGGTGAAGATGGCCCTGACCGGCTCCGGGGCGGCCCCCAAGGCCCAGATGCAGCGCATGACCCAGGCCGCGCTGGGCCTGGCCGAGCCGCTGCGCCCCGACGACACCGCCGACGCCGCCGCCATCGCCCTTTGCCACATCCGCGCCGGCCGGGCGCGGGGCCTGCGGGTCCTCGCGCGCCTGGGAGGAGGATCGTGATCGCCACCCTGCGCGGCAGCGTGCTGGAGGCGGGCCCGTCCCGGGTCGTCCTCGAGGCCTCCGGCGTCGGCTATGAGGTCTCCGTCACGCCGCACACGATGGCGCGCCTGGGCGCTCCGGGCACGGAGGCCCTCCTCCACATCGCGGAATCGATGGCCCTCTACGGGGGCGGCACCACCCTCTACGGATTCCTGTCGCGCGAGGAGAAGTCCCTGTTCTCCGCCTTCCGCGACCTGCCCGGGGTCGGGGCCAAGAAGGCCCTGGAATCCCTCGACAAGGCCTCCCGCTCCCTCCCCGAGTTCCGGCGCGCCATCGCTTCGGGCGACAGCGCGGCCCTGGTGAAGGTCTTCGGCTTCTCCCGCAAGACGGCCGAGAAGCTGGTCGCCGGGCTCAAGGACGAGCTCGGCCCCGGGTCCTCCGACTCCGCCCCCTCCATGCCGGAGGCCCCGCTGCCGGAATCCGGGCCGCTGGCCCGGGCGCTGGAAGCGTTGGCCGCGCTCGGCTACCGTCCCGCCGAGGCGCGCCTGGCCCTGGACTCCATACGGCGCGACCTGGCCGGCAGGGAGGCTCCCGTCGAGGAGCTCCTGCGCCTGGCCCTGAGGCGCCTGTGAGCCGCGAAGAGAGCCCGCTCAGCGGCGCGCCGCTCAAGGACGAGGAGCCCTACGACAGGGCCCTGCGCCCCAAAACGCTGGCCGAGTTCGTCGGCCAGGACAAGCTCAAGGAGAACCTCAAGGTCTTCATCGAGGCGGCCCGCCGCCGCAAGGAGCCCCTCGACCACTGCCTCTTCTACTCCCCTCCCGGCCTGGGCAAGACCACGCTGGCCTCCATCCTGGCCCGGGAGCTCGGCGTCAACCTGCGCACCACCTCGGGCCCCATCATGGAGCGGGCCGGCGACCTGGCCGCGCTGCTCACCGACCTGACCGAGGGCGACGTGCTCTTCATCGACGAAATCCACCGCCTGAACCGCCTCGTCGAGGAGTCCCTCTACCCCGTGCTCGAGGACTTCACCTTTTACATCCAGACCGGGAAGGGGCCGATGGCCTCCACGGTGAAGCTGGCCGTGCCGCGCTTCACCTTGGTCGGGGCCACCACCCGCGCGGGCCTGCTCACCGGCCCCCTGCGCGACCGCTTCGGCATCGTCGGCCACCTGGGCTTCTACTCGCTGGGCGAACTGACCGCCATCGTGCGCCGCTCTGCCGGCCTGCTGGGCGTCAAGGCGGACGCCGGGGGCTGCGAGGAGGTGGCGCGCCGCAGCCGCGCCACGCCGCGCATCGCCAACCGCCTGCTCCGGCGCGTCCGGGATTTCGCTGAGGTCCAGGGCACCGGGGCCATCGACCGCGCGGCCGCCCGCTCCGCGCTCGACCAGCTCGAGGTCGACCATCATGGCCTCGACGTGCTCGACCGGCGCTTCCTGCGCGCGCTGACCGAGAAGTTCGGCGGCGGGCCCGTCGGCGTGGAGACGCTCTCGGTCGCCGTCAGCGAGGAGGTCGACACCCTGACCGACGTCGTCGAGCCCTTCCTCATCCAAGCCGGCTTCCTGCAGCACACTCCCCGGGGCCGCATGGCCACGCGCCTCGCCTTCGACCACCTCGGGGTGAAGCCCCCGGCCCGCCTCGGCGAACTCTTCGCATGAGGCGCCTGGCGTCTGCGCTCCTCCTCGCGGCGGCGGGGTCGGCCTTCTCCGCCTCGGCCGAACCGGCCTCCGCGCGCTTCGCCGACCGCATCATCGCCGTGGGCATCCTGGCGAAGGTCCCGTCGGTGGTCTTCCGCGTGAGCGGGGCGTTCCAGGCCATCGACCAGTCCAACGGCGAGCTGATGGCGGTGGCGGAGGGGCGCGACTACAAGGTCGAGGCCGAGGCCGGGGCGGACGGGAAGGCGCGGCTCCTCTTCGGCCCGCATCTGCTCGGCGGGGCGGCCCGCCTCCTGCCCGGCCGCGGGGACGAGTTCGTCACCATCGGCGACAGGAAGTACCGCGGCAACCTGGTCTTCCGCCCCCATGCCGACGGCACGCTGACGGTCATCGATGAGCTCGGCATCGAGGAGTACCTGTTCGGCGTCCTGCCCCACGAGATGAGCCCGGACTGGCCCGCGGAGGCTCTGAAGGCCCAGGCCGTCGTCTCCAGGTCGTTCGCCCTGGCCAGCCTGGGGCGCCACGAGGAGGCCGGCTTCGACCTGACCGACGACGACCGCAGCCAGCTCTACACCGGCCTGACCACGGAGTCCGAGCGGGTCCGCGCCGCGGTCCGCGCCACCTCGGGCGAGGTGCTCAACTTCGCCGGACGGAGCTTCCAGCCCTACTTCCATTCCACCTGCGGCGGCCATACCAGCGATTCCTCCGAGGTCTGGGGGGGCGCCAAGGCCAAGCCCCTGCGCGGGGTCAAGGACGCCTGGTGCAAGCGGTCCCCGCACTACCGCTGGGACGCCTACCTGCCCAAAGAGGACATCCTGGCCGGGCTCAACCGCAACGGGATGCCGGCCGGCCGCATCGACGACATCCGGGAAGGCGCCCGCGGGGCGGGCGGCTTCCTGAAAGACCTCCGGCTCAAGACGGACGGCTCCTGGGAGCGGGTGGGGGCCAACCAGTTCCGCCTCTGGATGGGCGTGCAGCAGCTCAAGAGCGTGCGGCTCGACTCGGTGCGCCGCCTGCGCAAGGGCTTCGAATTCTCCGGGCGCGGCTACGGCCACGGCGTGGGCCTGTGCCAATGGGGGGCGCGCGGTCAGGCGGAAGCGGGCCGGGGCTACCGCGAGATCCTGTCCTTCTACTTCCCCGGAGCCTCCGTGGGCCGCGCACCGTGACCGGCCTCCCGCGCACGGACTTCGAATTCGAGTTCCCCGAAGACCTGGTGGCCGACGGGCCGGCGGCCGAGCGCGACGCGTCGCGCCTGCTCGTGCTACGCCGCTCGGGCGGGCTGGAGCACTGGGTCTTCAAAGACCTGCCGGACCTGCTCTCTCCCGGCGACTGCGTCGTGCTGAACCGCTCCAAAGTCCTTCCGGCCCGCCTGGCCGGGCGCAAAGCCACCGGTGGGGCCGCCGAGCTCCTGCTCATCGCCGAACTGGCCCCCGGGCTGTGGTCGGCTCTGGCCACGGGGCTCAAGCCGGGGGTGGCGGTGGACTTCGGCGGAGGCGTCTCAGGCACCGCCGAGGAACGCGCCGGGGACGGCGCCTGGCTGGTGCGCTTCTCCACCGAGGACATGCGCCCCTTCCTGGAGACCAACGGGCTTCCCCCCCTGCCCCCCTATATCCGTTCCCGACGCAAGCGCCAGGGGCTGGCCGACAGCGTCCCTGGGGACCTGGCGCGCTATCAGACCGTCTACGCCCGGGAGCGGGGCTCGCTGGCGGCGCCCACGGCCGGGCTGCATTACACGCCCGAGCTCTTGGCGAAGCTGCGCGAGCGCGGCATCACCGTGGCGGAGGTCATCCTCCATGTCGGCCTCGGCACCTTCCGCCCCGTCGTCGCGGAGGATGTCTCGGAGCACGAGATGCTCCCGGAGCGCTATGAGGTGCCCGAAGCCGCCGTCGCCGCCCTGCGGGCGGCGAAGACGGCCGGAGGCCGAATCGTCGCCGTCGGCACGACGGCCACCCGGACCTTGGAAACGGTGTTCGCCAACGGCCTTGCCCAGCCGCCTGCCGCCCCCCTGTCCGGGGAGGCTTCCCTATATATACTCCCCGGCTACGAGTTCAAGGCCGTCGACGCCCTGCAGACCAACTTCCACCAGCCCGCCTCCACCCCGCTCCTCTTGACCTGCGCCTTCGCCGGGAAGGAGCGCGTCCTCGCCGCCTACCGCGAAGCCATCGCCCAGCGCTACCGTCTTTTCTCATACGGCGACGCCATGATAATCCTGTGACGCCCATGGTGCCAGGGGACAACTGTCGCAACTTTCGCAACTCTTTTTATCCCCGGCAGTTGCGTCAGTTGCGACAGTTGTCCCCTGGCACCGGCTGGGGCGGATACTGGGGGGTTCCTCGATGGGACAGCACTTCGCCATAACCGCCCGCGACGGCCGGACCCGGGCCGGCGTCCTCAAGACCCGCCACGGCGAGGTGGAGACCCCGGTCTTCATGCCCGTGGCCACGCAGGGCTCGGTGAAGGCCCTGGCCGCCGACGACCTGCTGGCGCTGGGGCCGCGCGCCATCCTGGCCAACTCCTACCACCTGGGCCTGCGCCCCGGCCCCGAGGTCATCGAGGAGGCCGGGGGGCTCAACCGCTTCATGCGCTATGACGGCGCCATCCTCACCGACTCCGGGGGCTACCAGGTCTTCAGCCTGGCCGACCTGCGCGAGCTCGACGACAAGGGCGTGCTCTTCAAGTCCCACCTCGACGGCTCATCCAAGTTCCTGACCCCGGAGAACGTCATCGAGCTGCAGGCGCGCCTGGGCTCGGACATGTGGACGACCCTCGACGAATGCCCCCCCTACCCGTGCACCGAGGAGGTTGCGCGCAAGGCCCTGGAGCGCACGATGCGCTGGACCGACCGCTCGGTGGCGGCCTTCAAGCACGAGGACCAGCGCACCGGCGGCGGGCACCTCTTCTTCCCCATCCTGCAGGGCTCGGTGCACGGTTCGCTGCGGCGCCTGGCGGCCCAGCACATCGTCACGGCCGGGCCCGACGGCGTGGCCATCGGCGGCTTCTCCGTGGGCGAGGACAAGGAGCAGACCTGGGCGGCGCTGGCCGAGGCCTGCGAGGCCCTGCCCGAGCACCTGCCCCGCTACCTGATGGGGATGGGGGCTCCCGAAGACCTGTGGAACGCCGTCGCCGTCGGGGTCGACATGCTCGACTGCGTCTGGCCCACGCGGGTGGCGCGCAACGGCCTGGTCATGACCTCGCGCGGGCGCATGAACATCAAGAACGGCTCCTTCCGCTCCGACCAGGGTCCGCTGGACCCCGACTGCGCCTGCTCCACCTGCCGGACCTACACGCGCGCCTACCTCTGCCACCTCTACCGGGCGGGGGAGCTGACCTCGCACCGCCTGCTCACCATCCACAACATCCATTTCAACCTCGCCATCATGGACCGCATCCGGACGGCCGTCCGGGAAGGGCGCTTCGAAGCCGACCGGAAGGCCTTCATGGACAAATACAAGGGCGGTATTTGCTAGAATCCACGCTGATTTTGACGGCAATTATCAGGAGAAACGCATGAACCCCGCGGCGTCACCGAACCCCCTGGCCGGCTTCGTCCCCCTCATCGCCATGGTGGGCATCTTCTACTTCCTCGTCATCCGCCCCCAGCAGAAGCAGCAGAAGGAGCACGAGTCCATGCTCGGCGGGCTCAAGAAGGGCGACCGCGTGCTCACCTCCGGCGGGTTCTACGCCACCATCGTCAACGTGCGCGCCCAGGACCTCGAGGTCCGCCTCGGCGAGATGAAGGTCCTCATGGCCCGCTCCGCCGTCTCCAAGCTGGCCAACACCCCCGAGCTCGCGTCGACGCCCGAGCACGCCGAGAAGGCCTGAACATGACCAAGATGCAGATGAAGTGGGCGGGACTCCTGGCCCTGGTCGTGCTGTCTATCTTCATGGCCTACCCCAGCGTCAACTGGTACCTGATGGACGCCCCCCAGCGCGACCGCCTCGAGCAGGCCCGGCTGCGCCCCAAGCACCTCCTGAACCTGGGCCTGGACCTGCGCGGCGGCTCGCACCTCCTGATGGAGCTGGAGATCGAGAAGCTCCCCCATGACGCCGACGTGGCCGACGCCCTCTCGCGCGCCATCGAGATCCTGCGCAACCGCGTCGACGCCCTCGGCGTGGCCGAGCCCCTGATCGCCCGCCAGGGCGAGCGCTGGATAGTCGTCCAGCTGCCCGGCATCAAGAACGCCCAGGCCGCCAAGGAGATCATCGGCACCACCGCCCTGCTCGAGTTCCGCATGGTCGACGACTCCCAGGCCGCGCGCGACGCCGCCGGCAAGATTTACGAGAAGGTGGGCGACCCGTTCGCCGAGAGCAAGGTCTCCACGGCCGCCGCCGCCCTGCTGCCGGCCGGCACCGAGCTGTTCCGCGGCCGCGGCTCGGAGTTCTACGTGCTGCGCTCCACCGTGCCCCTCACCGGCGCCCTGCTCGACTCGGCGCGCGTGGAGACCGGCGACAACGGCCTGCCCATCGTGGCCTTCAAGTGGAAGCCCGAGGGCGGGCGCATCTTCGGCGACCTGACCTCGGCCAACGTCGGCAAGAACATGGCCATCGTCCTCGACGGCGTGGTGCAGTCGGCCCCCGTCATCCGCGGCCCCATCCGCGGCGGGTCCGGCATCATCGAGGGAAACTTCAAGATGGAGGAGGCGCGCAAGCTGGCCATCGTGCTGCGCGCCGGCTCCCTGCCCGCGCCCCTGCGCATCATCGAGGAGCGCACCATCGGCGCCACCCTCGGAGAGGACTCCATCCGCGCCGGGATGCGCGCTTCCGCCGTGGGCTTCACCCTGGTCGTCATCTTCATGATCCTCTACTACAAGTTCAGCGGCGTCATCGCCGACGCGGCCCTGCTCCTGAACCTGCTCTTCACGGTGGCGCTGATGGCCTATTTCGGGGCCACCCTGACCCTGCCCGGCATCGCCGGGCTGCTGCTCACCGTCGGCATGGCGGTGGACGCCAACGTGCTCATCTTCGAGCGCATCCGCGAGGAGCTGCGCCTGGGCAAGCCCACGCGCATCTCCATCGAGGCCGGCTATGACAAGGCCTTCACGGCCATCCTGGACGGGAACCTGACCACGCTGATCGCGGCGCTGTTCCTCTTCCAGTTCGGCACCGGGCCGATCAAGGGCTTCGCGGTGACGCTGACCTTGGGCCTGACCGTCTCGATGTTCACGGCTATCGTCGTCACGCGCATGATATTCGAGTCGCTGATGGCCTCCGGCCAGATGGACTCAGTGAGCGTCTAGGGGACACCATGGAATTCTTCACACAGAAGACCCAGTTCGACTTCATCGGCAAGCGCTTCGTCTCCTACGCGCTGTCCGGCGCCCTCATCGCCGTCGCCGTCGTCTCGATGGCCACGAAGGGCCTCAACTACTCCATCGACTTCGTCGGCGGCAACGTCGTCCTGCTCAAATACCAGCAGCCCCAGGACATCGCCACGCTGCGCTCCGCGCTCGAGAAGGCGGGCTATCCCGACGCGGTCCCCCAGCAGTTCACCGGGACCAACTCCTTCAACATCCGCATCAAGGCCCGGGCCGACGCGGACGCCAAGACCGTCGAGACCTTCCTCGATAAGCTGCGCGCGGCCGACGCCGCACACACCTTCAGCGTGGAGTCGCAGGAGTTCGTGGGCCCCACGGTCGGCAAGCACCTCGGGCGCCAGGCCCTGTTCGCCGTGGTCTTCTCGCTCTTGGGCATCGTCGTCTATGTGGCCTTCCGGTTCTCGAACCCGGTCTGGGGCCTGGCCGGCGTCGTCGCCCTGGGCCACGACGTGCTGGCCACGGCCGGCCTCATCAGCGTGCTGGGGCTCGAGTTCGACCTGACCTTGGTGGCGGCGCTGCTCACCCTGGCCGGCTTCTCCATCAACGACACCATCGTCATCTTCGACCGCATGCGCGAGCGCATGACCATCCACCGCCGCGAGCCGCTCAGCGAGACCATCAACGTCAGCGTCAACGAGACGCTGTCGCGGACCATCATCACCTCGCTGACGGTGTTCCTCACGGTGCTGACCCTGCTCTTCTTCGGGGGCTCGGTCATCCACGATTTCGCCCTGGCGATGACCTTCGGCGTCTTCGTCGGGTCGTATTCGACCATCGCCATCGCCACGCCGCTGGTGTTCGAATGGGAGACCCGCGGCGGGCCGCAGAAGCACGCGGCGGCGCCGCATGAGGCGCTGCCGCATGCCGGCAAGACCGGCGGGAAGCGCCACCGGGGTTGACCCCGGGCGGCGGGAGGCCTGCGTGAGGAAGATCCGGGACTTCAACATGCGCCTGCCGTTCAAGGAGATCCGCCGCCGCGCGCTGCGCGGCGCCGAGGCTCCGCCGGCGGGTTTCGACGACGCGCGCCTCATCGCCCTGCTCGACCGGGCCGAGAAGGGCCTGAAGCCCTCCGTCCTCTTCGAGTCCTACGGCCCCGACTCCCCGGAGACCGCCGCCCTCTCCCCCGTGCCCGGCCTGGCCCACACCGTCGCCGTGGCCACCCTGGGGCCCGCCTTCCCGCTCATCCTCGACGAGCTGCGCACCGAGCACGCCGGGGCCGCCAAGGCCCTGGAGGCCGCCGCCAACGTCGCCGGCGAGCGCGCCGTCCAGTTCGTGCTCTCGCTGATCAAGGACGAGGTCGAGGACGAGCGCTGCGAGCTCTCCCCCATCCATTACATCGAGGACCCGGAGGCGCTGGGGACGGTGCTGGCGAAGCTCGACGGCTCGAAGATCCGGGTCTCGCTCGAGGCGGGCCGCCTCAGCCCCGCCCATTCGCGCGCCTTCTGCGTGAGCTGGATCGCGCGCAAGGGCCGCCGGGGCGCGAAGGCCGCGCCCAAGAAGTAGGCTCTCCTTGGAGCTCCTGCGCGCGGCCGTACCCTACGCGGCCTACGCGTTCGTCTCCGCCGTCGGGCTCACCGCGCGCCTGCAGGTCGAAGGCTCCGAGCACCTCGAGGAGGCCCGCCGGGCCGGCGCTTTCATCTACGCCTTCTGGCACCAGCGCCAGGTCTTCTTCACCTGGACGCACCGCGACTGCGGGGCGACGGTGCTGGTCAGCCGCAGCAAGGACGGCGAGCTCATCGCGCGCACCATGGAGCTCTCGCGCATCGGGGCGGCGCGCGGCTCCTCTTCGCGGGGCGGGGCGGCCGCCGCCAAGGTGCTGGCCGACCTGCTCGCCCAGGGGCGCCCGGTCGGCATCACCCCCGACGGCCCCAAAGGGCCCGCCCGCGAGGTGAAGGCCGGCGTCATCGCCCTGGCCCGGCTCTCGGGCGCCCCCATCCTCCCCCTCTCCTGCGCCACCAGCCGCCGCATCGTGCTGGCCAAGTCATGGGACCGCTTCCATGTCCCGCTGCCCTTCGCCCGGGCGGCGGTGGTGCACGAGCCGCTCATCCGCGTGGCGCCGGGAGACGACGAGGCGGGGAAGGCCCTGGAGCTCAAGGCCGCTCTCGACCGGGCTACCGAGGCGGCGGACCGGCTCGTCGCGTGATCCTGCTCGGGCTGTATCAGCTGCTCTATCCTCTCGTCGTCTTCGCCGCGCTGGCGCGGGTGGCGCGGGCGCGGCGCTGGGGTGCCTTCCGCGAGGGCCTCGCCGACGCCGCCGAGCGCCTCGGCCGGCCCGTCTTCCCCTCTTCAGGCGCTCCCGTGCTCTGGGTGCACGCGGCCTCCGTCGGCGAGGTTACGGCCCTGCGCCACCTGCTCACACGCTGGGGCCACATGCGCGTCGTCGTCACCTGCATGACGGCCGCCGGGCGCGAGAAGGCGCGCGGCCTGCCGGGCGTCTCGGCCGCCTTCCTCGCCCCCGCGGACTTCTACCCCTGCGTGGCCTCCTTCCTGACGCGCGTGCGGCCGGCCGCCCTCATCAACGCCGAGAGCGAAATCTGGCCGATGACCCTGGCCGCCGCGGCCGGGCGCGGCGTCGGCATCGGGCTGGTGAACGCCTGCCTGAGCGAGCGCTCCGCCGCGCGCTGGGCGTTCGGCGTTGGCCTCTCCCGCAGAGCCCTGGCGGGCGTCCGCCGCGCCGCCTACCAGACCGAAGAGGACCGCGCGCGCTTCGAGGCGCTGGGGGCCCCGCGCGACGCGGGCTGCGTCACCGGGAACACGAAATACGACCTGAAGCCGCCGGCCCCCGAGGCCGTCGCCGCCGCCAAGGACCGCGTGGCGACCCTGTTCGGAGCGGCCCCGCTGTGGACGGCCGGCAGCACGCGCCCGGGGGAGGAATCCCTGGTCCTGGAGGCCCACCGCAAGGCCGCCGCCCGGGTCCCCGGCCTGCGCCTCATCCTCGCCCCCCGCCATACCGAACGGGCCTCCGAACTGGCTGCCCTGCTCAAGGAGTCGGGGCTTTCCTTCGTGCGCTGGTCCGAGCTGCTCCCCTTTGCGAACACCCCCGAGGTCCTCCTCGTCGACACGATGGGCGCGCTGGGGGCGCTCTACGGCCTCGGGGCCGCGGCCTTCGTCGGAGGGACCTTGGTCCCCGGGTCCGGCGGGCATAACGTCCTCGAGCCCGCGGCGGCCGGGGTGCCCGTCTTGTTCGGCCCGCATATCGAGGCCGTGCGCTACGAGGCCCGCGCCCTCCAGCTGCGCCAGGGCTGCGTCCAGGTCGCCGATGCCGACGCCCTGGCCGAGGGACTGGTCGGGCTCCTCGAAGACCCCGTCCGGCGCCAGGCCGTGGGCCGGGCGGCCAAGGCCACCGCCGAGGCCTTCCAGGGCGCCACCGACCGGGCCTTCGACTGGTTGCTCCCCATCTGCAAAGCTTGAACCGGTGTCAGACATTCGAAACTTTCGAAACTTCAATAGTTAGGAAGTTTCGAAAGTTTCGAATGTCTGACACCATTACACCATTACGGGGATTGCTATAATCTCCGTACGCGCGCGGGCGACGCATGCGCGCGTCCTGATGGAACAGCCCAAAATACTGGTCCTGAGGCTCTCTTCGCTGGGCGATGTGGTGCTGACCGCCCCGGTCTACCGCAATTTGAAGGCGCATTGGCCGCAGGCCGAAGTGACGGTGATGGTCAAGCCCCAGTTCGCCGCCGTCCTGGCGGGCAACCCCTGCGTGGACCGGGTCCTGCCCTACCGCGGCTTCCTGAGCGCCCTGCGCGCGGTCCGGGACGGCGGCTTCACGCACCTCCTGGACCTGCACGGCACCGGGCGGACGGTGCTGCTGCGCCGCCTGAGCGGGGTCCCCGTCCAGGCCGCCTACCGCAAGCACGCCCTGGCCCGCCGCCTCTACGTCCTCTTCCGCTGGTCCTCCCCGGCCCTCTCGAAGCATACCTTGGAGCGCTACCTCGAGGCCCTGGTCCAGTGGGGGGTCCCCGTCGTCCACCGGGAGCTGCGCCTGGGCGACTACGGCTCGGACAAGGCGCACCGGCCGGCCGCCCAGCCCAGCCGGGTGCTCATCATGCAGACCTCCTTCCTGGGCGACGCCCTGCTCACCGTCCCGCTGGCCCGCCGCGTGAAGGAGGTCATGCCCGGGGCGCGCCTGAGCGTGCTCACCCGCCCCGACACCGCCGCCGTGTTCAAGGGCTGCTCCGCCGTCGACGAGGTGCTCCTCGACGACAAGCACGGCGCCCATCGCGGCCTGCGCGGCCTGCTGGCGGCCGGCCGCGCCCTGCGCGCCGGCGGCTTCGACCTCGCCCTCGTGCCGCACCGCAGCCTGCGCACGGCCTTGGTGGCCTGGCTCTCGGGCATCCCGCGCCGCATCGGATTCGCGGCCAGCTCGGGCGCCCCGCTCTTCCACGAGACGGTGGCGTTCCCCTGGGGCGCTCCAGAGGCCGAACGGAACCTCGCCCTGCTGCTGCCGCTGGCCCCCGGCATCAAGGCCGAGCCCGGCGACTCCCTCTACCTGGCCAAGGACGGGGGCGTCCCCGAGGCGCTCAAGGAGCGCCTGCGCTCCGCCGGGGTCGCCGACGCGGACGTCCTCGTCGGCATCCACCCCGGCTCGGTCTGGCCCACCAAGCGCTGGCTGCCCGAGCGCTTCGCGGCCCTGGCGGGCCGCCTCTCGCGCGAGGCCGGCGCCAAGGTCATCCTGCTGGGCGGCCCGGGAGACAAGGCCCTCAGCGCGGGCGTGGCCGCCGGCGCCGGAGTCCCGGTCCTGGATTGGACGGGACAGACCACCCTGCCCGAACTCATCGCCCTGACCGCGCGCTTGAACCTGCTCGTCACCAACGATTCCGGGCCGATGCACGTGGCGGCGGCCCACGGCGTCCCCGTGCTGGCGCTCTTCGGCCCCACCACCAAGGAGCTGGGCTTCTTCCCCTACGGGCAGGGGCACCGGGTCCTCGAAGCGGACTTGAATTGCCGCCCCTGCGGCCTGCACGGGTCGCGGGCCTGCCCCGAGGGACATTTCCTCTGCATGCGCCTCATCACCGTCGAGGCGGCCTTCCAAGCCGCGCGGGAGCTGCTCGGGACCGGGACGGAGGCTGCCGCGTGAGGGTGCTGCACGTCGACGACGAGCCCTACGATTCCGGCCTGACCCAGTACGCGCTGCGCGCCGCGCGCGGGATGAAGGCGGGAGGGCATGCCGTCGCCTTCTGGGGCCTGAACGGCGCGCCCCCCCTAGACGCAGCCCAAGCCGCCGGCCTGGAGACGACCGGCTTCCGCCAGCCCTGGCTGGAGCTGGGCGTGCTGCGGCGCGCGCTGGCGGCCTTCGCCCCCGACGTCGTCGCGGCGCACACGGGCTCCGCCCATACCTTGGCCGCCTTCCTGTGCGGGCGCCGCGGCCCCGCCGTGGTCCGGACCCGGGGCGACTCGCGCGCGCTGAAGCGGCGTCCGGGAGCGGGCCTGCTCTGGTTGCGCACGCGCGCCTTTATCGCCGCCAACGCCCGCATCCAGGCCGACTTCGACGCGCGCTTCGGCGACTTCAAGGTCCCCTCCGCCGTGGTCTACGAGGGGATGCCCGACCCGGGCCGGCCCGCCCCGCCTCCCGGCGGCTCCCCCGTCGTCGGGGTCGTGGCGCGCCTGGACCCCGTGAAAGGCCACGCCTCCCTGCTCGAGGCCTTCGGACGGCTCTGCCGGGCCCTGCCCGACCTGCGCCTGCTCGTCGTGGGGCGTTCCGAGAACGTGGCGGCCAAGGACCTCTCGGAGCGCGCCGCCCGGCTGGGCATCGCCGACCGCGTCGTCCTGGAGGGCCGCGTCCCCGACGCGCTCGACTTCATGAGGCGCTGCCACATCGGCGTGGTCGCCTCGCTGGGGTCGGAGGCGGTCTCGCGGGCGGCGGTGGAGTGGATGGCCTTGGGCCGCCCGTTGGTGGCCACCACGGTCGGCTGCCTGCCCGAATACGTGGAGGACGGCGTCACCGGACGCCTGGTCGAGCCGGGAGACGCCGCCGCGCTGGCCGAGGCCCTCAAGGGCCTGGCCGAGGACCCCCTGCTGCGCGAGCGCATGGGGCGCGCGGGGCGCGCGCGCTACGAACGGATGTTCCGCCTCGAGCGGTTCGTCGCGGAGACGGAAAGGATCTATGCCGGAGCGATTGACGGTCTATCACCTCGATAGCGAGAAGGGGCTGCGCGGAGGCGAGCGCCAGCTCCTCTATCTCGCCGCCCATCTGCGCCGCCGCGGACACGAGAACATCGTCGTCTGCCGGCGGGGAGAGGCCTTGTGCGCCGAGGCCTCCCGGCAGGGCTTCGCGGTGATGCACCTCCCCTTCCTGGGCGAGTGGGACCCGGTGTCGGCCTGGCGCCTGGCGCGTGCCTCGGCCGGAGGGCATTCCATCCTGCATGCCCACACGGGCCACACCGCCGCCCTGGCCTGCCTGGCGGCGCGCTTCGGCGGGGCGCCTTGGGTCGCGCACCGCCGCGTCGACTTCCCGGTCTCGGGCCCGTCGGCGCGTTTCAAGTACGGCTCCGCCGGAGCCGTCATCGCCGTCTCCGACGCCATCCGGGGCATCCTCGAGAGCGCCGGCCTCGGGCCCGGCCGGACCTGCGTCGTCGCCGACGCCCTGCCCTGCGGCCCCGACGAGGAGGCCCTCTGCGGCGCGGCCGCGCCCTGGGGCCCCAGCCGCGACCGCGCGGCCCTGCGCTCCCGGCTGGCGGCCGAGGCCGGCTTCTCCCCGGAGCACCTGTGGGTCGGCAACCTGGCGGCGCTGGTGCCGCACAAGGACCAGGCCAACCTCGTGCGCGCCGCCGCCCTCGTCGTGCGCAGGGAGCCCCGGGCGCGCTTCCTCATCCTGGGGGCCGGCCCCCTCGAGGGGACGCTCAACGGGCTGGCCGAGTCCCTCGGCGTGCGCGGGGCGGTGCGCCTGCTGGGACGGCGCGACGACGCGAGGTCCTGGCTGCAGAGCCTGGACCTCTACTGCCAGCCCTCCTGGGGAGAGGGCCTGGGCTCGGTGCTCCTGGAGGCCATGGCCTGCCGCGTCCCCATCGTCGCCACGACCGCCGGAGGCATCCCCGAGGTCGTCTCCGACGGGCGCAGCGCCCTGCTGGTGCCGCCCCGCGACCCCGCCGCCCTGGCCGCCGCCATCGTCTCCGCGCTCCAGGACAAGGCGGCCTCGGCCCGGCGCGCAGAGGCGGCGGCCGGAGACCTTGAACGCTTCTCCGTCGCGAAGACCGGCGACGCCGTCCTGGGAATCTACGCCCAGGCGCTGGGGGCGGGATGAAGCTCAGCGTCTGCGTCATCGCCAAGGACGAGGAGCGCGACCTCCCCGGACTGCTGGAGAGCCTGGAGCCGCTGCGCACGGCCCTCGGCCCGGAGTTCGAGGCCGTCGTCCTCGACAGCGGATCCTCCGACGGCACGATGCGGGCCGCCGCGGGCTGGGGCGCGCGCGTCTCGTCGCGCCCCTTCGACGACTTCGCCGCGCAGAAGCAGGCCTGCGTGGACCGTGCCTCCGGAGACTGGGTCCTCTCGCTCGACGCCGACGAGCGGCTGAGCCCGGAAGGTTCGGCGCTCGTCCTGCAGGCCCTTTCCCAGGACCCGCCGGAGGCCGGCTTCTCCCTGCCCTTCGACGTGGAGTTCATGGGCCGCGTCCTGCGCTGGGGCGGCCTGGGCGGAGAGCGGCACCTGCGCCTGTTCCGGCGCGCGAAGGGCCGCTTCGGCGGCGAGCACCTGCACGAGGGCGTGTCCGTGGCCGGGCCCGTGGGCCGGCTGGAAGCGCGCGTCCTGCATCGGCCCTACCGCGACCTGGGGGAATACCTCGCGAAGATGGAGGAGTACACGGCCCGCGCCGCCCGCCGGCGCTGGAAGGCCGGCCGGCGGCCCTGCTGGACCGACCACCTGCGCCCGTTCTGGGAGCTTTTCGTCCGCCTCGTGCTCAAAGGCGGCGTGCTCGACGGCCGTCCCGGCGTGTCCTGGGCCATGCTCTCGGCCTTCCACACCTGGCTCAAGTACGCGCGCCTCTCGGAGATGGCGCGCGCGGAGGAGCGGTGACGGCCGGCTGGCTGGGCCTGGCGGCCGCGGCGGCCGCGGCCGGCGCCTCGGCGCGCTGGAACTGGTGGCGCCCGCGCCTGCCGGGCATCCCCGTCCTGATGTACCACCGGGTCGGCACGCCGCCGGCCGCCAGCCGCCTCAAGAAGCTCTGGGTCGCCCCCGCCGACTTCAAGCTCCAGCTGCAGCGCCTGCTGGCGCTCGGCTACGAGCCGGTGGCGGCCGAGCGCCTCGGGGAGCCCGACTCGCTGCCGCCCAAGCCCGCCGTGGTCACCTTCGACGACGGCACGGCGGACAACCTGGAGGCCGCCTTCCCCATCCTCACATCGCTGGGGGTCAAGGCCACCATCTTCCTCGTCGCGGGCTGGATGGGGCGCCGCAACGGCTGGGAGGACCCGGCCGACGAGCCCTGGCAGAGGACGCTGTCCTGGGACGAGGCCCGGGCCATGCAGGCCGGCGGCCTGGTCTCCTTCGGCTCCCATACGATGACGCATCCGGACCTGCGCGCCCTCGACGAGGAGGCGCTGGCCTGGGAGCTCTCCGAGTCCAAGCGCCGCATCGAGTCCGAGCTGGGCCGCCGCACGGGCGCCTTCGCCTATCCGTACGGGGCGGGGGCCTACGACGCGCGCGTGCGCTCGGCGGTGCGCGCCGCCGGCTACCTCTGCGACTTCGGCGTCAAGCAGGGCCTGGCTCCCGACGGCTGGAGGCCCGAGGCGGGCCCCCTCAAACGCCTGCTGGTGCGCCGCGACGACTGGATGCTGGACTTCGAGCTCAACATCTCGCGCGGGAAGGCCCGCCTGTGAGCCTGGGGACGCCCAAGAGCATCCTGGTCGTCATGCTGCGGCGCATCGGGGACGTCATCCTCACCACGCCCGCCCTGCGCGCCCTGCGCAAGCTCCACCCGTCGGCTCGCATCGACATGCTCGTCGAACCGCCCTGCCACGAGGTCCTGCTGGGCAACCCGGACGCCAGCCGCGTCCTCCTCTACGGGAGCGCTCCCGTGAATTATCTATACTGGCTCCTCCGAGTGAACCGCGAGCGCTACGATTGGGTCGTGGACTTCATGGGCAACCCCCGGACGGCGGCCCTGACGGCGGCGAGCCGGGCGCCGGTCCGGGCGGGTCCCGCCCACGTCTCGCACCGCTGGGCCTACACCCATCCGATGGCGCAGTCGGCCGACCGGGCCCGCTACAGCGCGCTCGAGAAGATCCTGATGCTGCGCTCCCTGGGCCTCGACGCCGACGCCTCGGACTACATGCCGCGCATGAGCGCCGACGCCGAATCCGAGGAGTTCGCCAACGAGTCCTGGCGGCGCATGCGCTTGCCGCCCGGCCCGGTGGTGGGGCTGGTCCCGGCCTCCCGGCGCGAGACGCGGCGCTGGCCGGCCCAGCGCTTCGCCGAGCTCGGTCGTCTGCTGCGCGACCGGCTCGGAGCCCGCCTCCTGGTCTTCTGGGGGCCCGGGGAGGAGGCGTTGGCGGGCGCGGTACGTGACGGCATCGGCACGGCGGCCGTGCTCTCGCCCCGCACCGGCTCGGTGCGCCAGCTGGCCGCTCTGCTCGGGCGCTGCGCCCTGCTCGTCACGAACTGCAACGGGCCCAAGCACATCGCCGTGGCCCGGGGCATCCCCACCGTGACGGTGCACGGCTCCAGCGACCCGGACGCGTGGAACCCGCCGGACTCCCCCCTCCACGCCGTCGTGCGGCGCTCCGAGCTGACCTGCATCGGCTGCCGCTCGAACACCTGCCCGACGCGCATCGAGTGCCTGAGCGAGCTGGCCGCGGACCGGGTGTTCGCCGCCTGCGAACGGCTGTTGCGAACCCCGGCGGGGGAGCCGTGAAGCCCCAGCAGGCCCGCGAGAACCTGCGCCGGAGCTGGTGGGGCCGCGCGTCCCTCGTCGTGCTGTCCTGGTTCTATGGCGCCGGCTTGGCGCTGCGCGACGCGGCCTACGCCGTCGGCCTCCTGCGCTCCAGCCATGTGGGGCGCCGGACGGTCTGCATCGGCAACCTCACCGTGGGCGGGACCGGCAAGACCCCTGCCGTGCTGCTGGCCGCCCAGGTGCTGCGCAAGCACGGGCTCAAGCCCGCCATCCTGAGCCGCGGCTACGGCCGCAGCGCGCCCGGCCGCGACGTGCAGGTCCTGCTCGACCAGCGCGAGGCGCCGTGGCAGGAGACGGGCGACGAGCCCTGGATGATGCACCGGGCGCTCAAGGGCCTGGGAGTGCCCATCCTGGTCTCGCCGGACCGCGTCGCGTCGGCCCGGACCGCGGTTCGCTACTACGAGCCCGACGTCATCATCCTCGACGACGGCTTCTCCCACCGCCGCCTCGGACGCGACGCCGACATCGTCTTGATCAATGCTCTGGACCCTTTCGGCGGGGGGC
>JACRDU010000145.1 GCA_016218495.1 Elusimicrobiota bacterium
CGTCCGTGGAGCGTCATTGTTCTGGAATCTCAACGGACAACGGCAACAGAAACGGAGGCAAGACCCAGCAAACTACGGCAACGGACCCTCAACGCTCTTCAGGCTCATTCCCGGATTGGAAAATGCTGACCCATCCGCCCGCCTAAGGCTTGGCGGTGAAGGACTCCACCCGGGGGTCCACCAGCCGGAACCAGTCCCTGAACGGCATGCGGATGGCCTCTTCATGGCTGCCGGCCGGGAAGACCACGTCCCCGTCCACCTGCATCGAGCGGTCCATCAGCACCTCGATGCCGGCGCGCAGCGGCGGTTCGGCGCCGATCTCGCAGTCCGGGAACAGCGCGGCCACCTCGCTCTCCGCCGCCAGCTCGACGCTGCGCGCGCCGAGGGCGGCGCGCAACAGGAGCAGGTCCACCGAACGGCAGGCCGGCAGGACCAGCATCTTGGGCTTGCCGTCGACCTGCACGACGACGACCTTACAGACGTGCTTGCCGCTCACGTGCTCCTTCTCGGCCAGCTGCTGGGCGGTGTAGGCGACGGGATGCCGGAGCTTCTCGAACGGCGCCCCGGTGCGGCTGAGGGTCTCGGCGACCCAGGCCTGAGCGTTCATGGTCCCTCCCTGCTTCTGAGCCCATTGTAGCGCCGGGCGCGGCCCCGGACGCCATGACCGACGATTCGGGGAGGAGTATCGTATGCCTAGGAGGCGACGAGGACGCTGGCGCGGTCGAGCAGGGCCTGGGAGCGGGCCGAGAGCGGCCGGGCCTTGAGCGCCTCGCGCAGCTGTTCGGGCGTGCGCGCGCCGACGACGGCCGAGGCCACGCCGGGCTTGCCGATGACCCAGCCCAGCGCCGCCTGGGCCATGCTCAGGCCCTCCAGGGCGGCGACCTTCCCGAGCAGCTCGACGAGCCCCGCCAGGCGGGCCTCGGGCAGGACGGGGAAGGCCTTCTCGGGGTCCTGGCGGCGTCCTGCGGGACGCGCCGCGCTCCGGTATTTCCCCGAGAGGAACCCCCCGCCCAGCGGGCTCCAGGCCAACAGCGAGGTCCCCGCCTCGGCGCACAGGCCGGCATGGTCGGCCTGGGGATACGGGAAGGCCAGGCTCAGCTGCACCTGGTTGAACTCGAAGCGCGGCTTCTTCTTGCCGGCCCAAGAGAGGGCCGCGCGCCACTCGGCCGGCGGGAAGTTCGAGCAGCCCAGCGCCCGGACCTTGCCCTGCTTGTGCGCCTTCGCGAAGGCCTCGAGGGACTCCTCCAGCGGCACCTCGGGGTCGCCGTAGTGCGGCATGTACAGGTCGACGTGGTCGGTGCCGAGGCGCTTGAGGCTGGCGTCGAGCCCCTCTGCGATGTGCCGGGCCGAGAGGCCGCCCGAGGCCGGGTCGCCGGGACGCATGTGGGCGCGCACCTTCGTGGCGACGAGCCAATCCCCGCGGTCCTTCTTGAGCATCCGGCCCAGCAGCGTCTCGGCGGCGCCGTAGCCGTAGATGTCGGCCGTGTCGATGAGGTTGACCCCGGCCTCGCGCGCCTCGGCCAGGATGTCGCGCGCGGCCTTCTCGTCGACCTGGCCCGTGCCGTGCCAGTCCGAGCCCCAGTTCATGGTGCCCAGGGAGAGGGCGCTGACCTTGAGGCCGGAGCGGCCCAGGGGACGCTTTTCCATACGCCGAGTATAGAGCATTGCGGGCCGGGTTGACGCGGCGGGGCCTCCCCGGTAAACTGCCTTAGAGCCCATGGTCCCCTGATGGCGGAACGCAGCGAGAGGATCCTCGTCGTCGACGACGACGACGCCTGGCTCGAGGTCTGCCGCATCGGCCTCTCCACGCTGGGCTTCGCCCCCGAGACGGCGCTGTCGGGCAACGAGGCCCTGCGCCGCATCGAGTCCGAGGAGTTCGACCTCGTCGTCACCGACCTGCAGATGCCCCCGCCCGGCGACGGCCGCGCGGTGACCCTGGGCGTCAAGTCGCGCTGGCCGGCCACCGACGTGCTGCTGATGACGGCCGCCCCGTCGGTGGAGAGCGCGGTCTCCGTGCTCAAGGACGGGGCCAGCGACTACCTGATCAAGCCCTTCCCGGTCGAGGCGCTGGGCGTGGTCGTCGACCGAATCCTGGCGGCGCGCCGCGACCGTTCGGAGCTGGCCGTCGAGCGCCGCCTGCGCGCCGAGCTCGAGGCCGCCTACGGCGAGCTCAAGCGGCTCGACAGGCTCAAGGAGGCCTTCCTCGCGCGCATCAGCCACGAGCTGAACACCCCGCTGGCCGCGGCGATGCTCGCGGTGGGCCTGCTCAGCGAAGAGACCTCCGTCGACGAGCCGCTGCGCAAGAACGTGGACCGGGCGGGCGACGCTCTGCAGCGCCTGCGCGGGGTCATCGAGGACCTCCTGGCCTTCGTAGACCTGCAGAAGCCCGACCTGGAGATCCACGGCGAGCCGACCGACCTCGGCCCCGTCGTCGACGAGGTCCTCGCCGAGCTCGCCCGGCTGGCCAAGACCAAGGGCCTGACGGTGGAGAAGGACGTCCCCGACGACCTGCCCCGGCCCCGCGTGCACCGGCCGATGCTCAAGAAGGCGCTGACGCACCTGGTGCGCAACGCCGTCTACTTCAACAAGCCGGGCGGCCGCCTCACGGTCTCGGCCAAGCGCCTGCAGCACTGGGTGTCGCTCTCGGTCACGGACACGGGCGAAGGCATAGCGCTCAGCGAGCAGGAGCGGGCCTTCGACGCGTTCTACCAGGTGGCCGAGTACATGACGCGCACCGTGGGGGGGCTGGGCCTCGGCCTGGCCCTGGTCAAGCGCATCGTCGAGGCCCACAAGGGCGTGGTGCGCCTGGACTCCAAGCCCGGCGTCGGGACCACCGTCGTGGTCCAGCTCCCCTATTAAAAGGCGGCCCCGGTCCCGCGCGCCTCGGCCTCGAGGCGGGGAGCCGCGCCGGAGCCGGTGTTGGCCAGCCAGACGGCGAAGAGCACCACCGGCGCGCCAAGGAGCAGGGCCAGGTCCGCCGACTCCCCGCCGAACGCCACGCCCAGGCTGACCGCCACCACCGGGTTCGCGTACGCGTACACCGCCACCCGCTCGGTGGGCAGGTGCTTGAGGGCGTACAGGTAGCAGGTGTAGCCGACCAGCGAACCCGCGAGGGTGAGGTAGAGCAGCGCCCAGACCCCGGCGGCCGTCGGATGCCAGCGCGGCGCCTCGCCGAAGGCCAGTCCGAGCAGGACGGCGGCGCCGCCCCCGGCCAGCTTCTGCATGGCCACGGCCGCGAAGGGGTCGCTGGAATGCGGCCGGCGCTTCATGTAGACCGAAGACCAGGCCCAGACCCCGGTGGAAAAGCACAGCACGGCCGCGCCCAGCGCCACTCCGGGACGCGGACCGGCGCCGGCCAGGTCGGGCCAGACCAGGATGAGCATGCCGACGAGGCCGACGCAGACGCCGCCCCAACCGCGCCCCGAGATGCGCTCTCCGCCGAGGCGCGCCAGCACGACCAGCCACAAGGGGGTCATCGAGACGAGCAGGGAGGCGACGCCGGAGGGAACGCGCTGCAGCGCCCAGGCCAGCGAGCCGTTGGCCACCGCCATCATCAGGACGGCCGCCACGACGAGGCGGCGCCGGTCCCCCCCGCGCGGGAAGGGCCTGCCCGTCGCGAGCGAGAAGACGGTCAGGATGGCCCCGGCCAGCATGAAGCGCACGCCGCTGAAGATCAAGGGCGGCATCTCCCGGACCCCGGTCTTGATGGCGAGGTAGGTCGTGCCCCAGAAGAAGCAGACGGCGGCCAGCGCCCAGAGGGCGCGCCGGCGCTCCGGCATCAGAGCAGGCCCAGATAGTAGGCCAGCCGCCGGACGTCTTCCTCGGGGATGGGTGGGGCGACGATGCCCGGGACGCCGGGCTGGCGCTTGAGCACCTTGCCGTCGGCGGAGGTGACGATGAACTGCGGGACGCCGCCGGCCAGCGGGACCCGGCCCTCGGGGTCGAGCAAAGTGCCCGGCCCGAAGTCCGCCGCATAGGCGGCCACCGCCTCCGGGGAGTCCTTGCCCACCACGACCCGGGCGGGGACGCCGTTCTTGTTCAGGAAGGCCGTGACGGCGTTGATGAAGGCCGTCGAGGCGCGGCAGACGCCGCACCACGGCGCCACATAGACGGTCAGGCACTTCTCCGCCGCACAGGCCGCCCAATCCTGCGTGCCTCCCGAGGCGGCGGCCAGGAGCACCGGCCCCGCCGGGAGCGCTTCCGTAGCGCGCCCAGTCAGGGTCCGCAAACCGATGAAGGCCAGGGCGGAGGCGAGGAGCAGTCCGGCGAGGAGTCGTCCCATTCTCATCCCCTATGTTCCCATATTTGACCGGAGCAACTCGGCCAAAGGCGTCACCGAGACGTTTTTGGCCAGCGGATAGGTTTCCTTCACGGGGGCGACAACCCAAGCGCGCTCGACCTTGAGGTCTTCCATGGCAATCCAGAATCCCTTCGAGACCGCCGGGGCTTGTGAGGCCTTGCACTCGATGGCGACGCGCCGTCTCCCGCGCTCCAAGACCAGGTCCAGCTCGGCCCCTTTCGGGGTCCGATAGAAGCTGGGACGCCAATCGGTCCCGAAAGCCGCCAAGACCTCCTCGATGACGAGGCCTTCCCAGGAAAATCCGTACGCCGGATGGCCCAAGAGCTCGTCGAACGAGGCCTGGTCCAACAACGCATGAAGCAGCCCGGTATCCCGCAGGTAGACCTTGGGAGTCCTGACGAGACGCTTCTTCAGGTTGGGTTCATGGGGCGGGAGGATACGCAGGAGGAAGGTTTTCGACAGAAGGTCCAGATAGGAGCGTGCCGTGGTGTGGCTGACCCCGAGGGCTTCCCCGATCTTCGAACTGTTCCATAGCTGCCCATGCGAGTGGGCGCACATCGCCCAGAATCGCCGGAGCGACTCGGCCGGGATGCCTATACCGAGCTGCGGCATATCCCGCTCCAGCAAGGAGCGGATGAACTCCTGGCGCCATTCGAAGCTGTCGCGGTCGCTGCCGGCCAAAAAGCTGCGCGGGAACCCGCCGCGCAGCCAGAGCCGCCGCAGGAGGGCGTCCCGCGGGCCGGGGGCCACCTCGCTAAGGAGGAATGGGGTCAACTCCAGATAGCCGATCCGGCCCGCCAGAGTCTCGGAGCTCTGCCGGAGGAGCTCGCGCGAAGCCGAGCCCAAGAGCAGCAGTTGGCCGTTCTTTCCACGCTCGTCGAGGATGCCGCGCAGGGCGGGGAAGAGCTCCGGGGTCCTCTGGATTTCGTCCAGGCAGACCAGCCGTCCCGCGTGCAGGTCGAAGAACGACTCGGCGTCCGAGAGCTTGGCACGGTCCTTCGGACGCTCCAAGTCCAAATAGACGGCCCCGGGGAAGCCCCCGAGGATCTCCTTGGCCAGCGTGGATTTGCCGCACTGGCGCGGCCCCAGGAGCGCCACGGCCGGAAAGCGGCCGAGCCAGGCCTGGACTTTCGCACGGAGGCGCCTCTCAATCATGGACCTATTTGCAAGTATAGCTTGCATATTGGTCTATTGCCACAAGCCCTTCGCGAAAACGCGGATTTTGTACCATGGCCCCGTGAGCCAACCTTCCCTGTTCCCGGACCCACAGGCTCTCAAGAGCCGGATTATCCAGCGCCGCAAGGATTTCGACGGCCTTTTCGACGGCTACACGCGCCTAAGGGCGATATCCTACGTCGTCTCGCCCCAGGTCCTGGTCGATTTCCTCGAGAAGCGCGGCTACGACACCGCCGAGGCCGTCGTCGGCGAGAACCTGGCCGAAGCCTACCGCCAGTCGCTGGCCCAGGCGGGCGCGACGGCGACCGAGCGGCTCGCGGCCCTGGTCGCCTCGGGGAAAGTCAAGCTCCTCGTCCCAGCCAAGACCATCCACACGAAGCTCTACATCCTCGAACGGCCCGGGGAAGCCCGGGTCATCGTGACGAGCGCCAACCTGACCGAGACCGCCCGGTCCGCTGCAAAGCAAGTCAATTACGCGTGGTACGCTGACCTGCAAGCGGACAGTCCCTGGCTCGGGCACATCGAGAAGGATTACGCCGAACAGGCCGCCGGCTGTACAGAGTTCATGGGAGACCTCGCCGCCCTGTTTAAATCGGAGCCCGAGTCGCAGCGCCCCCAACTCGTGGAAGCGTGGCTCAAGTCGGTCCCGGCTGAGGAAGTAGACGCCGAAGCCCGTAAGTTGCTGCATGAAATCGGGCACCTAGCGACCCTGACCCCCGCAGACGGTGCCGAGCGGGTATTCTCGGTCAAGCTCCCGGAGGCTCCTGCGGCCCGCCGGCAGGCCGAGCGCCTCCTCGCCCCCCTGAACCTGGTCGAAGCGGGCGGAGAGGTGCGCCTGAACGGCCCCGCCTTCCTGCGCTACATCCAGGAGTCGCACGGCCTGCCGCTCATGCGCGTGGACCCGGCCCGCCGCGAGGTCGTCTTGGGGCTCGATGGAACCGTCCGGGCGCTGACGGCGCCCTTGCCCGCGTCGGAGGTCCTGGCCGGAGCCCTGGCCCTCGTCGAGGAATACCTCAACACGGTCGACCTCGGGCAGGCCCCAGACCCCAAGTTCGCCAAGGTGAGCATGTTTGAAGCCCTGCTCTACCTGTTCGCCTCCCCCTTCGCCGACCTATATATGCGCGCCAAGCGCCGCCGCTACGGCGTCATCGACTCGCGGGGCCCGCGCTTCCTCTACATCTACGGCCCCTCCCAGAACGGCAAGTCGACGTTCCTGCGATTCGTGCTCAAGCTCATCGCGGGCCGCTCCGTCGAACCGGTGCCGGGAGGCGAGTTCACGAAGCGTAAGGTGCTCGGCGCCGCCGCCGTGGGGACCGCATTCCCCCTCGTCTTCGACGACGTGGTCCTCGCCACCCGGTACGCACTATTCGAGGAGGTCCTCAAATCCTATTGGGAGACCTGGTGGAGCGAAGACGGACCCGCGCCCCAAATCGTCCTCTCCTCGAACGCCTATTCGCTCAAGGACTGGGCCAAGTCCCGCGTCAAGCGCCTTGACTTCGACGTCCAGTTCACGCCGGGCGGCCCCGGGAAGGACGCGCTTGCCCGGCTTTTCAAGGCCGACATCCCGCTCTTCGGGTGGTTCGCCGCCCTCTACCTCGAGAAGCTCGCAGAGGACCGGCCGCCGTCCGACGACGAGCTCGCGACGGCCCGGGGCGTGTTCATCGAACTCTATCGGCACGCCGCCCGGCCGCTGCCGGATTTTTTCCCCGCCAAGCCCATCGAGGAGCTCTACGACCCCGGCCGCAAAGCCTGGTCGGACCTACTCAATCGCCTGCGTAAGGCACGCATCGAATGGGAATCGGACCGTGCCAGCGTCCATTTCGCCGACGACATGCAGCATTACGAGATGCGGGAGTACATCCAGAGCCTGCCGGCCTTCATCAAGCACAAGCGCCGCGGCAAGGCCCTGGTCATCGAAACCCCGCACGAGTTCCGGGCCTGGCTCGACGGCGGAGAGTCGTCCCGCGGCTGGTGGCAGCGCCTGTTCCGGCCTGGACGTCCTTAGAAGGGGTTGCGCTGTCCCACGCAGCCGTCTGAGCGCCTCAATTTCAGCCCCCCTCACCGCCGCAGCGCCGCCTCCAGCGCCGCCAGCCCGCCGGCCTCGACGAGGCGGGCCGCGCGCCGGCCCGCCTCGCGGTAGCTCAGGCGCCCGCCGCCGTCGTCGAGCACGGGCTCGTCGAGCGCCGGGTCCTCCCGAGCCAGCTCCCCGGCACGCCACACGCAGGCGCCCTCGGCCAGCCAGCGCGGGGCGCGCGCCCCGGCCACCGAGGCCACCCACAGGTGGGTCATCTCGTGGCGGACGACCGTCTCGAGGATGCCCAGCTCGGCGAGGCGCGCCGGCGGGGCCAGGTGGAGCGTGCCGCGCAGCCAGCGCGCCGCGTGGCGGCCCGTCCCTCCGGCGGCCCGAAACGAGTCGAAGTCGGGGTGCGCCGCCGCCTCGAAGCGCGGCGGCGCCCCGGGCAGGGCGGAGGCCTCGCGCCCGAGGAGGGCAAGCAGGGCGGCGTCGCCTCCCGTCAAGCAGACGCGCTCCGTGCAGGCCCGGGACGCAACGGCGCCGACGGCGGCGCCGGGGAAATAGGCCGCGAGGATAGCCCGGTAGTTCTGCCCGCGCCGGGCGCGCTCCTCGGCCCCGCGCTGGCACAGCCCCGCGCCGTGTCCGAGCCCGCGGCCCGTGAAGACGAAATCCCCGCCCTCGCGGCGCAGCGCGAAGGCGGCGCTCTTGAGCACGGACCAGCCGAACGCGCGGCCTGCGGCCGACAGGAAGGCCTCGCCGCGCACCGCCGCGCGCGAGCCGCGGCCGCCCACGACGGCCAAGGACAGCGCGCGCCCTCCTGGGCTCTTTTCCTCCAAGACGATGGCGGCCAAGGGCTCCTCCGGCGGGAGCCAGCCCGACGCCCGAAGCATCCCCGCCAGGCGGCCCGCGTCCAGGCTCGCGGTCCAACGGTGGTTGGGACCCGCGGCGCAGAACGGGACCCCGCCGTCGGGAGCGTCGGGACGCGCCGGGACGGGGGCTCCGCCCCAGAGAGACTCCGGCGCGTCGAGCGTCCCGCCGCACTCGGCGTGGTAGAAGCCCGGCACGACGGCCCCGCCGCGGCGCAGGACCCGGCCCCGCGTGGCTTCGGCCGCGCGCCGCGCGGGACCGCCGGGGGAGGCCAGCCCGGCAAAGACCTGGCAATGGGTCAGGTCGCAGAAGTCCCCGCCCTCGTGACGTCCCGTCTCGGCCTTGGCGTAGCTGCGCACCGCCACCGCTTGGGCTTCCAGCGCGGCGGGCTGCCGGAGCACCCCCGCCTCGGACTCCACCACCCCGGCGACGAACTCCTCGAGCGGCACCTCCGCCGCGAGGACGAGCCCTTCCGGCCCCGCGCGCACCCCGAGCGCCCCGGCATAGACGCGGCGCCCCGCGCCCGGAACGCTCACGGAGAACGTCGAAGCGAAGACCAGCCGGCGGCCGGCGGCCAGGGCCGGGTCGGCGGCGGAGTACCGGATGCCCTCGACGACGGCCTCCCGGACCTCGAATCGGGAGAACACGCGCACGCGCACCGTCTCGGCGCGGGCGTACCCGGCGCTCAGCGCGAGGAGGAGCGCTGGAAGTACCATGCCAGGGCCTCCCCGGCGGCGGCGGCGGCCTGCCGGCCCGTGGCGCGGTCGAGGAAGACGACGACGGCGACCTGGGGGTCCTCGAGGGGGGCGAAGCCGACGAACCAGCCCGCCGTCTTCCCCGAGCCGTCGGGCGCCGGAGCCGTCCCCGTCTTCCCGCCGGCATGGGCCTCCCGGCAGGTCCCCTCCGCCCCGCAGGCCGCCAAGAGCGGCTTGAGCGCCCCCCAGGCCTCGAGCCGGGGCCAGCGCACGACGGCCTCGAGGAGCTCGGCCGGGGTCAGCGCCAGCTCCGGCGCGAGTCCGAGGACCAGCTCGTCGTGCGGCGAGCGGCGCAGGGCCGGCAGGTCGGCCGCGCGCACCAGCCCCAGCTCGAGGCCGGCCGCCAGCAGCTCCGAGCGCTCCGGGGCCTTAGCGACGAAGTAGTTGTTGCAGGAGTGGGCGAACGCCGCGCGCAGCGAGACGGCGCCGTGCCCTGAGCGCAGCGAGCACCCCCTCCGGCATAGGGAGCGCCCGGTGCGGCCCGAGCGCGCCAGCACCAGGGCGGAGGCCGTCTTGAAGACCGAGGCCGGCGGCGCGGCGCGCCCGGCGCCGCCGCCCCAGGCGTCGGCGAACCTCCCGCCCGTGCGCAGGTCGGCCACCAGCAGGACCCCCGCGCCCGACACATGTCCGGCCAGCACCGCCGTCGCCACGCTAATCCCCCACATCGAGGCGCGCCTCCGCCGAGGACGCGCGCAGGTCCGGCTGGTAGGGGAGCTGCGCCACCGCGGGCAGCGCGTGCACCCGGCCCGCGGATTCGGCGCGCAGCACCGTGCGCAGGACCGTCCGCCCCGCCGGCAGCCGGCTCAGGAACAGGGCCATGAGGTCGTCGCGCCGCTCGCGCTGGTCGGCGCGGCCCTCCCAGTCCCGGTCCAGCCCCTCGATCGCGGCGCCGTCCATCCCTTCCGCGGGCTCGAAGCCCGAGGGCAGGAAGTCCTCCACCATCAGGAACTCGCGAGCGCCGTCCGAGTCCACCTCCAAGGTCGAGAGCACCAGGTCCCCGCGCCGCAGCCGCTCCGCGCCCTCGCGGCGGTAGCCCGGCCCCTCGGCCAGGCGCACCGGCGAGAGCCGCTCGAAGGTCCGGCGCAGGCTCAGCCCCGGGACGCCCTGTTCGGGGAGGTCCTCCCCGCCGTCGCGGTACGACAGCGAGGCCGTGTAGAAGACCTCCCCCGTCCCGTCGAGCGAGAGCTCGAGCGCGTTCTCCCCCGCGCGCACCCCGGAGAGCGGCAGGCTGGGAGCCAGCACCGCCCCGCCCAGCGCCAGCGTCCCGGGCGCCCCGCCGTTGAGGCGGGCGGAAAGGACCGGCGCCGCGTCCGAGCGCGGCGCGGCCTTGAGGTAGTCGATGAGGGCGTAGGCCGCCGCCGCCGTGTCCTGGGTGGACGCCCAGCCGGAGTCCGTCCTCTGCAGGAGCAGCCCGTGCAGGGCCTCGGCCGCCACCGGGTCCTTGGGCGCCGCCGCCAGAACGGCGCGCAAGGCCGCGGCCGTGGTCTGCGTGCGGTCCTCCCTCCAGCCGTGGTCGAAGGCGGCTCCATCCCAGCGCGCCGTCCCGCCCTGGCGCGCCGCCTCGCGCGCCAGGCGGCCGGCCTCCTCGCGCGCGCGGGCGTTCAGGCCCAGGTTGCCCAGCGCGAGCGAATAGAGGGCGCGCGTCTGCGGCTTCATGTCCGCCGAGCCGCGCCCCATCCGCTCGGCGAAGCCCGCGTAGGCCCCGGGGGTAGGCTCCATATGGCTGAGCACGAAGAGCATGAAGGCCCGGATGGCCGGGCCGCCGTCTCCCGCCCCGTACGAACCCCCCGAATCCTCGTCGCGGCCGGCCGTCAGCGAGGCGTCGAGCTGGCGCTCCACGGATTCCCGGCCGCGCGCGAGCGCCGCGCCGTCCACCGCCCCGCCTTCTCGGGACGCCTGCCACAGGCCCCAGAGGGCGTAGGCGCTCATGAAGGGATGGGTGGCGTCGTCCTTCCACCAGCCCCAGCCGCCGTCGGCGTGCTGGAAGCCCTGCAGGCGCGCCACGCCCTTGCCCACCATCTTATCGATGTCCTTGGGCAGGGCGTCGGCCGGGAGCTTGAGCTCGCGGAAAGCGCGCGCGGCGGCCAATGTGGGCCCGAAGCGGCTCATGGTCTGCTCGACGCAGCCGTACGGATAGCCCGCCAGCCCCGGCAGCGCCTGGGCGAGGGCCCCCGCCGCCGACGCCGTGGCGTGGACGGTGACCCGGGCCGACGCCGGGTCGGCGCCGGCCGGCAGCACCAACGCCGAAGCCGCGCGCCCGCTGAGGCGCCCGCCGGACGACACTGCGCGCTCGACGCCGTGCTCCTTGACCGGCACCGTCAGCTCGACGGCGTCCGAGTCGCGGCGTCCGAGGGCCTTCACCGTCGCCTTCACCTCCCCGGCCGCCGCGGCGCGCACCCGCCACACGGCCCGCGCCTCGCCGCGCGCCGCCACGCGCAGCAGGCGCGGCGCGCCGCCGTCGAGCAGGGCCGCCGGCCCCGCGAGCGCCAGGCTCACCTCCACATCCGCCTGTTCGTCGCCGCGGTTCTGCACCACGGCGCCGACCTCGGCCTCGTCGCCGGCCACCCAGAAGCGCGGCAGCTGCGGCCGCACCAGGAGCTCCTTGGTCGTGACCAGCCCTCCCGTCCCCTGGCCGACGCGGCCGCGCCGGTCGGCGGCGCGCACGGTGGCGCGCCAGGAGGTGAGGTTGTCGGGGGTGCGCAGGAAGAGGGTCGCCGTGCCGTTGGGGCCCGTGGGCAGGCGGGCCACCCAGGTCATGGTGTCCTCGAAGCGCCGCCGCACGCGGGCCGGGGCCAGCCCGGCCTTGATGTCGTCTCCCTCGAAGTCCTCGGCCAGGGCTACCTCCCCCGCGAGGCCGGAGCGCGAGCGCCCCTGCACCCAGAACTGCGTGGAGTCCGACGACGACACCCGCGGCGCCCGCGGGCCGTGGAAGAAGTCCTCGATGGGCGCCGCCAGCTCGGGCACCAGCGCGTAGACGGCGGCGTCGACCACCCCCAAGGACACCTCGGCGTCGACCGGGCGGTCCTGCCAGTCCCGGGCCTTGACCGTGAAGGAGACCTCCTCGTCGGGGCCGGCCTGGGGGCGGTCGGGCTCCACCGAGACCTTTATCAGGTGCTTCTCCGGGCTGACGCGCAGGGTGCGCGAGGCCCGATAGAGACGCCCGCCCGAGAAGCTGGTCGCGCTCACGCGCACCGACGGGGACCAGCCGTCGGGGATGACCACCGACTCATACCCCGCCGCCGAGGCGCTGGCCAGCCAGCTGCGGTAGACCCCGCGGCCCTCGACGCTCAGGCGCACCGGGGCCCCGGCCGGGGCCGCCGCGACGAGGCGCGCGGTCTCGCCCGGCTTGTAGGCGCGCTTGTCGGCGAGGAGCACCATCCGCCCCGTCCCCGCCGGAGCGGCCGTGCCGGGGCCCGAGGCCCAAAGCCATTCGCTGGCCTCGACGAGGCGGCCGCCCGCGTCCCGTCCGCGCACCACCAGGCGCCAGCCGCCCGGCGCGGGCAGCCGCAGCGTCAGCTCCGCCCCGCCGCGCGGCAGGAGCAGCCCCCCCGACAGCGGCAGGGCGGTGTGGGTCGGCTCCCCGCCGTCGCGTTCGAGGCTCCACTCTACGGGCACCTCCACGGCCGAACCGTCATAGCCCCGCGCCGCCACCCCCACCTTGAGCTCCGTGCCCGCCGCGGCCACCGTCCGGTCCTTGGCCAGGGCGAAGGACCAGTCGCCCCGCGTGGCGAGGACCGAGCCCTCCCCGCTCTGCTGGCGCCCGCCGATGTCGGTGACCCGCGCGTTCAGCCGGAAGCGGAAGTCGCGCGGGGCCCACCATGGGCCGTCTTCGGGGGCCAGCGGGACGCGCACGCTGAGGCGGCCGTCCGCATCGAGCACGCCTTCGCCGCGCTCCACCTGCCGCCCGCCGTATTCGTAGCTCCGGTCGGCGTCGTCCTCGGCGAAGGGGTCCTCGGCCCGCCAGGTCCAGAAAGGGACCCGGGTCAGCGTCCATTCGACGGCGGCGCCGGCGGTGGGCCCTCCGTGGAAGAACTCCCCCGAGACCGCGAACTCGGCCTCCGCGCCGAGGATGGCGCTCGGAGAGGACGCGGCCACCGACACCTTGAACTCGGGCTTGCGGTAGGCCTGGACCTCGAAGGGGGCGCTCTCGGCGTGCCCTGCCGTCGCGGCCCCCACGCTCCAGCGGCCCAGCGGCGGCTCCTCCGGCAGCTCCAGCTCGACGTCGAAGGTGCCCGCCTCGCTAAGGGCCTTCTCCACCTCCAGGCGCAGGCCGCCCTTGGGGTCGCGGACCGCCACCTTCACGCTCCCGCGCTCGGCCAGCCAGCCTGCCCCGTCGGCGCGGCGGACCACGCCTTTGAAGTGCACGCGATGGCCGGGGCGGTACACCGGCCGGTCCGTGTAGAGGTACACCCGGACCGAGGGGTCCTCCCCCCACGGGGCGTCGGCCCGAGCGGCGGCGAAGTGCGCGCCCGAGCGCGCCAGGACGAGGGCGTCGTGCGCCGCCGGGCCGCGCCAGAGCCCCTGCGCGTCGGTCTTTCCCGACGCCACCGGCGTCCCGTGCGGGCGGCCTTCTCCCTGCGCGGCCGACAGCGACCAGACCCGCGCCCCGGCCCAAGGCCGGCCGGTGCGCCGGTCCGCGCAGTAGACCAAGGCGGCTCCCGAGCTGCGCTTCACCTCGAAGGCGAGGTCTCCGACGATGACGACGGTGCGTGCCGAGTCGCGTCCGGCGGCCGCCTCGAGCAGGTACGCCCCCGGTCCGGGCGCCGGGACCGGGACGTCGGCGTACACCCAGCTCCCGCGCTCGAAGCGCGCGCCCCAGGCGGCGACCAGCGGATGGTCCGCGGCCACCGGCAGCCCCCCGCCGCCGCGGCGCGGGTCGAAGTGAGGGACCCAGTCCAGCCCCAGCGTGCGCCGCAGGCCTGTGCGCGCCCGCGCCGGAGCGGCCGCGCGCAGCGCCGGCAGGACC
>JACRDU010000143.1 GCA_016218495.1 Elusimicrobiota bacterium
CGCCACCCCGTTCGCCGTCAGCTTCGCGCTGGTCACCGCCCCGTCCTGGATGTTCGCCGTCGCCACCCCGTTCGCCGCCAGCTTCGCGCTGGTCACCGCCCCGTCCTGCAGCTTCAATGTCGCCACCGAAACATCCGCCAGCTTGCCCGTGGCCACTCCGCCGTCGAGGATTTTGGCGCCAAATACCGCTCCGTCCTGAAGGTGCCCCGCCCCCACGGCATTCAAGGTCAGCTTCGTGCTGCTGACGGAGGCATCGCCGATCTTGGCGGTGGTCACCGCGCCGTCCTCGATGTTCGCCGTGGCCACGCCGCTCAGAGCCAGCTTCGCGCTGGTCACCGCCCCGTCTTGAATCTTGACCATCGTAACCGCGCCGTCCGTCAGCTTTCCGCTTCCTACGCTCCCCGCCGTGATGCTCGCGCCGTTGATGGTTATCGTATCCGGCACGTCCGCGTCGCTCAGACCCGCGCAGGTCAGGTCGCCGCTCGCGGCGATGGCATTCGCAAACTGGTTCGCCGCGCAGTCGCTCGGATTGGCCGCCAGCGCCGACGCCGTCCCGGCGTTCCCCGAGAAGATGACCCCCGCCCCCAGCGTCCCGTCCCGGACCGCCGAAGCCGCCACCGAGGTGGCGCTGGCCGCCACCATCGCATAGGGCGCCGCTGTGAGCTGCTCGCGCGGGGTCAGGATGGTCGCCCCGCCGAGCCCCAGGCGGACTTCCATGTACCAGGTGCCGTTCTCGAGGTTGATGGCGGCGGGGACGGTGAAGGTCGTGCGGAACAGGGAGTTGACCACCGCCACGTCCTGCTCCCCGGTGGCCGTGCAGGTGGGGCCGGCGAGGGCGTCGCAGAGGTAGATGTTCACCTTCCGGGTCCCCGTCACCGGGGCGCCGGATTCCTTGAGGCGGCCCTGATAGGTCATCAGGCTCGGCGTGGAGGCCTGTGCGGCCTGCGCCAGGAGTCCGGCCAACAATCCTGCGAGCATTTTGTTCATCATCGTGTTGCTCCTTTCTTTATCTCGACGGCCGTGAGGCGCGGGTTCCCCTTGAGGCCCGCCGCCCACTCACGCAGCCCGTCGTCGTAAATCTCCAGCGTCATCTTCGGCAGGGACCCGAACCATTCATCCTGCCCTGCCTTGCGCACCGTAGCCGCCTCGAAGGTCCCGCCCTTGCCGTCTTTGTGAAGCAGGCGCACGGCCTGGAAGACATAATCGGTCTCGAAAGGCTCGTCCAAGAATTTCCCCTGAGGGGTTCCGGCCAGGAGCGCCCCAATAGGCTCCGGTCCAGCCGAGTAGGAGGCGCTGGAATAGTGCAGCCCCAGTTCCTTGGCCGCGGACTCCAGGCCCGAACCCTCCAGCGCCCGCCGCCGCGCCAGCGCCGCCTTCGCCCTGGCCGGCGCCTGAACCCGCGCATCCCGCATCAAGAACAAGCGCAGCCGGGACTCGATGAGGGACGGTCTGACGAAGACCCGCTGGAAGTCCGCGCCCAGCGCCGCCTTGATGCAGGCGAGGATGTCGGGGGCCTGGGTCTCCTTGTCGATGCGCGCCGCGTCCTCGGCCACGGCCTTGTCGTCTATGACCGGCCCGCCGTGCCCGCGCATGGCCTTGTCGGCCACCGCGGCCTCGGTCAGGCGCATGAAGGCCGCCTTGCGCGAGGTCAGCGCCCCCTCGCCATAGCAGGCCTGTGCCGCGCTCCACCCGGCGATGTCGGCGTCGGTGACGATGGTCCGCCCATCCAGCCTGGCGACCTCTCCCGCCGTTGCGTTAAGGGCCAAGCCATTAACGCAACAAAGGGCGAGCAGGAGGCGCTTCACTGCATCACCCCCAGCATCTTCCCGCCCTCATGCCCGCCGAAGCGCAGGGTGAACGAGAACCGGTGCGCGTTGCCCAGTTCGCCGTAGGGCAGCAGGGTGTAGTCCATGTTCCCGAACTTGGATCTGAACCCCACTCCCATGAACATCCCGTAGAACTCGGCGAGGCCGGGTGCCTGCGAGCCCAGGGCCTTGCCCAGCGCCGCCGAGCGCTGCGAGGCGCTCGTCGTCTTGTAGCCCGCCCGCAGCGCGAACGGCCCGAAGCCCAGGTACTCCAGGCCCAGCCGGAAGCTAGGCTCGTTGTCCCGCGGCAGGTCCACCTGCGCCGTCAGGGCGTGCGGGAACTTGGCCGTCATCCCGTAGGCCGCCCCCAGGCGCAGGGCCAAGGGCAGCGGGTAGCCCTGCTCGATGAAGGTGACCTTGGTCCCGAAGTTCACGATGGAGGCGCCCACTGAGACGGGATAGGAGCGCAGGCGGTAGAGCGCGCCGACGTCCGCCGCGTAGGCCGTGGCCGAGTATTCGCCGATGGTCTGGCGGATGTATTTACCCGACATCCCCAGCCCCAGCCCCATCGGCAGCCTCTTGCCGTAGCTCACCCCCAGCATCAGGTCCGAGGCCCCGAAGGTGCCTTCGGGCTGGGCGGTCTCGGAGGTGCGCCGCTCGATGCCGTCCAGGCCCAGGTGCGTCGCGGAGAAGCCCCAGGGGCGGGCCAGGAAGCCGAACTGGGAGAGGCGGATGTCCTGGATGTGCAGGGCGTGGGAGGCCAGCATCTCGTAGCGGCGCGCCTCCTGGCGGGAGGCCTGACCGGGGGCGAAGGCCAGGCCGGCCGGGTTGTAGTGGACGGCGGAGACGTCGTCGGCCAGGGCCACGAAGGACTCGCCCACGGCCAGGGGGCGCGCGCCGAAGCCCAGATTCAGGAAGGCGGCCGCCGAGGTGCCGGGGCCGGCGGGGTATGCGGGTGCGCTCAGCAGGACGAGGACGGCCGTTACACTAATAAGCGCGCGCACGCGCTATTAAGGTAACGGATGCGTGCGAAGAATCTGTTAAAAGGGTGCGAAAAGACTGTTTCAACGCACAATCGCCAGCTTTTTGACTACTTTCCCGGTCTGGCCGTTGGAGCCGCGCACCTTCACCATGAAGAGGTAGACCCCCGAGGCCACGCTTTCTCCGGCGTCGTTGGTCAGGTCCCAGACGGCATGGTAGAGCCCGCCGGGCTTGACCGCCATCGCCGAGCCGGGAATCTCCTTGACCAGCACGCCGGCGATGTCGAAGACGCTGACCTGCGCCTCGATGCCGGGTAGCCCCGACACGAAGCGGAAGGTGGTGCGCTCGCGCGCGGGGTTGGGGAAGGCGAAGGCCTGGGCCTCGGGCAGGGGGTCGAAGACGAACACCACCTCGCGCGTCTCCCCCTCGCCGAGCTCGACGGGCAGAGGCTCGCTGAACTCCAGCCCGTTGAAGGCGCGCACCGCGTATTTTCCGGGAAGCAGGTTCGGGATGACCCAGCGGCCCGTCGGGTCGGGCTTCACCTCGGCCACCTGGCCGCCGCCGCGCAGGAGCTGCACGCGGCTGTCCTTGAAGGAGTTGTCGGCCGCCCGCGCCAGGAAGCCCGCCGTGCCCAGCGCCTGGCCAGACACCGAGCCGAGGCTGCCGGTCAGCGACGAGAGGGTGTAGCTGACCTCGAGGAAGAAATCCACCCCGTAGGAGCCTACGGCTATGTTGTCGATCCAGACCGAGCTCGTCACGTCGCCGGCCGTCCAGGAAGCCTGAACCCGGTAGACTCCGGGCAGGATGCTGTCCAGAGAGTACGTGCCGCTGCCGTCGGCCAGGCTGTAGGCGCTGGAGACGCGCGCGCCCGCGGCGTCGAACGCCTCCAGCAGCACGCCGGTGACCCCCTCGCTCGAGACCTTCATCACCCGGCCGGTGATTTTGTTGAAGGGCTGGGGCGTCGCGAGGGCTGTCGCCCCGTTGGAGAGGGCGGACCAGTTGCCTGAATCGTCCGACATGAAGACCCTCAGATGATAGGTCGAGCCCGCCGACAGCCCCGAGAGCAGGCGGCCCTGGAACGCCCCCGGGACGACGCCGCCCGTCGAGAAAGCGACCTGGGCCGCGGCGGTGCTGAAGACGGCCGCCGCATCGGTGGAATAATGGATGCGGTATTGGCCGAGGTTGAAGCCGCCGAGCATTCCGTCCTCGCCTGGCGCGGTCCAAGCCAACCGGATCTCGCCCGGGGAAGGCCCGCTCAGCCCGGTCAAGTCCGTCAGGGCGGCGGGTGGAGTGGTGTCTTGCCACGTGAAGGTGCTGCCGACGGCGAAGCTCCCGGTGTTCACGGGGGTGGACCCGTCCGCCGCGCGGACCGATATGAAGTAGCTGGCGTTGTGGGCGAGGTTCGAGCGCAGCGCCTCGGGCACCGGGACCGTCCACGGCGAGCCCAGGACCGGCGTCGTCGAGACGGGCGAGGAGGACCAGCCTCCCGCCGTCCAGTTCCAGAACAGCCCGTCGGCGACGCGGCTCAAGCGCACTTCGATGAGGGAGAGCCCGGACGGAGCGCCTCCCGAGTCCAGCGCCGTGCCGGAGATGGCCGGCAGGGCGGCCGGGGTCGCCGCGTCGAGCGGGGTTGTCACCCCCGCCGTCGGCGACGAGGCATCGAAGGAGAAGTCGGCGGTCGAATAGGGCGCCGAGTAGTTCCCGAGCGTGTCGGTGGCCCGGGCGACGAGGCGGAAGCTCCCGCCGTCCGTCCACGCGGGCAGGGCCGCGAAGGTCCAAGAAGCGGTGCCCGAGGCCGCCAGCCAGACCGGGACGGCGGAGGCGAAAGAGCCGCCGTTCCACCACAGGCCGCCCCCAGCCGGCGCCGTCTCGAGCGCCACCTCGACGCCTCCGACCCCGGCGGCGTCCCCCGCCGTCCCCGACAGGAGCGTCAGCACGGAGCGGAAGGCGCTGGCCGGCAGGGTTATGCCCACGTGGGGCCCCGCCGTGTCCTTCACCACGAAGAAGGCGTCGACGAGGCTCGCTGTGCTGCCCGCCATGTCCCAGGCCCTCACCGAGACGTAATTGGTCGCGTCTTCCACCAACGCGGCGAAGGCCACCGGCCAAACGGCCGCGTAGGACGTCGCGCCGGGCGCCAAGGGGATGTCGGTCCATCCCAGGACCCCCGCATCGCCCGTCGTGGCGTTCAAGCTCACGCTGTACTGGAAGCGCTCGAGGCCGCTGGCGGGGTCCCGGGCGTCCACATCGTAGAGCGTCCCGCCGGCCGCCCGGCGCGCGGAATCCCCGCCCTGCCAGTCCTGGAGGGCTGGGGGAGTGGTGTCCTTCATCACGCTGAAGGTGTCCGTCGACACCGCCGAGTTCCCCGCCCCGTCGAAGACCCGCACGCTGATGTAGTTCGTCACGCCGTCGGCCATCGCCGCGAAGAAGGGCGCGGGCAGGGCCCAGTCGGCCGTATAGGAATCCGAGAGGATGTTCCCCGCCACGTCGGTGTAGTCCACCCAGACCGGCCCCGTCCCGTTGGGCACCGTCGAGGCCCGGACCTGGAAGGACGACAGGAGCGAGCCTCCCGTGTCCGTGAAGTCCACGTTGTAGAGGGCCCCGGCCGAGCGCCGCCACACCGGGTCGGCGTTCTGGAAGTCGTCGATGCCGGGGGTATTCACGTCGGCGGTGACGAACGGGACGGTGCTGGCGACGGGCGACGCCGCGAACCCCCCCGAGGCCACCGCCACGACGTATCGGTAGTAGGTCGTGCCCATGCTGAGCCCGGTCTCGGTGTAGGAGCGGTTCGTCCCGGTCCCCGCCGTCGCCGGGATGGCCGCCGTGCCGGCCACGAGGGCGTACGGCCCGGTCGAGGAGAGCGAGCCGTAGACCCGCCAGCCCAGTTCGCTGGCCGCCGAATCCGTCCAGGTCCACAGCACCGTCGTCGAGGAGGCGACGACGCCGGTCAGTGAGGCCGGCGCTTGGAGGCGGCCCCGGGCATTGCCGCCGTAGGGAGCCGCCAGCCCGGCGCTCCAGCGCGCGGAGTAGAGGTCGCCCGCCGTGGCGTCGTAGTGCAGGACCTGCACCTCGCCGCCCGCGTCGACGCTCAACGACGACGCGGAGCCGCGGTCCCCGCGCGAATCCAGGGTCCCGGTGCTCCAGACGATCCCATCGAAGCGGGCGAAGAGCAGGTCCCCGCCTGCGCCGTCGTAGTAGCTGACCAGGGGGTTGCCGGCGCCGTCCAGGGCCAGCCCGCCCACCGCCGCCGCCGTTGAAAGCGAGTCCACGACGGCGGACGACCATGCCGACCCGTCGAAGCGCGCCACCTTCAGGTCCCCGGCGGTCGAGTCAAGGTAGGCCACGAAGGCGCCGCCCAAGCCGTCGAGCGCCAGGGCCGGCGCGCTGCCGACCACGGCCGCGGCCGGGTCGACGGTGGAGACGGCCCAGGCCCCAGGGGCGGTCCGGGAGGCGAACTTGAGGTTACCGTTCGTCGCGTCGAAATAGGCGGTGTAGGGCGTACCGCCGGCGTCCAGCGCCAGGCTGGAGGTCCGCCCCACGTCCCCGGCTGAATCGACCACCTCGGTCTGCCAGACCCCGGCGTCGCGGGCGGCGAAGAGCAGGTCTCCCGTCGACGCGTCATAGTAGGTGATGCGGGCCTGGCCGGTGGCGTCGAGGACGAGCCCGCCAGGGACCAGGTTCCCGGATGCGACGGCCGATACCCCCCAGGACCCCGCGCGCCGGGCGTGGCGCAACTGGCCGGTCTGCGCGTTGCGGTAGAGGACTTGGGGGACGCCGGCCGCGTCGACGGCGACGACGGTGTCGGCCGCGGGGATGCCCGGGTCGGGGCCCTCCGGCACGCTCCAGACCCCGCCCGTGCGGCGGATGTAGCGCAGTTCCTGGATGATGGTCCCCGCCGTATACGACGCGTGGGCGTCGCCCGAACGGTCGACGGCGAGGCTGACGCCGCGGCCGGCGTCCGTGCCCGTGCCGTCGAGCCTCGCCAGGTCGAAGGGGGAGGCGAAGGCGCGTACCATGCTCGAAGGGTCGGAGACCATCCCCCCGTCGTCAAGGGTCCAGACCCGCGCCGTCACCCACGAACCCGCCGGCAGGCCGGGAACCAGCATGCTGGAACTCGAGCCCGCCGCCAGCGGCCCGGTTGAGACGCTGAGCTGGGCGTTGGCGGTGCTCCAGCTGACGGCCGCCGGGTCCCCGGCGGCCCACTGCAGGTAGAACCGGCTGCCGGATGGCAGGACCCCGGAGGAACCGTCGTCGCCCGGCGAGGTCCACAGGGCCAGCAGGGTACCGGCGGCCTCGCTCTGGTGCATCATAAAGCCGCCGACCACGGCGGGAGAGGACACATCGAGGCCGGTGGCCGTCCAGGTCGTCGCGGAGAAGGCGCTGGGGGCGCCGCGGCCGTTGAGCGCCCGTACCCTCATGTAATAGGTCGAGGAGCCGACGAGGCCCTGGAACGTCGCCGACGGCGCCACGGTGATGCTCGAGCCCGCGACGGGGCTGAAGGTGTCGGCCAGGGATATCTGGGCCTCGTAGCGCGTGCCCGCGGGGTTGGCCGCCGTCGACCAGACCGCCGTGAAGCCGAAACCCCCCACCGCGGTGAACGAGGAATCCTGCGGCACCGCCGCCAAAGTCATGGTCGCGCCGAGCGCCAGCGCCGGCGTGCC
Organism: Elusimicrobiota bacterium; assembly: GCA_016218495.1. GTDB lineage: Bacteria > Elusimicrobiota > Elusimicrobia > UBA1565 > UBA1565 > SCTT01. The sequence continues at coordinate 7,445 of JACRDU010000143.1, forward strand.
CGTAAGGGCCTTGTTGCGCGCCACGGCGGCGACGAAGTAGGTGGTATTGGGGCTCAGTCCGTAGACGGTGCTCGAAACGGCGGTGGTCCAGCCGCTCAGCGCCGTCGTCGTGAAGTCGGAAGAGGTGGACAACCCCGTCATGAATTCCGTGCCGGCAGGGTTGTTGTTGGCGGCCCAGGTCAGCGTCATCGAGCCCGCGAATACGGCGGTGAAGGTGGAGGGAGCCGACGCCGGGACGGCGGCCAGCGTGACGGTGGAGCCGGCGTCGACGAACGCCCCAGGGACCCCTGCCTGTGTCCGGGCCTTCGCGCGCGCATAATAGGTCGTGTTCGGCGTGAGGCCGGAGAGCTCGAGCGCCGCCCCCGCACGCCAGCCCGTCGAGCCGTAGGCGACGCTGAAACCGGTGTCCTGCGCGAATTCGGTGAGATACTCGGTTCCGCTGACGCGCGAGAAGAAGGTGTCTGCCGTCGCTATAGCCCCATCGGAACCTCCCACGACGAGGAGGTCGTTGCCGGTCAAGACGGCGGCATGGCCAAACCGGGTCAAGGGTATGCCGCTATAGGTCCCCCACGCCCCCAGCGTCCCACCACCCAAGATGGCGGCCTGCTGCAGGGTCCCCACGGCCGCATTCCCGTCATGGCCTCCTACAGCCAGCAGGCGTCCAGGCAGCGCCAGGAGGGAATGCCGGAACACCGCCGTTCCCAAGGCGGCCTGCGCCGTCCACGGCCCGACCGAGGCCCCGGCCAGCGGCGCGGACCAGGCTGTCGCGGATAGGCCCGCGCCGAGTCCGCCGGCAACATAGACGAAGCCTTCCGAGACGGCCGCCGCATGGCTGTTCCGCGCCGAAGGCAGGGCGGTCGCCGACGACCAAGCCCCTATCGATCCGTCCGCGGCCAAGGGCGCGGCATAGACCGTAGACTGAGAGATGACCCCGTTGTCCCCGCCGATAGCGTACAGCCAGCCCCCGTCCGTCACCGCCGCCAGCTTGAAGCGTGCGGCCGGCAGGGACCTCCCCTGCCGCCAATCCCCGACCGACCCGTCCGGTGAAACCGGCGCCCAGTAGACGGTATCCTTCGCCACCCCGTCGAATCCCCCGAGGACATAAAGTCTGCCGCCCTGGACGACCACGGCGTGAGACTCGCGCGGGGCCGGCATGTCGACATGTCTGCTCCAGGTCCCGACGGCGCCCGACTGGCTCACGGGCGCGGACCAGACCTCGGCCGAGGCCGTGCCGGAGACTATCCCTCCGGTCACATAGAGGCGGCCGTTGAGCAGCGTGGCGGCATGGCGCTCGCGCGCTGCCGGCAGGGAGAGGCCCAACGACCAGGCCCCCGACCCTGTCCCGGCCCGGTTCCCTCCCGTTCCCCACTCGAGCGCCGCAGAGGCCGGCCCGACCATGCTGAAGTGCGGCGCCACGGGGTCGGCGGCTCCCTGCGGCGGAGACCCCAGGGCGAGGTAGTCCACGGGGACGCCCGCGAAGCCCCGCGCGCGTACGCGCCAGAAGTAGGTGGCGTCGCCCGTCAGACCCGTCACCGTCGTCGAAAGGAAGGCCGTCCAGCCCGAAGCGTGTGATGTGCCGTAGGCCGGGTCGGTGGAGGCCTCCGCCTGGTATTGGGTCCAGGCCGGGCTCCCGTTGGCGGCCCACTGGACGTTGGCCGAAGTGACCCAGACAGCATGGAACGGCTCCGTCGACGCCGCCGGCGGGTAAGGCAGAGTGGGTTGTGCGCCCAAGCTCAACAGTTGGGACACCAGCCCCGCGCGGTTGCGGGCTCCCACCGTCCAGTAGTAGGTCGTGTCCGCGCTCAGGCCCGTGAAGGTCGTCGTCAGGGCGCTCAGCCAGCCCGCGCTCAAGACCGTCCCCGTGAAGTCGGAGGCCGTGGAGGCCTTCAGCATGAACTCCGTTCCGGGCGGGTTGAGCCCGAGGGTCCAGTTCACCGTGACGGAGGACTGCCCGAGCGGCGAGAAGGGCGCGGCGGCCAGACCCGGCTGCGCCGCCAGGGTCACCGTGGAGCCGAGGTCGGCGTATGCCGTCTCGGCGCCGAGTCCGTTGCGGGCCTGGACGCGGAAGTAATAGCTCGTGTTGGGGGTGAGGGAGGCGGGCTGCGTGGAGGTCCCCGTCAGCCAGGCCGTCACGGTGTCGGAGGACCCGGAGAAATCCGCGGCCGTGGACGCGCCGACACGGAATTCGGTGGCGCCCGGGTTGCCGTTGTGCGTCCATTGCAGGGACACCGACGAGACGAAGACCCCCGCGAAGACCGGCGTCGCCGTGCTGGGCACGGCGGCCAAAGTGTAGGTGGAGACGGTCGGGGTGTCCGCGGTCTCGGTCCCTTCCAGGTTCCGGGCCCGGGCGAAGAGGGTGTAGGGGGTGTTCGGCGTCAACCCCGTGACGAAGGTCATCGAGCTGCCCGCCGCCCAGGCCAGCGTGCTGCCGCCGACCACGAAGCGCAGGCCGGAAACGCCCGCCGCCAGGTTCGTGAAGCCCGCCGGGGGCGCCGTCGCCCGCAGGAGCAGGGTCGTGGAGGAGACGGCGTCCACCAGGACCTCCGACGGAAGCTCGATGGACGTGACGGTGGAGACCGTCGCCAGGTAGGGCGTCGGCGTCCCGTCGCGGGCCACCGCCCGGACCCGGAAGGAATAGGTCGTGTTCGCCACCGCGGCGAAGACGGCCGCCGGAGCCCCCTCGGGAGCCGTCGACAGGGTCTGCGAGAATACATCCGACGAGAACTGCGCCTGGTAGAGCGTCCCCGGCGAGTTCGAGGCGCCCGACCATGCCGTGGTCACGGCGTATGAGGAAACGGCCGTGAAGGTCGACGCGGCCGCCTGCGGGGTCATGACCCCGGTGACCACCGTGGAACCGACGGACATGCCCGCCCCGCCGCTGCTGAGGACGACGGCGTAGCGGTAGTAGGTGGCGTTGGCGAAAAGCCCGGTCTCCGTGTGGGCGACCGCCCCCGGCCCGAGGGTAGCCGTGCCGGCCACGAGGGCGTAGGGCGGGGAGGTGCCGCCGTAGATGCGGAATCCCGCCTCGTTGGGCGTCCGGTCGGTCCAGGACCAGCTCACGCTGGTCTGATAGACGGCCGCCGCCCCGAACGCGCCGGGGGCCAACGGGCCGGGAGGCGGCGCCGTCACGAAGGCCGACGAGGCGACCAGGACGCCTGTCCCCGCTGAATCCGGATAGGCGGCGTGCACGAAGCCTGCGGCATCGAGGAAGACCGCCGGGAACTGGGCGTTGTCCCCCAGCCCTCCGGCCGGGCCCAGCAGCTCGTCGCTGAAGCCCTCCCCGACGCGGATGCGGCGCAGGTCGCCGAGGCTGGTCAGGCTGCGGGCCGCCGTGTTCTCCATGAACAGGAGCTCTCCCCCGCCCGTCCCGTCGATGGCGAAGGACAGGTAGGGATTCCCCGTCCCCATCGCCCGGGCCAGAGCCGGCGCCCACGGCCCCGACGGAGCGGCCGCCGTGTCGATGCGCAGGGTGTTATCTACGGAGTTCTTGAAGGCCACGGCCGTCAGCCCGTCCCTGTCGTAAACCAGCCCGACGGACTGCGTGTTGGTTGCCGCGTCGTCGATGACCCGCTGGACAAAGCCGCTGCCCTGCCAATCGAGCAGGCGGAGCTTGAAGGCCGCGTTCGAGTGCAGGATGAGCGGCGCGCCGTCCGGACGCAGCGCCAGGGCTACGCCCCCGCCTGCCTGCGACGGACCGAGATTCGTCGTGTTCCAGGAGCCGGCCGCGGACCTCCTGGAATAGTAGAGCGTCCCGGCCCGGCTGTGGGCGGTATGGACGACGCCCCCGGCGTCGACCGCCATGGCCAAGGCGTCGATGGCCGTGCCCGAGCCGTCCACGAGCCAGACCGAGCTCCAGGTCCCGTTCCAGCTTGCATAGCCGAGGTTGCCCGCCGGGGTCCCGTAGGCCATTAGGAGATGGATGGTTCCCGAGGAGTCGACCACGGAGGCGTTGCGCACCCCGGTCTCGGTGGCTCCGGTGGCGGCGGTCTCCGTCGTCCAGGGTTGCCCGCTCATCCGGCTGGCGTGGATGAGGTTGTTCCCGCCGTCGTTGTAGAAAACATGGTGTTTCCCGTCGGGGCCCACCGCCGCCGAGACCTGCTTGCCCCCGCCCCCCACCGCGCCGGCGGTCCAGGAGAGATAGACGGTCGCCCCGTTCGAGACGGGCGCCCACTGCCCGACGTCGTCGCGCGTCCAGGCCCGGAAGTAGTAGGTCGACCCTCCGCTCAGAGACGGAATCCTCCTGCCCTGGAGGTCCCCCGGGGCCGCCCCGCCGGTGGAGAAGAAAACCTGGGCGTCCGCGCTGGCGAAGGCGACGGCATAGGTGGCGTATTGGATGCGATACTCTCCGGCATCGAGCGAATTGAGCCCGCCGTCATCGCCCGGCGCCGTCCAAGCCAGGTCGACGAAGGCCCCGGCCATGGCCGCCGTCGCCACGCGCAGGTCGGTCAGGGGCGCGGGCGGCGTCGTGTCGACGGCCGTCATCGTTGAGCCCAGGGGGACGTAGGCGGTCGGCACCCCGTCGTGACCGACGGCCCGCACGAAGAGGTAGTAGGTGGTGTAGTTGCTCAGGCCCTGCAGGGTCGCGGCGGGACCCGCCGTCGGGGCGGTGCTCAGGGTGACCGTCATCGTCGAAGGGTTCGGCCAGACCGAGTCCGTGGACAGCACGACGGTGTAAAGGGTCGGGAAGGGGTTTGCGTTGGCGCCCCACACCACCGTCATCGAAGCCGAATTGACCACCGGGAAGGTGCTGGCCGCCGTGGCCGGCAGCGCCGCGGGCGTGGCCGCCGACGCCGGGACGGCGGCGGCATAGGCGGTGGTGCGGGAGTAGAGGACGCCCATGCGCAGGTAAAAGGTGGTGTTGGGCCCCAGGCCGGCCAGTGCCAGGGAGGAGACGGCCAGGTCGCCCGTGGCGGCGGAGGCCGCCAGCACGCTGAAGGCGGCGTCGCTGAAGGCCTCGGCGATGTAGCGGGTCCCCCCCGTCACCGTCGAGTAGGAGACCGTGGCGCTGGAGGCATGGACGGCCGCGCCCCGCCCGGCGGGCGGGACGGCGGCGAAGACGAAGGTGCTGACCTCGTTGCTCCAGCCGCCCCGCGCCAACTCGGCGTCGATGGTCTGGACCCGGAAGTAGTAGGTGGCGTCGTTGGCCAGGCGCCCTTCGGGGACGGCTACGCGCAGGAGGCGGCCCAGCTTGGGAGTGGCGTCGCCCGGCCAGGTCTTGTAAGCCGTGTTGATGTGCGTGCCCCAGCCCGGTGAGCCGAACTGCCAGGGGACGACGAAAGAGGATGGACCAGTCAGGCGCTTGCTGTCGCCCGCCACCGTCATCGGCAATGTGGCGCCGGCCAGCTGGTAGTGGAGGGAATCGGTGTCCTTGCCGCCGTCGTAGTCCCCGGCGTCCCATTTCAAAGTCAGCGTCGCGCCCTGAAGGTCATATTCGAAGGCCAGGTCGGAGGCGGAAAGAAACGGTGGGACGGGGGCTGTGTTTACCACGCCCCTGTCGTTGCGCGCCACGAGGGAATTGACGTCGCCGTTGACCACCGCCAGGTCCGGGTCGCCGTCCCCGTCGTAGTCGCCCCAGGCCGCCCCAAGGCTGCCTCCGGCCGTTGCGCTTGAAAGCTCGACTCTGCTCCAGGTCCCCCCGTCGTTGCGCAAGATGAGCTCATGCTCCCCCGCGCCCCCGCGCGACAAGGCGATGTCCAGGTCGCCGTCCCCGTCCACGTCGCCCAATGCCGCCTCATAGGCGTTCCCGGTCCCGGGCACGAGCGTGCCGGCGAAGGTACCGCCTCCAGTGTTGCGGTAGATCCGCACGCCCCCGTTGTTGTAGTTGGTGAAGACCGCGTCCAGGCGCCCGTCGTTGTCGAGGTCTCCCCAGGCCGCCTTCCAGGTGTTGCCGCCGGAGCCCGCGAAGGGGTTGGGCGTCACCAAGGTCAGCACACCAGCGTCGTTGCGGTAGAGGGCCTCGTCCCCGGTTTCAGAGGCGACGGCCAGGTCAAGGTATCCGTCGCCGTCGTAGTCACCCCAAGCGACGCCGGTCACCCCGACGATCCCGGGAACTAGAACCTGCGCGAACGTCCCGTCGCCCTTGTTGCGCAGCAGCAGGACCCCGGCGGCGTAGTTGGCCAGGGCGGCGTCCAGGTCCCCGTCGTTGTCGTAGTCGGCCCAGGCGGCATCGTAGGTGTCCTGGCCGGTGCCGGCGATGGACCCGGGAGTCAGCCCCCCGGGGGTGTTTGTTAGCAGGTACTCGTCGGCGCCCGCGACGTTACCCACCAGCAGGTCGAGGTCCCCGTCCCCGTCATAGTCGCCCCAAGCGACGGCGTAGCTGTCCCCGCCCGCCGTGACGAGGACAGGCGTGAAGGTGCCGCCGTCGTTGCGGTAGACCGAGTCGTTGCCGGCCTGGGCCAGCGCCAGGTCGAGGTCGCCGTCCCCGTCGAAGTCGCCCCAGGCCGCCCGCCGGGCCGTGGCGGCCCCCGTCAGGGGCTCGGCATAGGACTGGCTGGTAGCCGGATTCGACAGCCCGGAACGCACGCCCTCCGGATATGTCGCCCCATCGAGGGTGCTCATCGCGAAATACCAGGTGGCGTAGGCCGCCAGGTCCGGGATGGTGTACCACTGGCTGCTCCCGGGAATGACCGCCGCCGTGGCGACCTGTGCCACGAAGGGCGCCGCCACGAAGGCGTTCGTCGAAGTCAGCGGCGCCGACGAAGACCAGCGTATGTCGTAGACCCCCGTCAGGGCCCCGACGCTCCCGTCGGCCCCCGGAGCCGTCCAGTTGAGCGTGACCGTCATGGTGCTGGCCCCCAGCCCCGTGGACACGCGCGCCAGGACAACCAGGTCGGTGACCGCGCGCGGGGCGACCAGGCCGGTGGTCTGGGCCGCCGACTCCGCGCTGCGCGCCCCCATGAGGTCCTCGCTGACCACCGCCCAGTACGACGTCGTCTCTTTCGCCACGACCAGCTTGAGCGCATTCCCGGCTCCGAAGCGCGTCGAATATTGGCCCCACGAACCGCCGGAGCAGCCGTCCACCGTCACCAGCGGGGGCACCTTGAGCGTCTCCGAACTGCCCGGCGCGCTGGCCCCGACCCGGACCCAGTACTTCATCAGGTTCTGCGGGGTCTGGCCGTCGAGGCCCGGGTTCCAGGACAGCCTCAGCACCCCCGAACTCGAGAAAGGCGCCAACTCGGTGAAGGAGGCGTTGAAACCGCCGGACGGCGCCGTAGGCGGGGTATTGCCGGGCTGGGAATCGTTGCGCAGCACTTTCGGGTCGAGCGAGGCGTTTTCAGTGCCTAGGCCGACATCCAGGTCCCCATCGCCGTCGTAGTCCCCGAAGCTGACGCCCGCCGTGGCGGGACCGCCCTCCGGCATCTGCCGGGCGATGAAAGAAGCCCCGCCCTGGTTGAACATCACCGTCGGAGCGCCCCCGGAGCTCGTGAAGACCAGGTCCAGGTCTCCGTCGTTGTCGAGGTCCCCCCAGGCGACGCCCTTATGCGAACCGACGACGCTCGGCAGCATGACCTTCACGAAGGCGCCCCCGTCGTTGCGCATCACGAACGAGGCGGCCCCGGCGTCGGCCACGGCCAGGTCCAGGTCGCCGTCCCCGTCCAAGTCGCCCCAGGCCAGGCCGACGCTGTCGCCGCCCGAGCCCGCCAGAAGCCCCGTCACAACGAAGCTGCCCGAGTCGTTGCGCACCAAGACCTCGTCTTCCCCGCCGGCGTTGGCGATGGCCAGGTCCAGGTCCCCGTCGTTGTCGTAGTCGCCCCAGGCCACGGCGTTCGAATCGCCGCCGGTGGCCGGGAACGCCGCGACGACGAAGTTTCCCCCGTCGTTGCGTAGCAGAACTTCGTCCTGGCCGCCGGCGTTGCCCACCGCCAGGTCTAGGTCCCCGTCGTTGTCGTAGTCCCCGGCCGCGATGCCCCGGGAATCCCCGGCCGAGCCCGCCACGGCGGATTCCTGGAATACCATGCCGCCCGTGTTGCGCATGACCTTTTCGTCTTCCCCTCCGCCGTTGGCCACGGCGAAGTCGAGGTCGCCGTCGCGGTCGAAGTCGCCCCAGGCCAGGCCGCGGCTGTTCCCGAAGGAGTTGGCCACATCGAAGCGCGTGAACCCGCCGACGCCGTCGTTGCGCAGCACGCTCTCGCTGTCGAGGGCGGCGTTGGCGATGGCCAAGTCCAGGTCGCCGTCCCCGTCGGCGTCCGCCCATGCCGCCCCGAAGGTCGGCAGGGCGGCCGAGGGCACCGCCGCCGGCTTGAAGAGGCTCGTCACCGTGGCGCCCAACACCGAGAAGTTCGCCGCCCCACCCCAATTCAGCGCCCCGACCCGGAAATAGTAGGTCACATACGGGCTCAGGCCGGCGATGGTCAGGCTGCTGGCGGCCAGCACGCCCGTGGCGCTGGAGAGGACGGCGCCGCCCGGCGCGGCCGACCCGAAGTTCGTGCTCGAGGCCTCGAGGCGGTAGCCTTCCGCGCCGGCGGCCTGCGGCGCCGGCGGAAGGGCCGGCCAGCCCGCCGTCACCGAGGAGACGAATACTCCCACGAAGTTGGGGACGAGCGCAGAGGCCAGGGTCGAACTGGAACCCAGGGCGATGAAGTTGGGGACGCCGAACTCGTTGAGGCTGCCGACGCGGAAATAGTAGGTCGTGTTCCGCTCCAGCGCTATGACGGTCAAAGTCGAGACGAAGTTGCTCGTGGTCGCGGAGGAGTAGACGGACCCCTGCCCGTTGAAGTCCGTCGAGGAGGCCTCCAGCAGGTAGCCGTAGGTCGAGCTCGACAGGGGCACGGCGGGGTTGGCGGCCCAGCCCAGCGTCGCCGAGGTCCCGAACACGGAGAAGGTCCCCGCGGGGCCCGTGCTGGGCGCTATGGCCAGCGTGGCCGTGGCGGCGAACTGCAGCGGCATGGAATAGTCCGCCTCCCACCAGTTGTTCCCCCATTGGTTCGCGGCGAACACGCGCAGGAAGTAGCTCGTATTTGGAAGCAGGCCCCCCACCGTCCCGGCAAGGGCGAAGACCGGGTTGCTGGAGGCGATGGCGCCGTTGGCGAACGGGTAGGTGTTGGCCTGGACCTCGTAGAAAATGTCGGAGTCGTTCTCCCCGGGCAGCCATTGCACCGCTATGCTGGCCGTCGTCACGGCGGTGAAGGTGGAGGCGGCAGTCGCCGGCGTGAACGGCGCCCACTTGAAGAGGTCGAAGGGCTCGTCGTCGCGCGCTTCCCCGCCCATCGCCCCACTCCAGCGGTGCAGGGTCCAGGTCGGATAGACCCCGGGTCCGATGGCACGCATGTTGGCAGCCGCCGAGGCGCTGGCAGTGCTGCGAGAGTCGCCGAAGGCCAGGTTGTAGAAGGTGGCGGTGTTGGTCATCGCGGACTGGCTCGTCATGCTCAGGAAGGATGCCGCCTCCCCGGCGATGACGCCCATATGGTCGAAGGTCGTCGTCGCGATGACGACGTCCTGCCCGAAGAACTGCAGCTGCAGCCCGTTCTGGTCCAAGTTCGTGAAAGAAGCGTGCTCCGCCGTGAAGGGGCCGGAGGCCACCAAGGTGAAGAAGGTCGCGCCGGCGTTGAGCCGGTCCAGCACCGTCGGGTAGCCCGGGACCCCGCGGAAGCTCAGGGGCTGTGCCGGCCCTGCGCGCAGGCGCGAACGCCCTCCGTTCACCGCCCCGTTCGTGTCGCTGAAGAGGATGCGCTTCTGCACCCCCGAGTCCTGAGAAGAGCCCCCCAGGATGAAGGCGACCCGGTCCCCCTCCTGCGGCGACGGGCCTTGGGCGAAGTCCAGCGTGAATTGACGCATCGGGGTGGACGGGATGTCGAACCCGCTGGCGCTGCCGGGGAAGGTCCCCATGTCGGGGCCGGATACGGACCCGTCGATATGCCAGATGCCGCCGCGGCGCTCGATGACGATCATCTGGGCGACGGCGCTCGAATCGCTGACGTTGTAGACGGTGGCCGAATGCTGGTCGCCACGCAGGCGCAGGGCCGGCGTCGCCCACGCGCCATAGGTGACCGTCGAATAATCGAATTTCATGCCGTCGGCCTTCACATAGTCGCCCTGGATGCGCAGCGTGCCCGTGGCGTGGTCGTGGGAGAAGGAGGCGATGACGTCGCCGGCGAAGGCGAAGTTCGAGAGCGTGAAGGCGCCGTTGACCCATGCCCGGCCCAGCATCATCCGCTTGACGCCATCCGCGCTGTCGCAGCCCACCGCCCCGGCGTTGTTCGCGGCGGGAGCGAGGCTCGGGTCACGCCCCAGCGCCCCGCCCACCCAGGAGACCGTATCGGACCTGATGTCGAACCCGTAGCGGGCGTTCGCATAGGAGTAGTTGTCGACGAGCGTGCTGCTGCTGGCCGTGCCGCCGAAGCCGCTCAGCGAGTTTCCGTAGGCCCGGTTCCCATAGAGCAGGTGGCTCCCGTTGACGAGGTTGAACCCGAACTGGGCGTTCCCGGCCGCGCTGTTGGAGGACAACTGCGCCGCGGGACCCGACGCCTCGACGCCGTCCCCGACGTTGTCGTAGGAGGAGTTGCCTTCGAGGACGAAACGGGCGCCCGTGACGGAGATGCCGTCTCCCGCATTGCCGAAGACCCGGTTACGCACAAGCGAGATTTCGTCGTCGTTCGACCCGGAGACCATGCCGCCGTTGGCGTTCAGGCAGACCGTGTTGTCCGTGAACCAGGAGCGGATGCGGAACCCGTCGAAGCCGCGCAGGCCGTTCGAGCAGGCGATGTTCCAGGAGAAGACGCTGCCCGAGGCCCCGCCCCCGAACCCTCCGGCGGCGTTCGCCACCGACGTGTTGGCGTGGACCGACGCGCCCAGAGCCAGGCTCGTCAGGGTCAGCCCGTAGCCGGCGTTCTTGACGAAGGAGTTCCCCTCGAAGACCACGGCCGCGCTGGCGGCCAGGACACCCGCATGCCCCTGATGGAAGGCGCTGCTCGAGACATGGGCCGGACCGAGCAGCCTCACCCCGTCCTCGTCGGCCGCCGCGCCTCCGCCTAGGGCGCCCAACTTGTAGAACTCGGCATCGTGCGCCAGGAAGCCGTCGGACGAGGTGGCATGGCTGACGATGAAGGCCGTGTCAGAACCGCTCGCAGTGCCCGAAGAGCGCACGACGACGTCGCGCGAGAGGTTGACGATGACGATGGGCGCCGTTGTGGTGAAGACCCGGGCCGCCGCGACCGCGGAACCGAGGGAGACGGTCCGCGGGTCGCCCCCCGAGACCGCGGTGATGGCGGCGAATTCCACCCCGTTCGGCCCTGTCGCTCCCGTGGCCCCGATGGCCACCATGTCCCCCGCCGCCCAGCCGTCGGCGCTGGAGGCGGAGACCTTGAACGAGGTTGCCCCCGCCGGGATGCTTTCGACGGCATAGCCGAAAGGGGTCCGGGTCGACCCGTGCGCCCAGAACTTCCCCCCGTTGTGGACGGTCAGGCCGTGGCGGACCCCGCCTCCGCCCGCGGCGAGGACCAAGACGGCCTTCCCGGTCACCGGGGACGCCCCCGTGCCCATGTCCAGCACGCCGCCGCCCCGGATGTCGAGCCCGCCGCCCACCATGGTCAACGTCGAGTTCTGGGCGCGGTCGAAGGCCAAGCGGCCGTAGACGGTGGTAGTCGAGACGGTGGCCGTGGTGATGTCGACCGTGACGGCATGAGCGGCCTGGATGATGACGGGGGTGCAGGAGTAAGGCACGACCCCGGTGGCCCAGGTATTGCGGTTGGACCAGTTCCCGGTCGTCCCGCTGTAGTTGGTCGCGCAAGGGTCGGGAAGGTAAAAGGCCTTCTGGGCGCTCCAGGAGCTGCGCGCCAAGCCGGGATCGATGGTGGCCACGCGCAAGTAATAGGTCGTGTTCCACTGCAGGGCGCTGTTCGCGTAGGCGCCCTTGGAGCTGATTTGCACGGCGTGGAAGGGGAAGCCCTCCCCGGTCCAGTCCTTGAAGCCGGGGCGCTGGTGAAATCCGAAGCCAGGCACCCGGTCCGCGGGCGGCACCACGAAGGAGCGCAGCGTCCCGACGAAATGGCGCGGGTCGGAATGCAGGTCGAGCGAATAGGTCGAGACGGCGATGTCGAAGTTCAAGGCCTCCGTAGAAGTGGCCCCGTCGTAGGCGCCGCCCGTCCAGGCGAAGGTCAGCGTGCTGCCCGTCGGGTCATAGGCGAACATCACGGCGATGTCCTCGGGGCCCGGCGGGACGGGCGCGGCGTTGGCCACGCCGGTGTCGTTGCGGATGAGGAACTCGTCGGCGGCGTCGCTGGCGGCCGCGCCGCCGTCGTTGGCCACGGCCAGGTCGGCGTCGCCGTCGTCGTCATAGTCGGCCCAGGCCACGCCCCGGCTGCGCGGGGTCTTGGGGAGGTCGTAGACGCTGAAGGAGAAGCTCCCGTTGTTGCGCAGCACCCTGTTGGGGATGTCCAGGTTCGTCACCACGAGGTCCACGTCCCCGTCGTTGTCGTAGTCGGCGGCCGCTATCCTCTCGGAGTTCCCCCCGGTCGAGCCGATCGGGACGGCGGCGCCGAAGCTGCGGTTGCCGTCGTTGCGGACCACCATCTCATCGCCGGAACCCGTGTAGGCCAACGCGATGTCCGGGCGCCCGTCCCCATTCAGGTCGGCCGCGGCGACGCCCCGCCCGAATCCGGTCGCGCCCGCAAGGCTCGCCGTGGAGAAGTTCCGGCCGCCCTCGTTGAATACGACATAGGCCGAGCCGCCCCCCTCCGCGGCCACCGCCACATCCATCCGCCCGTCGCCGTCGAAGTCGGCCGCCGCGGCGTCGATGCTCCTCAGCGCGCCCGTCCCCGGGATGGGGACGCGGGTCCAGGTCCCGTCGTCGTTGAAGACCACCTCGGAGGCCGAACCGTCGTTGGCGTAGAAGATGTCCAAATCACCGTCGTTGTCGAAGTCCGCCAGCGCCACGCCAAGGCTCTTGTCGACCGCGCCAGTGAAGGTGACATCGCCTCCTCCGCCCCTATAGAACCCGTTTGCTGCGACGGCTCCGAACCCGTTGGCGATGACGAGCTCGGCCATCCCGTCCTTGTCGAGGTCCCCGAACGCCACGCCGGTCGTGTCGCCAGAGCCATAGGTCGTGCCGACGATCCTGCCGTCCGGGAACACCTTGACGAAGCGTTCCAGCTGGTCGGCCGACGACCCGTCGGTGGCGCCGTTGCCCACCCCCAGGTCGAAGACTCCGTCCCGGTCATAGTCGCCCCAGGTGATCCCGTACGAGCGCCCTCCCGACCCGGCCATCACGGTCTGGCGGGCCTGGGCCGTGGCGGGGTTGGATAGCGACGAGGTCATCGCCCAGGTGTCGGTCGTCTTAATGGCGAAGTACCAGGTCACCGTAGGATCGAGCGGGCCGATGTGGATGGTCTGGGTGGAGCCGGGGACGACGCCGGCGGTGGCGATGTTGATGGTGAACGGCGCCGCGTCGAAGGCAAGGTCGCTGAGGATGGGCGACGGGGAGTAGCGCACCGTGAACGCCCCGTTCTGGATGGTGGTGGAAGAGGCGTCCGCCCCCGGGGCCGACCAGGTGAGACGCACGGTGAAGGAGGAGACATCCAGTCCGCCGCCGATGACGGCGCTGACGCGCAGGTTGGTGACGGCTCCGGGCGCGGTGTAGGGGTCGTCGAGGGTGATAGTGTCAGGCGAGGTGGCGTCGAAGGCGGGGCTGGCGTTCAGAGTGGGAGTCGAGATCTTGAGCACGGCGATGCGCCCCGCGCCGCCAACGCCGCCGGCGCCTCCCCCGTTATTGCCGGTCGCACCGCCGCCGGCCAAGGTCTGCACGAGCCCCCCCCCGAAGCCCACCGTAGCGGTGCTCACGATGCGCACCGAGCCGCCCGCCCCGCCGCCCCCGCCCGCCGTGGCGCAGCCGGCCCCGGCCCCTGCGGCTCCCCCGCTGATCCCGCTGACGTTCACACCTCCGGAAAGGGAGACGTCGCCGGCTGTGACCAGGAGGAAAATCCCGCCGCCACGCCCGCCCCCGCCGCCGTCTCCGTTGGGTGTACCCGGCGAGGTATTGATGCCGCCGGCCCCGCCTCCGCCTCCCAACAGCACCTTGGAGAGGGTCGTATTGCCCAGAAGACCTCCCCCCAGCCCCGGGCCGAGCCCCCCGCCATTATTGCCGTTCGCCGAATGCCCGCCCCCCCCTCCTCCGCCTGGAGCGGTTCCACAAGCAGACTGTACGCCTCCTCCTCCGCCTCCTGCCCCGTTCGCCGAATTCCCAAAGGGGGTGGGGAACGCCGCACCGGTCTCCCCTTCCCCCCGCGTCCCGGCGGTGATTGTCGCCGTAGGAGCCCCGCGGAAGCCGGCACCCTGGGCCGTGACCAGACCGCCCGCCATGACCGTGACGCTGCCTCGCACCACGGCGGCCAATACGCCGCCCGTCGTCCCGTCCCAAGGCGCGGCCTGCCAGGCCCCGCCGTTGGCCACCGTCACATGGGAGTACTCGGACACCTTTATGACCTGTGCCCCGGCCGTCTGGTAGATGTTCCTGGTCCCCCGCGTCAGGTTGAGGGTGCCGGACACCGTTGCGACCCGCGCGAATTCATAGTCCCCGGCCCCGCCCAGGATCATCTGGATAATGAGGACTAGGTCCCCTGGCGCGAATCCGGCCAACGATGCGACGGAGATGGCCTTCGTGCCCGACGCCACGGAGCCGGTGATGTTCGTCCGCGTGGGGTTCTCCGTAAGCGCCGTGGTGAGGTTCAAGACGCCGTCCTTGCCGGAGCCGGGGAACCAGATGCCGGCCAGGGACTGCAGGAGGGTCAGGTCGGCCGTGGTGACGGCCTGGTTCGCGACCGCCAGGTCCCCGGACACAGCATCGTAATATTCCAAGAGCCGCGCGCGCAGCGTATAGGGCGTCCCGATCGCCTGGGTCGCCACGGCCACGTCATAGTTGCCGGAGGCATCGGTAAGCCCTTCGGCGACGACGGCATTGCCGCGCAGCACCTGCACGCGGGCCCCTGACAACGGGAGGCCCAGGCTATCGCGGACCGTCCCGCGGATGTAGCCGCGGGCGCGGGCATGGGCGATGATGTAATCGAAGTAGTGGTCGACCGTGTTGGAGCCCGCGGGCCCGTCGCCTTGGAGCAGGAAGGCGTTCGTGTACGAGACTAGGGCCGGGAACGTGCGGTCCTGCCAGGGAGCCGCGGCCGCCGGGTTGTCGGCGACGCTTATGCGCTGGGACCAGGGACCCGGGTGATCGTAGATGAAGTGGATGCTGCCGAAAGAGCCGGCGCTCAAGGAATACTTGTGCCGGATGGAGAGGTAAGGATAGCTCGCGCTGTTTATGGAACCTACGCTCTTGGTGACCCCATGATAGACTCCGGGACCTCCCGTCACCGCCGTCCTGAAAAGCATGATATTCCCCGCCGAAGTGAATTGTGTGGCCCCGAAGGTGGCGGTCCAACCTGTGGGCGGTGTCGCAACTGCCGAAAAATCGTCGCGCCAAATCTCGCCGGAAACCTGCAGGGCGAAGTTCAGCGTGAGGGTCTGGACAGCGTCGTAGGAATACGAGAAGCGCATGCTCGGGAAATAGCCCGTCGGCTGGGTCCGGATGTGATAGGTCCCCGCTCCCGGCGAGAGGGTGTAGGTGCCGAAGGCGTCCGTGACGACGCTCGTCACCACCGATTCATCAGCGGGATTGAGCAGGTCCACCGCCACCCCCGCCAGGACGGCCCCCGTGTCCGCATTGGTCAACTGCCCCGTAATCGAAGCCGCCGTTGCGTTAAGGGTCAGACACATTACCCAACAAACCGCCAGGAGCGATGCCCTCAAGGCATCACCCCCAGCATCTTCCCGCCCTCATGCCCGCCGAAGCGCAGGGTGAACGAGAACCGGTGCGCGTTGCCCAGCTCGCCGTAGGGCAGCAGCGTGTAGTCCATGTTCCCGAACTTGGATCTGAACCCCACCCCCATGAACATCCCGTAGAACTCGGCTAGCCCCGGCGCCTGCGAGCCCAAGGCCTTGCCCAGCGCCGCCGAGCGCTGCGAGGCGCTCGTCGTCTTGTAGCCCGCCCGCAGCGCGAACGGCCCGAAGCCCAGATACTCAAGCCCCAAACGGAAGCTAGGCTCGTTGTCGCGCGGCAGGTCCACCTGC
>JACRDU010000149.1 GCA_016218495.1 Elusimicrobiota bacterium
CCTTGAATTCCAAGCAACCCTGTGAGACAATCTTCTTGCATCTGGTGCGGCCTCCTTGTCCTAAGCAACAAGAAGTTACCGCATCAGATGTTTCGTTTTACACGCTATTTCCTACCCACAGTATCCCGTCATGAGCCGGAATTCATGACCGAACTCAGCGAAAACGCCGCCCTGGCGGCCCAGGAGACCGGGGTGACGGTCGAGGTGGAGGTCCCCGCGGGCCTGCCCCCGCTCCCCGCGGACCGCGCCCTCCTTTGGCGCGCCTTCGAACATCTGCTCGCGAACGGCATCAAGTACAACAAGCCCGGCGGCCGGCTCCGGGTCTGCGCGGCCCAAGAAGCCGGCCGCTTCGTCTTCACGTTCGCCGACGAGGGGATTGGAATCTCTCCCCAGGACCGCCCGAACATCTTCACCCGCTTCTTCAGGTCCGCTGCCGTGCGCGACAGCATCCCCGGCAGCGGCCTGGGGCTCTCCCTGGTGAAGGCCGTCGTCGAACGCCACGACGGGACGGTGGGCGTCGAGAGCGAACCGGGGCGCGGCGCGACATTCCTGGTCGAGCTCCCCGAAGCGCGGCCCCGCTAGAACTTCAGCAGGCGCCGCACGCGCGTCTCGACGGCATAGAGGCCAGTGTCCTTGCCCGGGTCGTGGCGCGCCAAGCCTGCGGCCTCCTCGACGGGCGTGAAGAGGTTCGGCAGATAGGCGCGCACATCGGCCGCCTCGGCGCGCACCAGCTCCACGCGGTCGAAGATGGCGCTGCCGTTCTTCTCGTAGAAGGCCTGCCAGTAGCCGAGCACGGCGTCGAGCTCGCGCCCCATCCCGGTCAAGCGGCCCGGCCAGGTGTAGACCTTCCCGGCCTCCCGCGCCTTGAAGCGCCCCGGAGAGGTCTCGCGCGCCAAGCCCAACTCCTTGAGACGGCCGAAAGCGGCTGCGGCGGCCTTGGGACTCAACCCCAGCCTCTGCGCGGCGGAGAACCCCGTCCAGGCCCCGGAGTCGTTGGCCAACAGCTCGTGGCACCAATAGACGGCAGGGGCCGCGGCCAGCCCGCGAAACTGCTCCGGGGTCAGGTGTACCGTGTGGTGGGCGCGCAGCCAGGTCAGCGCGATCTCCGTGGCGCTGGGAGCGACGGCGGCCGTGCCGGCCGGCGCCGCGGCGCGCAGCAGGGTGCCGGCGACCAGTTCGTAGGCCTCATCGGTGACCAGCATGTCGCGCAGATAGGCGTCGAAGAGCTCGCGCGACGCCTCCTGCCCGGTCTCGAGGCGCAAGGAGAGCATGATGCGCGCCAGCCACTGCGGGCGCGGCAGGTGGCCCTTGCGCTCCAGGCGCAGGTAGTGCATGTAGGTGAACGGGAAGTGCTTCCGCCCCCCGTTCTTGTGATAGAACTGGTAGGCTGAGGTGAAGCCGGCGTTCCGCCGCAGGCGCTCGAGCGCGCGGCCGAAGCGTCCCCCCTCAGGCGCCGGCGAGGATGGCACTGACCGTTTTCCTCAAGACTTCTACGGCGAAGGGGCGGGTGAGGAAGCCCTTCACGCCGGCCGCTCCGACGAAGCGGGGCTCGAAGCGCTGGTGGGCGGTGAGCACCAGGACCTTGAGCGCCCGGGTCCGGGCGTCCTGCTGCAGGCGGCGGTGGAACTCGACGCCGTCAATCCCCGGCATCATCACGTCGAGGATCAGCAGCTCGGGGAGCGCGGCCCCCTCCTTGGCGAGGGACTTGAGGGCGGCCGCGGGGTCCGCGTAGGCGGAGACGGTGTGGCGGTCCGCCTCCAGCGTCTCACGGACGACGCCCAGCGCCGCCTTGTCGTCGTCGACCACCATGATGCGGGCCATGGACGGAACATAGCATCTCGTCGCTCCCCATGCAAGGAAGCGGCGGCCGCCGATGCCCAGTCCAGTAACATGCCCTGTTATCGAATCCCCGAATCAGCAGCTTCCTGCGCCCATGCCGAAATCCGTTCCTACGGCTCCCCCCCGGCCCGAGCGCCGCGCCGACCTATGCGCCATCCTTGGAATATGAAACGCCCCGGGACGCTCGCCGCGCTGGCCCTCGTGTTCGCCGCGATCCGATGCTTGGGTCCGGACCCGGCGCTCTCCGGGCCGACGATGCCCCCCGCGGGGACCCTGCTCTGCGGGGTCATGGGATGCATCTACGGGGCCGACGACCGCAGGGAGCCTCGCGAGGTCCGCAGCGCCCAGATCCGCGGCTGGGCCGACTCGACTGCGGCCCTCTTCGAAGCCCGCAACGTGACGGAGAACCCGGAGACCCGACAGGCCGCTTTGACCACCGAGCCCTTCACGACAGCTCCCATCGAGCACTGGTCGGGGACGGCGCCGCTCTGCCCTGACGCGCTCTTCCGGGGCCAGAACAGGGGAGCTTTCTGCTCCGGCGCGCTGGTCGGGTCCGACCTCATCATGACCGCTGGGCATTGCGTGGATGACGAACACCAATGCAAGAACGGGATAAAGTTCGTATTCGGCTTTCAATCAGGGGAAAACGGCCAGCCTCCCGCCGAAATCCCCATCGATGACGTCTACCGCTGTTCCCAACTCCTGGCCAGGAGACACGGGGGGGGAGTGGACTACGCTCTCGTAAAACTGGACCGGCCCGTGCGCGACCGCGCGCCGATGCGCCTGCGTCGCACAGGCAAGCCCCCCGTGGGAAGCCCGCTGACGGTCATCGGGCATCCCCTGGGCCTGCCCGCCAAGATCTCTGGAGGCGCAACCATCCGCATAGTCTCCGAGAAAGGGTACTTCGCGGGCAATCTTGACGCCTACGGTGGGAACTCGGGTAGTCCCGTCATAAACACGGCGACCGGCGAGGTCGAAGGCATCGCCGTGCGCGCCTTCTCGACCTTCCTATACGACCGCACGCGCGGATGCGCGACGGAAAGGGTCATGAGGGATGACGAGCCGCAGGGAACGGAAGTGACCCTGGTGGAAAAAATCAAGGACCTCATCCCAGACCACCACAAGCCCAAAGCGCCGTCCCTCGATGCCCTTACGCTGTACCCGATCCAGCCATGAGGAAGGGGCTCGCACTGGCGGTCTGCCTGGCCTGTTGCGGCGCACCCACGTCGGCCGGCGAATGGAAGGCCGTGGCCGGGATGGCGGTCCCTCCCATCGGCGCCGCGGGCCCACTCCGTGGCGATCCTGCCGACGACGCCCGCAGACAGGCCTATGCCGATGTCTGGCGCGCCCTCGTCAGACCGGCCAGGGACTTCCCCGCAGCCGATCCGCGGGTCGGCCTGATCATGCGCGGGTTCATGCGCGATTTCGATCCGCTGATAGCGCGCATGGCGCGCATCGAGGCCGACCAGGCCGCCGCCGTCCTATTGGTCGAGGAATCCCGCGCCGCGGCTCAGGCCAAGGCGGCCTGGCTCCACGCGGAAGACCGGAAGGCCGTCGAGGAGCTCGGATTGACGGGCGCAAGCTCCGCCGCGCTCGAGGCCGAGGTCGCCAAGGAGCGGAGGGAATGCGAGGAGTACATGGGGCGGGTCCGCTCGGCGCACGCGGCCGCCGCCGAGTGGGCCCGGGCCGTCCGGACGTATAACAGCGTCTGCGAAGAGCTTGACCTGGTCCGAGCGGACTGCCGCCGGCAGGTCGTCCTCGTCAGGACGTTCGTCGCCAACAAGCTGGCCAACAGGAATCGTTACTGAACTGCGTCCGGCGATGACATCCCCCGCGTAGTCCCAATGCCGCGCCGCCCCTTCCCTCCCGGACCATGCCGTGGGCCCAATCCCAGGCTATTCTCGGATACGGATCCGGTGGACTGCATACGCACGGGATTCGGAGGCCATGGATGAGAGCACTGGAGAGAGGGTCTCTTCTCGCCGCAGCGTTGGTCGTGGGATCTTGCCCGGCAATCCTGGACGCCGGGCCGTTCGAGCAAAGGGCGGCCGATGCCTTCAGGGAAGACGGCGCCCTCCGCGTTCAGGCGACCGAACTGAGGCGAAGCGTGTCGGAAAACACCGCCAAGATGCGCGAGGCCTCGCAGCGCGCATACCGCGGGGGCGGGCAAGACCGACGCGACGATGGGAGGATCGACAGGGAGCGCCAGCACAGGCCTGGCCACGGGCAATGGGACCATGGCGATCAATGGGGCGCGAACGACTGCCGCGTCGAATTCAGCGACAGGAGCCGGAGCGGCGAAGGCACGTTGGTGGGCTATTGCCGCATGGAGTTCAAGACGAACGTGGCTCCCGGCACCACCCCCTACCTGAAGGTGGTCGCCGAATCGGGAAACGACAGCCGGACGATTTGGGCGGACCAGCTCCGCTTCAAAGGCAACCCCCGCTACCGGGACGAGAACCGGGACGGGCGCGGAACCGTGCAGGGAAGCGTCCAGTTCGTGTTCGCCAAATGGCGCGCGGGTGAGCGGGGCGGGTCCCCCGTCAGCATCTACGCGGAAGCGAACGGCGCCCGCCGGCCCCTCTGGTCGGGGCGAGTGAGCCGCTAGAGACCCCTGACTGCGATGCAGCGATGTAAGGATGGGCCTCACTCCTTGAAGTCTTCCTCAATCCGCCTTCGGGCCTCGGCGTCGGTCACGCGTCCGAGCTGGTCGTCGGCGTAGAGGCCGGCATCCATCCTCACCTTCTCGGTGCAGCTCGTGCATTTGAGCTGGATGTTCTTCAGCATGATCGTCGATGAGCCGTAGGACCCCAGCGGCGTCGAGTCGCAGGCCGGCTCTCCGGCCAGCGACGCCCCCGTCCAAATGCTGCGCACATCTTTGCCGTCTGCGTCCTTGAACGGAGCGGGACAGACGGCGTGGTGCCAGTTCCCATGGGCGGTCTCGGTGTGCCGGGCCTCGTGATACACGACCATCATCCGGGAAACCTGCGGGTGGCTGAAGCGGATGTAATTCTGTGTCAGCCACAACTTGGAGGAGTTCCAGTACGGCTTGACGCAGGCTACCGCGATCGAGTGCCCGCAGTCGTCCATGCCGATGGCCTTCACGCGGGATGCGAAGAAAGAGGAGTAAGCGTCGCCGCTGACGGCTCCGAAAATCCGGCTATGGAGCGGCGTGGCCTCCCGCCCTTGGATGCCGGCGATGAACGCCAGGTCGGCGCGCAGCTGGGTCTGGACGTCGGCCGGAACGTCGGCGTCGAAGAGGCCGCTCCTCCCATCGCTCACCGCCTCCAGCCCGGAGCGCTCGGCGCCCTCCGCCGCCTCCTCCGGCGTGAAGTAGAAGAGGTCGGAACCGGACTGCTTGGTGCGCCCATGCGCGGCGGGGCCGGCCGCCGGAGGCCGGGAAGGCGTGAAGCGAATCTCGGGGAGCGCGACGGCGGCTCCTCCGGAGCCGTCGAAGAGCCTCCCCGTGTCGCCGAGGGATTCCGTCTGGCCGGCCTGTGCCGGGACGGCGAACGCCAAGAGGAAAATACAGGCGATCAGCTTCATCCACCCCCCGGGACGCGTGCCGCCATGCCCTCAGTTTGGAATACCGATGCCAGGGAGGCATCAGGGCGCGGTCAGGATTCCGTCAGGGCGTGGTAACAGAAATCGTGACCGGACCGTTCGGGGCGCAACACCACCGCGCTGGGCCGCATTCCGGCGCGACGCTCCCCGCCCGGCCCGCGCGCTGGACCGTCCCTCCCCCTACACTGGGGCCATGAACAAAACGATGACGGCCGTGATCCTGTCCTGCCTCCTGTCATGCTCCGCGTCCGCCGCACGGGCTCTGGAACCGGCAGCGCGCCCGCCGGCCGACTACGTGCGGCGGCAGCTGGAACCGCTGGCCGCCGACTTGGAGTCGCCGGAGGGCGAGAAGGCCCTGGCGACCGTCCTCGTCCAGCTCGGGCTGCTCCCCGGCGCGGAGGCGCTCCTCGAGCGTGCGGCGGCGCTTGAAGCGCGCCGGCGAGCCGGGCCTCTGGCGCCGGCCGAGCTCCAGGAGCTGGCGCGCCTGCTCCGGGATTTTTCGAAGCCCGGAGCGGACCCGCTCAGCCGGGCGGAGCCGGCCCCGCGGGAGGCCGAGGTGCGCGCCGTCCAAGGACTGCTCTCCCAGGTGCTCACGCTCCGCGGACGCCCGGCGCTGGACGTCGACGGGGTGTACGGCGAGGTCACGCGCCGCGCGGTGGGCGAGTTCCAGGCTTCCGTCTCCCTGCCGGCCACCGGCCTCGTCGACGGCGCCACCGCGCGCCGCCTGCGCGAGGAAGCCGACTTCGCGGCCGGGTTCCGCGCTTGGCGCGCTGCGGCCCCCGACCCCGCGGGCGGCTTCGACGTGCGTCTGCTTCAGCGCCAGCTCCGCCTGGTCGAGAGCGACCGGCGCCGCCCGCCCCTCGATGCCGACGGCGTCTACGGGGCGCGCACGCGCCGCGCAGTCTACGACCTGCAGGTCGAGGCCGGCCTACCCGCCACGGGGCAGGTCGACTCCGCCACGGCGCGCCGCCTGCGCGACGAGGCCGAGCTTGCCGCGCGGCTGCGCGCCAAGCGGGTCGGCGAGGCCCCGACTAGGATTCGACGGAAGATGGGAAAGCAGCCGAGATGACCTGGGCGCGGGTCCGGCCGGCACTGGAGGCCGCCTTGTGCGCGGCCGCGGTGACGGCGTCCTTGGGCGCCGGCCCGGCGCCCCAGGCGTCCGCGCGGCCCGGAATCGACTGGGGGACGCTGCGCAACCCCGTGCTGTCGTATCCCGACCGTTCCGTGAAGGACTTCGCCGCCGTCTACCGGGCGGAGGACCAGGCCTTCTATCTGTTCTTCTCAGACTTCTCCGGAGAACCCACGTCCTGCCGCGTGGTCGAGGTGACGACGCGCGACTTCAAGACCTTCTCCGAGCCGCTCATGACGCTGGACGGGGCGTGCTCTCCCGCCGTGGCGCGCCTGGGCGGCGACTACGTGCTGACCTTCAACACCTGGGGGGACGCGCCCGGCCGTCCGAACCAGCTCTTCTACCGCTCCTCCGCGGACCTGCGCGGCTGGGGCCCCGTCCGACCGTTGGCGCCCGACATTACGCAGGGCGTCAGGGCCATCGACGCGGCGCTGGCCGCGGCGAACGGCCGGATCTACCTGGTCTGGAAGGAACGCCAGCGCCCGCGCCTGGCGGTGGGAGCTTCCTTGGAAGGCCCCTTCACCCTGCTCGCGCACAACGACAGCTATCCGAGTTTCCAGGCCGGGCTTTTCGGGCGCACGGTCGGCTTCGAGAATTTCCAGTTCCTGCTTCTGCGCGGACGCTGGCATATGCTGGCGACCCGGATGAACGGGCATCGACCCTTCTTGTTCCGCATGGGAGGCGGCGGAGGCCGGGACGAGGACTGGCTGAATTGGGCGGACGGCCTTGAACTGCGGCTGGCCCCCGAGGCGTTCAATTCCGGCGAGCGGGCGAACGCCGCCGCCCTGCTCGACCTCTCCGACCAGGACGGCAGCTTCTACCTCCTCTATGCCGGCAGCCCGCGGGGCACGGGCGACGAATATGCCGGCCGCGGCTGGAACCAACTCGGCATGTCCAGGGCCTCAGACCCCCTGCACGGCCCGTGGCTGCCGGCCGGCAGCCGGGTCCCGGAACGCCATGCGGTCCGCCCTGACCGGGCCTTCGACCCGGCCCGCCTGGCCGCCCCTTGGGCGGCACAGGCCGGCGCCGATAACACGCCCAGTTATCATGCTGAAGTCACGGACGCAAAGGAGGCAGGACGATGAAGACCGACAAGTGGATTCTGGCGCTGCTGTTCGGGACGGCCTGCGGAGCGCAGGCCGCGGCCCCGGACGCGCTCCGCACGGACGGAGCCATACAGGTCCAGGCGTCCCGGCTGAGGCGGAACGCGGGGGAGAGCGCCGCGAAGATGCGCTCCGTCTCGGAGGCGGCGCGCGCCCTGCAGTACGACGACGTCCCCGACACCGACACCGACGACCTGCGCGGCAACGAATGCCGGGGCCGCTTCTGGGACTTCCACCATAACGGGCTAGGACGGCTGTTCGGAGCCTGTCATATCGACTTCAAGGCGGTGTTCCCTCCGGGCGAGTACCTTTGGCTCCATGTCTGGGCCGAAGGCGACGGCAACCGCCGCGAAATCTGGGCCGGAGACCTCGGCTATCGCGGGACACCGCGCTTCGTGGACGACGACCGCGACGGCCGCGGGTCCGTGCTCGGGGTCCTCAGCTTCGACTTCATCAAGTGGCGGCGCATGGGCGCTGAGGCCGAGGTCCGGGTCTACGCCGAACTGAGCTCGGACGGCCCGGGGCGGAAGCTCTGGACGGGCAAGGCCCGTACCTACAAGCAATGACCAGCGACCACGAGCTTTCCGACACCATGCGGGCATACGCGGCCAGCGCCATGGACTACGCCGAGGCCCGCTTCGACGTCGCGCTGGACTATTCCGAACGCAGCCTGGAGGACGTCGACCGCATCCTGGCGGAATGGACGCGTTCCGGCTTGGTCAATCCCGAGCGCCTCTCCGACGGGGAGCGCGAAGGCCTCCGCGCCTTCTGCGAGACGATCGGCGGCTATGTGGGCGAGGTCGCCATTCGGAACATGGGGGGGCTTGGCGGGCGGAGCCGCTTCGGGAAGACGTGGTCGCGGCCGTGCTCGTCACGGACGCGGGCGTACATGCCCCCCCGACGGCACCAATAACACGCCTGGTTCTCATGCGGACAACGCCATCACGGCGCCCGGCTGGTCCCGATGACGACGACGCCATCCCCGCCCAGCCCAGGGGCCAAGCGGCCTGCGGGGGCATCCTGGAGCCATGGACGCAAAGGAGGCAGGACGATGAAGACCGACAAGTGGATCCTAGCACTGCTGTTCGGGACGGCCTGCGGAGCGCAGGCCGCGGTCCAGGGCGGCGGCGCGGCGGCCCCGGCGTTCGACCAGGGGGCGCCAGCGCTGGGGGACATCCTCAAAGACCTGCGGCAGGCCGCCGCCGGACAGCCCGGGGTCGCGGAGGCGGGCGAACTGACGCCCGGCGCCGAGCCGGTCCCACCGGTCTTTACGGCCTTCCGGGAATTCCGCCGGGCTTTCCTGCCGATACCGTTCAGCGTGCTTGGACAATTGGGCGTGCAGGGGGCCGCGGAGGACTCCGCCCTGGCCGACTGCCAGGCCCGCGGCCGCAGTACGCCATGAACGGTTATATGCTGGACTTGGATGGCCCGCGGACTGCCCCCGACTACGCCGTCTCCGATGCCATGCGGGCCTACGCGGCCACCGCCATGGACTACGCCGAGGCCCGCTTCGACATCACGCTGGACTATTCCGAACGCAGCCTGGAGGACGTCGACCGCATCCTGGCGGTTTGGATGCGGTCGGGTTTGGTCGATCCCGAGCGCCTCTGCGAGGAGGAGCGGCAAGGCCTCTGGACCTTCTGCAAGACGATGGGCGGCTACGTCGGAGAGGTCGTCATCCGGAACATCGGGGGCTCCTGGCGGGCGGAGCCTCTGCGGGAAGACGCGGTCGCGGCCCTGCTCGTCACGGACGCGGGCGCACATGCGTCCCCCCCCGACGCCGTGTGGCGGACGCTGACGGAGCCTCTCAAGTCGGTCGCCTCGTACTATAGGGCGTTGAAGTCCGTCGGGAAGGCGAAGAGATGAGACGCCGGAACCAGACGCCGGGCGCCCTGCTCGCGGCGGGGGTTCTGTTTCCCTTCCTCACGGCGGCGCCCGCGTCGGCCGGAGGCGCTTCCTCGGCGGCCTCCCGGACGGAGGCCATGGGCCGCGCCGCGCGGGCCCTCGGGCCGGAGGGTGCCAAGTCCGGCGTCGGAGCCTCCTTCGACGGGAACGGCGCGGCGTCGACTCCTCCCGAAGCCGTGGCGGCCGCGGCACGCGGCGGCCGCCGACCCGCGCTAACCGCCGACGCCCTCCCGACGCAGGCGAAGAAGCGCGCCGAGCCTCCTGCTCCCAAGCCGCCTTCCAAGTCCACGAAACGCCTGATCGCCGTCGGGGCGGGCCTGGCGGGCGCGGCCAACGGCCTATTCCGGGGGGGCGTTTTCGGAGCGCTGACCGGCGCCGCGCTGGGGGTCTCCGCCTGCCTGCTGGCGATGAGGGGGGACTACGGCGCCGCGGTGGGAGTATCGGCAGGCGGCGCGGTGGGCACCCTCATCGGCGGCCCGCTGGGCGGCCTCATCGGCGCCCTGGTCGGGGGAGTCATCGGGCATTTCGTGGGGAAGCTCTTCCGATGACCACCCACTCGCTGGCCTTCCTCCTATTCGCCGCTAGCGCCGGAGCCTCGGCCGTGCCTCCCCTTCCCGAGTGCGGGCCGGTCTTCGACCCGGCCGTGCTCCCCGAGCTGAGCGCCCCCCTGCCGGACCTGCCCGACTTCCACTCCGGGGAGGTCTTCATGGTCTTCGCCCACGCCGACGACGAGATCACGGTGCTCGGCCAGGTCGCGAGCATCCGCCGGACTCATCCGACGACCAAGGTCCACTGGCTCCTGGTCTCGGACAACGCCAAGGGACAAGTCGTCCCGGGGACTTGTCCTGAAGCCGACCATGCCCCGGATGAGGCGGCGCTCCGGAGCGCCAAGAGCGCCTGCCGCGGCCGAGAGGCGGCCGCGGCGGCGCGGGCCGCGGGGCTCGGCCCTCCCCTGCAATTGACCGGCCTCCAGGACGGAGGCCTCGCCGCCGTCGGCACGGACGAGCTCGGCCGGCGGATCTGGGCGGCAATCGACGCGCTGGACCGCAGCAGCCCTGAACCGGTCTCAGCGGTCTTCTCCAGCGACGCCTCGGGGCTATACGGCCATCC
>JACRDU010000147.1 GCA_016218495.1 Elusimicrobiota bacterium
AGGACAACGGCGTTGCGTAGGCTTTGGGGATGGATGGAGGAGATGCTGAGGACCCGCTTCGCCCGTCCGCCGAAGATGACGCTCGGGAGGTTCATGCGGCTGATCGCGATGGACTTCCCGAGTCCTTGCCCGGCGGGGGTAACGGCGTGAAACCCCCGCCGTTGACGTCCCCCTCGGCGGGCTTGCCCGCCGAGGCTGGGCGGCCCCCGGGGGGCCGCACAAGCCGCTGGGGGAATAGCCCGTTAAAAGTCCGGGAACATGGAGGCCCCAAGCCATTGACGCCGGGGCCGGGCACTAGTAACCTATGGTCCTCGATGAGCGAAACCCGACTCGAAGGCCGCCGCGTCCTCGTCGTGGGCGGCGGGACCTTCCCGGGCCTCGAGCTCGCCCTGCGCCTGCACCCCCATAACGAGGTCCTCGTCCTCGACGCCTCCGTCGACGCCCGCGTCAGCTCGGCCGGGGTCCCGTCGCGGCGTCTCGACCCCACGGACTTCTCCGACCTGGCCGAGGCGCTGGGCGAGCTCAAGCCCGACGCCGTGGCCCTCTTCGCCGGAGACGGGGGAGAGGCCCTCTCCCAGGTGCGCAGCCGGGTGCTGGGCCTGGTCCATCTGCTCGAAGCCCTCAGGCTCGACGGGCGCAAGGTGCCCTGCGTGGTCGCCGCCGCCGAGCCCGCCCCCGGCGTCCCCGCCGCTCTGGCCGAGGCCGCCGAAGCCCTGGCCCGCGCCTACGCCTCGGCCCACGGCCTGCGCGCCGTCGTGGCGCGCCATTCCCCGAGCGCGGGGGACACCCCCCTGGCCGAGGGCGTGGAGGCCCTGCTCCGCGCGCCGGACGGAGCTTCGAATCCGCGCCTGCGCAGCCCGCGCAAGCCTGAGGAGAGCGGAGCATCCGACGCCGTCCCCGATGTGAGCGTCGTCATCCCCGCCCGCAACGAGGCCGAGAACCTGCCCTTGCTGCTCGACGAGCTGGACCGGCTACGCCGCTCCACCCGGGACTCCATCGAGGTCATCGTCGTCGACGACCGCTCCAGCGACGCCACCTCCGAGGTGGCCCGGCGCACTCCCGGCACCCGGGTCATGCCCAGCGCCCACCCGGCGGGAAAGGGCGGGGCCCTGCGCACCGGCTTCGAAGCGGCCCGCGGGAAGTTCCTCTGCATGATGGACGCCGACTTCTCCCACCGCCCCCAGGACCTGCCGGCCCTGCTGGCCGAGGCGCGCACCCACGGCGGTCTCGTCATCGGCTCGCGCCTGACCGGGGGCTCGGAGGAGTTCACCCGCGTGCGCGCCTTCGGCAACATCGTGCTGACCTTGGCCTTCGGCCTCATCCACGGGCGCTACGTCTCCGACGCCTTGAACGGCTACAAGGTCTTCGGCCGCGAGGTCTTCACCGCCTTCGACTACACCGCCACCGGCTACGAAATAGAGATCGAGCTCCTGGTGAACACCCTGCGCCTGGGGCGCCCCATCACCGAGGTGCCCTCGCGCGAGCGGGCCCGCCTCAAGGGCGAGGCCAAGTCCAAGGTCATCAAGGACGGCACGCGCTTTTTGGCCCGCATCGTCTGGGAGGGCCTGCGTCCGGCCCGGAGGAAGGCGTGAGCGTGTTCCACAAGGCCGTGCTCATCGAGGTGCCCGCGGCCGGCGACGACTACGTGGCCAAGGAGATGGCCGGGGGGCTGGGCAAGCGCCTGGACCTGCGCGGCTCGCTCCTGGGCGGCATCCTCAACCGCCACCTGCGCTCGCACTTCAGCGCCCCGCCCGTCGTGCTGGCCCAGGTGGCCTCGGTCTGCCGCGCGCTGGGCGTGTCGGTCCAGGCCGCGCACACCGGCGACCCCGCCGCCCTGCCCGCCGACTGCGACATCGCCTTCGTGCTGGGCAGCATGGTGGACTTCAAGAACGAGCTGGACTTCCTGCGCACGCTCAAGGCCCGCCGCCCCGACCTCAAGACCGTCATGGTGGGCTCCTTCGCCACCACCATGCCCGAGGTCTACGAGGGGGCCGCCGACCTGGTCATCCAGGGCTCGCCGGAGGAGGGCGTGCGGCGCGTGCTCGAGGGCGGCCTGCCGCCCGAGAAGCGCCTGCGCTCCAGCGAGCCCGCGGACCTCGACACCCTGCCCATGCTCGACTGGACGCCCTTCCTCGCCCAGGGGCGCTGGGCGCGGCGCCCCTTCTCCAAGGACAAGGGCGTGGCCATCCATAAGTCGCGCGGCTGCACGATGACCTGCAACTACTGCCCGTACGCCGCCATCTACGGGGACGCCAAGCTCTTCTCCCACGAGCACGCGCTGCGCACCATCCGGCACTACTACGACGAGCACGCCGTGCGCTACTTCATGTTCCGCGACCCCAACTTCGGCGAGCGGCGCAAGGACTTCCGGGAGTTCATGAGGCTGCTCTTGGCCGAGCCGCGCAAGATCACCTGGTCCTGCGAGATGCGCCTGGACACCTTCGAGGACGCCGACCTGGAGCTGATGTGCGACGCCGGGCTGCGCTACGTCATCACCGGCATCGAGAGCTCCAACGACGAGATCCTCAAGGCCAACATGCGCCGGCCGTACAAGAAGGATGACACCCGGCGCAAGCTCGCCGTGCTCGAGCGCCGCGGGGTGGTGGTGCAGACCAACTGGATAGTCGGCTTCTCGGGCGAGTCGGAGGACAGCGTGCGGGCCACTTTGGCCTACGCCCGGGAGCTCAACGCCATGTTCGCCACCTTCCACATCTTCACGCCGCAGCCCGGCACCGACATCTTCGAGGGCTACCGCAAGCGCTTCCTCGACGAGGACTGGGAGAAGTTCAGCTATTCCCACCTGACCTGGCGCCACGACACGCTGTCCAAGGGGTTCCTGGAGGACGCGCTGCACCAGGCCTACGTCGGCTACTACTTCCGCTTGGC
The DNA here is from genome assembly GCA_016218495.1 of Elusimicrobiota bacterium. Lineage (GTDB taxonomy): Bacteria > Elusimicrobiota > Elusimicrobia > UBA1565 > UBA1565 > SCTT01. Next base: position 2,887 of record JACRDU010000147.1, read on the forward strand.
CTGGTTCCGCAAGCACTGGCGCGCCGTCGCCCGCGTCCTGGTCTGATGATCGTCCTCATCAACCATCAGGGCCTCAAGACCATCCGGGGCATCCAGATCCAGACGCCCAGCCCGCCCATCGGCCTGGCCTATCTGGGCGGCGCGCTCAAGGCCGCGGGGCTGGCCTACACGGCCATCGACGCCTGCGGCGAGGCCCTGGACCAGATCCTGCCCTACCGCGAGGGCAAGGTGATGATGCAGGGCCTGACCGACGCCCAGGTCGTGGCGCGCATCCCCGCCGGCGCCCGCGTCATCGGCTTTACCTGCCTGTTCAGCCACTGCTGGCCTCTGGTGCGCACCCTGGCCCAGGCCGTGCGCGCGCGCTTTCCGGACGCCGTGTTCGTCGCCGGCGGCGAGCACCCCTCGGCCATGCCCGAGCAGGTGCTGCGCGGCGGGCTCTTCGACGTGGTGGTGCGCGGGGAGGGGGAGGAGACCGTCCTCGAGCTCATCGCGCGCCTGAACGCCGGAAAGCCCTGGAGGGACGTGGCCGGCATCGCCTACACCGACGCGGACGGGAAGCCGGTCCGCACGCCGGCGCGCCGGCGCACCGCCGACATCGACGCCCTGCCCTGGCCCGACTGGGAGGGCTGGCCGCTGGAGAAGTACATCGAACAGCACCAGGTCAGCGGCATCCACCTGGGGCGCTCGATGCCCATCCTGGGCAGCCGCGGCTGCCCGTACGAGTGCACCTTCTGCTCGAACCCAGACATGTGGACGCGCCGCTACATCATGCGCGACCCCGTGGGCCTGGCCGACGAGATGGAGGCGATGAAGAAGCGCTACGGGGTGAGCGGCTTCACCTTCATGGACTCCACCTTCATCGTCAACCGCGAGAAGACCCTGCGCTTCGCCAAGGAGCTCATCCGGCGCGGCCTGGGCGTTTCCTACCAGCTGCCGGCCGGCACGCGCTGCGAGGCCTTCGACCCCGAGCTGGCGCGGGCCCTCGACGAGTCCGGCCTGCGCAACTTCGCCTTCGCCCCGGAGTCCGGCTCGGTGGAGATCCTCAAGGCGGTGAAGAAGCAGATAGACCTGGACCGCCTGCTCGAGGCCGCCCGCACCGTGCTCAAGACCCGGATGACGGTGGGCTGCTTCATCGTCATCGGCTTCCCGGAGGACACCCGGGCCTCGATGCGCGCCACTTTGGGCCTCATCCGCCGCCTGGCCCTGATGGGCGTGCACGACGTGACCGTCTCCAAGTTCACGCCCTACCCGGGCTCGGAATACTTCACCCGGCTGGTCGCCTCGGGGAAGATCGGCGACGACATGAACGAGCTCGACAACGTCATCGACTTCTACAGCGCCGAGGGCATCTCCTACTCCGACACCCTGTCCTCGCGCGAGCTCTATTTCTGGATGGTCTGGATGTTCGCGAACTTCTACCTGCTTTCCTTCCTGGCCCGTCCCTGGCGCCCCGTCGCCAACCTGTGGGATTACTTCACGCGCGGCGTGGAGAACGCCCGCTACATGAGGTTCCTCACCGAGATGCTGTTCATGCGGCGGAAGTGGGATGCCCGCCCCCGCTGAGGCGCCCGACCCCGCCGCCGAACGGGCGACCTGGGCTTTCTGCGCGGCGGCCGCGGTGGCGCTGACCATGGTGCGCCTGCCCGCCGTGGAGGGCAGCAACCTGCACCTGCTCACCCAGCACGCCCTCCACCCCGCCAGCCTGGGCTCGAGCGTGCTCGTCACCGCCAGCCACGGCGCGCCCTACACTGTCGGCCCGCTCTTCGTTTCACGGTTCCTGGCCGCGCTCAGCGCCGCCCTCGGCGTATCGGGCACCTTCTCCGTCGGCGCCCTGCAGGTCCTGCTCTGGGCCGCCTGCGCGGCGGCGATGTACCGCTTTGCCCGCGAGGCGACGCAGGACAGGACGGCGGCCGGGCTGGCCGTGCTCTTCTTCGGCTCGAACATGCCGCTCGGCCTGGCCGACGCCCCCTATACGCTGGTGACCATCGACCGCTGCCTGGGCCTGCTGCCGCTGCTCCTCTCGGTGACCGCCCTGCTGCGCGGCCGGCGCTGGGCGGCGCTGGGCTGGCTGGGCGCGGCCACCTACCTGCACCCCAACCCGGCCATCTTCGTCTGGCCGCTGGTGATGCTGGAAGACGCCCTGGCCGCCTGGCGGGACCCTAAGTGCGCGCGCGCGTTCTTCTCGCGCGCCGCCGCGGCCGTCCTCATCGGACTGCCCATGCTGCTGTGGTCTGGGGGGAACCCGTTCAAGGAGCTGGACCGGGCCTACGCCGAGATGACCCTGAGCGTGCTGGGGCCCTGGCTGGGCGGCACGGACATCAAGGCCGCCGACTGGGCATTGGTCCTGGAGGGCTACGCCCTCATCGCCTTCGCCTTCTGGGAAGCGCGCGGCCTGCCCAGCGCCGGGCTGTGGCGGCGGGCCGCGGCGCTGAGCGTCGTCTTCGTCGTCTGCGGCAGCTGGGCCTTCCGGCATCCCGCCCCGGACTCGGCCCTGTGGGGCGTCGTCGTCAAGCTCCAGCCCTGGATAGCCCTCTACCTGCCCGAGCTGGCGGGCGACCTGCTGGTGCCCCTCTTGGCGGCGCGCGCGCTGCGGCGCGACCCCGCTCTGGGCCTGCCTCTCCTGGCGGCGCTGGTGGAGTCGGCCATCTACCGCGACTTCGTGACGCGCTTCTGGGCCGTCCTGCTCCTGGCCGCGCTGGCGGGGGGCAAGCGCCGCCTGGGGCTGGGCATCGTCGTCGCAGCGGCCCTGCTCCCCTTCCTCCACGCGGCGGCCCCGGCCGTGTTCCAGGCGGCCGCCTCCGCCGCCCATCTGCGCGGCGGCCTCTTCGAGCTGCCCGCCTTCGCGCCCTGGGCGGGGGGAATCCTCCTGCTCTTGCTGGCCGCCGGCGCCGCCCTGCGCCGAGAAGACCGCCTGCGCGAGCACGCCGCTCTGGCCGCCGCCGCGATGCTCCTGGCCGCCGCCTGCTGGGGCCGCCGGGAGACGCGCGACTGGGCGATGGCGCGCATGGCCGACTGGGTGCGCGAAAACACGGAGGCCTCGGCCGTCGTGGTGCAGTCGCCCCTGACACTGGCGCGCTGCCTGGACTTCATGCCGCGCGCGGAGCGCGCGCTGTTCACCTGCCCGGAGTTCCTGAACCTCGGCTTCAACTACTGCCCCGCCTCGCGCGACATGGCCGAGCACCTGCGCGCCGCCGGCTTCGAGCCCGGCCGGGTGCGCGGCCAGGCCGCCCTGCCGGCCGAGCTGGAACGCTCGGACGCCTGGCTGGATTCGGCCAACCTCGCCTCCTTGGCGCGCGAGCGCGGCGTGGGCTACCTGCTCACCACCCGCCCGCGCGAGGTCTCCGGGGCCGTCGCGCACGTCGAAGGCCCGTACACGCTATACAAGCTCACCCCCTGAGGCTTGAAAGCCCGCTCCCGTCCCGATATACTCTCCAGGCCTGTCGAAGTTCCGGCCGGCTGAGCGCGGGCGTAGTTCAATGGTAGAACGGGAGCTTCCCAAGCTTCAGACGTGGGTTCGATTCCCATCGCCCGCTCTCTCTTCCTTCCCGTAACCCCGTCTTGAAATCGGAGCTTCGACCTGTTAGACTAAGTGCAGTAGGTTTCTGTACATAACTGTACGAATCATGACATCACTGGACATCCAAAGAAAGCTGGCGCAGAAGGGCCTCCGCCTCTTTACGACCGCTGATTTTCGGCGCGCGCTCGGACTGTCTTTGCCTACCGGCTATAAGACGCTCGAACGCTGCAGCAGACGGGGAGCCGTCGTCCGCCTCAAAAACGGACTCTACGCCCTGCCCTGGAACATGCCGGGAGCCATGACCATCGCCAACGCCCTCTATCGCCCGTCATACATCTCCTACGAGAGCGCCTTGGCGCACCATCACCTGATCCCCGAAACGGTTTACTCCGTAACCTCCGCCACCACGCGCCGCACCAAGGAACTCGAGGCCGGCGACTTCGGCTACGTCTATCACTCCCTCAAGAAGGCGGCATTCACCGGCTATCGCCTCAGCAGGGTCGGCATGGAACTGGTGTTGATGGCCGAGGCGGAGAAGGCGCTGTGCGACTATCTGTTCCTGGTGTTCCTCAAGAAGAGGGCCCTCAACGAGCGCATCGCCTGGCAGAAGGTGGATCGCAAAAAGCTCCTCCGGCACGCGCGCTTGTTCAAGCCGAAGGCCTTCCTCTCCTGGGTGGACCATGCTGTTGGCCGATGAAATCGAGCAGCTCGCCGTAAGATTCCATACGACGAAGGAGAACATCGCACGCGAGTATGTGCAGCATGTATTCCTGTCGCATCTGTACGCGGACCCGGGCTCGGACGGCCTCATGTTCAAGGGCGGGACCTCATTGCGGATCGTTTACCAGAGCCCGCGCTACTCTGAGGACCTCGACTTCACCGCGGCCATACCGTTCCTCAAGACGAAGGCCTTGTTCGAGCGGACGGCCAAGCGAGTGGGCCAGGAGATTGGCGGTCTGGCGCTCGTCGAGTCCAAACCCACGACCGGCGGCTACTTCGGCATCGTCCGAGGCTCCATGGGCCCGTGGGAGATCGAGTTGCTCCTGCAAGCCTCCACGCGCCAGAAGCCGATGAAGGGCGAGCTGTCCGTGGTCTCATCGAGCTTCGTACCGAACTACAACGTGTACGGCCTGCCGGAGCAGATGCTCGTGGACGAGAAGGTCGACGCCCTGCTCTCGCGCGCCAAGCCGCGGGACTTCTACGACCTCTATTTCATCCTTCGCAAGCCGATGGGGGAGAGGAAGTCCATTGCAGTCCGGCGCAAGCAGGTTTTGGAAAAGCTGGAGGCGGCCGACAGGAAGTTCCTCTACAACGAACTCAAGGCATTCTTGCCGAAGAGCCATTGGGCCATCATCCAGCAACTGCCCGATCAGCTCAAGAAGGAACTCGGGCGTTTATGAAGAGGCCGTCCAACTTAACTCTGTAACAAACCCGCCGCACGCGCTTAACACCCAGTGTCTACACTCGTGCTCATGACGTTCCTCCGCGCCACGGCCCGCTTCGGCGCCGCGGCCCTCATCGTGGCCGCCGGCCTGTCCGGCGAAGTGAAGCCCACGGCGCCCGCCCAGGCGCCCGCCGCCGCGGCGCAAAACGACGTGCTGCTCGGCCACAAGCTCTCCTTCGCCGGCAAGCCCCAGGACGCCATCAAGGCCTACCAGGCCGCCCTGCGCCGCAAGCCCGACCTGCTCGAGGCCTGGATAAACGGCGCCGTGGTCTGGGACTCCCTGGGCGAGCCCAAGAAGGCCTCGGACTGGTACCGCCGGGCCCTCAAGGAGGACCCCAAGCAGCACGAGGTGCGGGCCGCCCTCGGAGAGCTCGAGTTCCGCCGCGGCCAGCTGGGAGAGGCCCGCAACGAGCTCGACGCGGCGCTCAAGCAGCGCCCCGACGACCCGCACGCACTCATCGCCCGCGGCCGGACGGCCCTGGCCCTGCGCCGCCCCGCCGATGCCGCCGTCTTCCTCGAGCGGGCGGCCAAGGCCCGCCCGGGCCTGCCGCTGGCCTGGTACTGGCTGGGCCACGCGCGCGAGGAGGCCGGCGAGCTCAAGGCCGCCGTGGCGGCCTTCGACCGCGCCGCCTCCGCCGACTCCTACTTCACCGGCGCGCGCCTGCGCCTGGCCCAGGCCCTGGCCAAGGCCGGGCGCGCGCACGAGGCGCTCGCCGAGCTCGACCGCCTGCTCGCCAACGAC
>JACRDU010000148.1 GCA_016218495.1 Elusimicrobiota bacterium
AACACGCTCTGCGTCCGTGGAGCGTCATTGTTCTGGAATCTCAACGGACAACGGCAACAGAAACGGAGGCAAGACCCAGCAAACTACGGCAACGGACCCTCAACGCTCTTCAGGCTCATTCCCGGATTGGAAAATGCTGAGCCAAGGGCCTATCCGTCATGGGGCCGCCTGACCCCTGGCAAAACCCCGCCCCGCCTTCCATCCTTATATGTATGCCCCTCTGGAGACGGGTCCTCGCGGCCTCGTTGGCCGCCGTGCTGACGGCTCTCGCTCCCGGCCTCGAGCCGTACCGCCTGTTCGCCCAGGTCAAGGGCGCCGTCGAAGTGCCGGTCACGGTGGGGACCCCCGGGCTGGGCCAGACGGGGGCCGGGACGGTCGGCGCGAACCTGTCCCTCTCCGCCCCGCCGTCCCTCGTCTCTCCGACGGGGCTGGCGTCCACTTTGCCCAACCCCGCGGCCCTAAGCCCCGCATTGACGCCCAAGGTCGGAGCGGGAGCGTCCGCGGCTGCCGCGCCTTCGGCCGCGGCCATGCCCGCCGCGGCCGCCGCGGCGGCTCCGGCGAAGGCCCTGCCCCCGGTCCGATCTCCGGCGCCATCCCGCGCCTCGTCAAAGACCTCCGGCCGCAGCGCGCCGGAGGCGGCCCCTGAGCGAGCCGGAAAGCCGGCGCCGCGGGCCGCCGGTGCGGCGAAAACCCTGGACTCCATCTCCAAGGGGGTCGACGCGGGCGCCGCCCTCGACTCGCTCTACTCGGGCGCCGCCGCCCGGACGGCCTCCGACGCCTTCCCCGCCGCGGCCCGGACCGGGTCCCTCAACGCCGCGCGCCCGGCCCTCGGCCGGGGCGCCGCATCCCAGCCCGCCGCCGAGGAGCCGGCCGTCGGCTTCCTGAAGAAGGAGGCCCCGGCCCAGGCCCCGCAGGGCTTCTTCGGCCGGCTGCGCTCCAAGCTCTCCGCCTTCTCCGGCTTCAACCGCTCCGAGAAGGCCTACATCCTCGGCCAGGCCACCTTCCTCTTCGCCATCAGCATCTACCTGGCCTCGATGCCCCTGCTCGTGCAGGCCCTGACCGGCGACGCGGCGATGACCGGCGTGGCCCGCGCCGTTCACTATTGGACCTTCGCCGGGGCCTCGCTGCTCTCGGGCGGCATCGTGGCGCGTACGCCGATGAAGCGCATCCTGGTCGGGGCGGCCGTCTCGCGCGCCCTCATCTTCGGCTCCATCGGATTCCTGGCTCTGGTCGGCGGCTTGCCCTGGGCGGGCTTCCTGGGCCTGGTCGGGATCAACGCCGTCATCGTGTCGATGAACCACCTGGTCGACATCGACACCGACGGGGCCCGCAAGGTCTTCACCTCGGACAAGAAGATCGAGCAGGGCGGCTACCTCTACGACCTCATCTACTACGGGATGATGCTGGTCGTCCCGCCGCTGATCGGCCTCCCGATGGACTGGCTGGACGCCACCTACGGCCCCGGCATCGGAGCGGCGGTGGGGTTCGCGATGTTCGCGGCGGTGATGAGCGCCGCGGCGTTCATCTACGCCAAGTTCGTCAAGGTGAAGGGCAACGGCGAGGCCCTCCTCGACGCCCTGGGACCCTTGGGCCGCGGGCTGCGCATGCTCCGTTCGGGCTGGGAGATCCTGCGCGAGGCCCCGCGGCGCAACTGGGAGACGATGAAGCTCCTGTGGCGCAACAAGCGCATCCTGTCGCGCTCAGCGATGGCCACGGCGGAGAATTTCGTCGAGGACGCGCTGTTCGCCGTCGTCCTGCCCACCTTCGCCATCGACATCCTCAAGTCCGGGGCCTCGGGCAACGGCCTGCTGCTCTCGGCGGTCACGCTGGGGGGCCTGATCGCCTCGACGTTCCTGATGAAGTACGCCCAGAAGATCCAGGGGCGCATCGGCACCTACCAGTTCCTCGCCTACCTGACCATCGGGGCCTCGCTGGCCTTCATCCCTTCGGCCCTGCTCTGGTCCGCCCCTTCCCTGCTCCTCGCGGTGCCGGCCGTCGTGCTGATGAAGATGCTCTACCAGCCGCTGCGCTCGCGCATGCGGGCGCTCCTGCAGGTCGAGATCAAGAACGACCCCGAGGCTTCCAAGCGCGGGGAGGACATCAACGCCCTGATGACGGTCTTCGAGGTCCTCGCCGCCGGCGCGGGCGGCCTGGCCTTCGCCTGGCTCTTCGGCCACGCGGGGGCGGGAACGCCGCTCCACGACCTCCTCGGCGACGGCGCGCCGATGAAGATGGTCACGCTGGCCATGATGGGCATCTCGGCGGTCTACCTGGGAGGGCTCAAGCTGCTCGGCTCCACCCTGCCGCGCTGGCTGCGCTGGCGCTCGCCCAAGGGCGCCGAGCGGACCGAGCTCGACAAGCTGGCCAAGAACCTGGCCAAGCTGGGCCTCCCCCCGGCCAAGACGGTGCGGGTGGCGAACCCGGTCTCGGCCGACCGGCCGACGGTGGCCATCCTGGCCCCCGCCTCCGTGTACAAGCTCTCCATCGCCCGCGAGGGCGGGCGCCAGGCCCCCGGCGACGTCCACCTGGCCCTGGACGCCTCCTGGCTGGTCTCGGAGCGCCGGCCCGACGGCCGGACCCGCATCCTGATGAAGAAGGGCCTGTTCTTCGACGCCGAAGGCCAGGCCTGGGTGGCGGAGTACGACCAGCCGCGCGTGGTGCGCTACTTCGGCAACTTCTTCACTTTGGGCTCCAACGACCGCGCCGACGGGGTCCCGTTCGAGAAGGGCCTCGACACGCCGATGACGAGCTCGGTGGAGCTGGAGGCCGTCACCAACGACAAGCTCCTCACGCGCGTCTTCATGGCGGAGAAGGGCGTGGGGGTGCCCGCCACCCTGGCCTTCCTCCTCCACGGCCATCCCATGGCCTGGCGGACCGGCTTCGACCGCAACGGGGTGACGCTGGCCCAGCTCGGCGCCCGGGTGCGCGCCCAGGTGGAGGAGTTCCTCGCCGCCAACGCCGGGCGCCTCGGCGGCGAGGTCGTGGTGAAGCCCTCGGGCCCGCAATGGCACTCGAGCCGCGGGGTGAAGTTCTTCAAGACCTCCGACATCGACGCGATCGCCGCCCACGTCATGGCCCTCTCGCAGGACGGCATGATGACCCCCGACGGCGCCGTCCTCATCGACGAGCGCATCACGCCTCCGCCGCTCTACTTCCGCGTCAAGGAAGGCGGCGCGCGCGCGCCGCCCGCCGACGGCTATTCCGGCAAGGGCCTGCGCATGGGCGCCGACGTGTCGCTGGACTTCCTTTCGGCCGCGGAGGCGAAGACCGCCGCCGCGGCGCCGGCCAAGCGCGACTGGAACATGCGCCTGTTCGCCCAGCGCACCCCGTGGGGCGGCACGGTCAACTCGGCCGTCTTCGTGCGCGCCGGCCCCTGGGGCAAGCCCACGGTCGCCGAGCCCGGCGGCCCGAACGAGGCGGGGAAGGCCGACCCCGAGGACGCCGCCGTGGTGATGCCCTTCGAGGACGTGATCAAGGCCCTGCAGGACCAGCACGGCCTGCTCAAGACCCCCGCCGAGGCGGCGGCCTTCCGCGAGGACCTCGAGAGGACGGCGCGCGGGACCCTCGAGTCGCTCTGGGAGAACGAGGCCCAGCTGCGCGCCGACGGGAGGATCCCCGCCCAGGCCCAGACCGACTTCGTCGGCCTCGACGTGATGCTCGACTGGAAGGGCGGCAAGCTCATCCCGAAGGTCATCGAGATCAACGACCACGACTCGGGCGGGCAGATGCAGCTCGACAGCTTCTATCCGGAGCGGGCCGGCGAGCACTCGCGCGCCTGGGTGGCGACGATGCTGCAGCGCGCCCGCCGCGACGCCCTCAAGGGCAAGCGCATCCTGATGGTGGGCGGCGGCTACTACGGCAAGCGCTTCATCTTCGAGCGGGCCAAGGAGCTGGGCGTCAAGATCACCCTGGTCGACCGCCCGGGCTCCCTGATGGCCGACCTGGTGGACCGCTATATCCCCGTGGAGACCCTCGACAAGGACGGCGCCGCCGCGGCCGCCGAGTCGGCCCTGGCCGAGGCCGGCCTGACCGGAAAATTCGACGGCATCACCTCGTTCTGGGAGGACGATATCCCGCTGACCGCCGAGCTGGGAGAGAAGCTGGGCCTGCCCTTCCTGCCGGTCGCCGGGGCCAAGGCGGCGCGCGACAAGCGCGCCACGCGCGAGGTGATGGCGGCGGCCGGCCTGCCTGCCCCGCGCTTCGCGCCGGTGCGCTCCGACGAAGAGCTCGAGGCGGCCGTCGCGTCGGTGGGATTCCCCGCCATCATGAAGCCGGCCTCCGGCGCGGAGGCCAAGTTCGTCAAGGAGGTGCGCTCCGCCGCCGAGGCCCGCGCCGCCTGGAAGTCGCTCTCCGCGGAGGTGGCGCGCGAGGCGGCCACCGACGGCGCCTTCTCGGCCCAGATCGGCCTGGTGATGGAGCAGTACCTCGAGGGCGACGAGGTCGATGTGGACGTGGTGATGCAGGGCGGCAAGCCGGTGTTCACCTCGGTCACCGACAACTGGCCGACCAAGCGCCCCTTCTTCCTCGCCACCGGCTCCAGCCTGCCCAGCCACCTGCCGTCTGCCGGCCAGGCCGAGCTGGCCAAGCTGGCCCACGACTCCGCCGCCGCCCTCAAGCTGGACCGCGGGGTGCTGCACATCGAGATGAAGCTCACCCCCGAGGGTCCGCGGGTCATCGAGGTCAACGCGCGCATGGGCGGCGTCTATGTCCGGGACTGGGTGAAGGACGTCTGGGGGGTGGACCTCGTCGAGGAGGGGCTGATGGCCGCGGCGGACATCCCCGGCGCGCCCTACAAGTCCCCGACCCCCCTGACCCACCTGGAGGGGCGCTTCCTGATTCCGGAGCGCTCGGGCACCCTCAAGGCCCTCGACGGCTCCGCCGCCGAGGCGGACCCGTCGCTCTACGAGCTGCGCAAGATGATCCGCCCGGGGGCCGCGGTGCGCGTCCCGCCGGAGGGCAACGACCGGGTGGGGATGGTCACGGCCCGGGGGCGCAGCGCGGCCGAGGCCGAGGCCGCCCTCAAGCGCGTCGAAGCGAAGGTCCGGATGGACGTGGACTAGGGCTTCAGGCTCGGCCCGCCGGGGCCGTCCTTGAGCGCCCGGAAGGAGTTGACCAGGTTGTTGAACCGGTCTTCGTACTTGTCGAACCCGGCGCGCGTCGCGGGATAGATCAGCACGTAGAAGCCCGTGTCCATGGGCACGACCACATAGGCGTGCTGGCGCAGCACCACGGTCTTCTTGGAGCCGGCCTCCTCGGACACGCCGAAGCGCATCGTGCCGGGGACCTCCATCGGCGCGAGCACCACGAAATGCGTGGCCTCCCAGCCGCTGACCGAGATGGGATGCGGCTCGACCTTCAGCGCGCGGTCGGGGCCGTAGAGGTCGCGCAGGGTGCGCTCGACGAATTCGCGGGGAGTGGAGTAGGCCTCCACCGCCCCGTCGGGCAGGGTCCGGACGCGGTCCTTGCCGTACCAGCGCGCCTGCAGCGTGGGGACGCCGCGGTGGAACTCGGGGTCGAAGGGGCCGACGAAGGTGTAGCTGTAGTAGTCGTCGCCCTGGCGGTCCAGATAGACGCTCCAGCCCCAGGGGACCTGGGCCGTGAAGTCGCCGGACTCGGAGTTGTACTTGATGTACTTCGGGGGCTTGCAGGCCGCCGTAAAGGGCAGGGCCGACAGGGCGGCGAGCACGCAGAGCTTCTTGAACCCATTCATGCTTTCGGCCGATTATAACAGGGTTTCCGCGGTCTGTCCATGAAAGCTAGCGCTTCTCCCGATGAGCCTTTACGAACTCTATGACGGGAGGGATGACAGAGAGGATGATGATGGCCAGGATGACGAAATGGAAGTTCTTCTTCACCATGGGCAGGCCCGCGAACTTATAGCCGGCCAGCACGAAGGAGAGCACCCAGAACACGCCCCCGACCACGTTGTAGGCCGCGAAGCGGCGGTACTCCATGGTCCCGACTCCGGCGACGAAGGGCGCGAAGGTGCGCACGATGGGCATGAAGCGCGCCAGGATGATGGTCTTGCCGCCGTACTTCTCGTAGAACTCGTGGGCGCGCTGCAGGTGGCGCGGGTTGAGCCAGCGCGAGTCCGTGCGGTGGAAGACCTTGGGGCCTATCCAGCGCCCGGCCGAGTAGTTCACCGCGTCGCCCAGGACGGCCGCGGCGATGAGCAGGGCGCAGACGGCCTTGACGTCGATGGGGGAGCCCTCGGCGGCCGCCAGCGCCCCGACGGCGAAGAGCAGGGAGTCGCCGGGCAGCCAGGGCGTCACGACGAGCCCGGTCTCGGCGAAGACGACGAGGAACAGGAGGGCGTAGAGCCAGCCCCCCATCCAGCCCGCCCAGACGGTGAGGTAGCGGTCGAGGTGCAGGAATACGTCCACCGTCGTGCGCAGGAGCTCGAACATGGGCGGGTAGTCTACGAATTTCTTGGGCGGCATCACCCATCAGACTTGGAACCCGATCCTCTTTCTCGGCGCCTTGGGCTGCCGCATCAATTGGCGCAGGGCATCGAAGACAGCCTTGAAGCGACCTTCGCAACTAGCCTCAAGCGCCTCAAGCCTCTTTGCCAACCCCTCGCTGGAGGACAAGAAGCGCCGCATCCGCACGAAGGCGCGCATGATCTCGATGTTGACCTGGACGGCCCTAGGGTGGTTCAGGACGCTTGAAAGCATGAGGATGCCGTGCTCCGTGAATGCGCGTAGCGGTTTCCGACGGCCTCCCCAGGATTCCGAACTTGATATCACAGATTGTGATATCAAGATTACTGTTTCTTTTTCAGACAAATTAACCATAAAATCCGACGGAAACCGCTCCAGATTCCGGCGCACGGCCTGATTGAGCACACGGGTCTCGATGCCGTAGAGCTCCGCGAGGTCCCGGTCCAGCATGACCTTCTGGCCGCCGATGAGGTAGATGCGCGTCTCGATGGATATAGGGTCCACGATACTAGTACGCGCGAGGGGTCGGTTTGGTTCCCCCCCTTCAGGTGCCGCGACGCAACACCCGTGGATTCTTAGGCGGCGTCGCGATGGACGGCGGCGGGGGAGAACGCGGGGACGCAGACGGCCACGTACTCGGCGCCCTCGGGCTCCGGGGAGGAGTAGCGCACCCACTCGCCCTTGGGGGTATGGACGGCCTGGCCGGCCTTGACCAGCACGGCCCCGGATTTCGTCTCGACCTTCAGGCAGCCCTTGAGGACGAGGGTGTACTCGTCGAATTCGGGCGTCTGACCGGGCTCCACCCAGCCCGACGGGCTCTTCATGCGCGCCACGCTGACCTGCGCGGTGCCGGAGTTTATGCGCCCGACGAACTCCTCGATGAGCTTGGGCTTGGTCCCGGCGGCTTCGATGACGGACGGCTTGGGGATGAGTCTGGCCATGGCGCCGATTGTACCAATCGGCTGGCCCGCATTCGCCGGCGGATGCGGAGGCTTCAGCGGGACGCGGGGCCGACGGGGACGCCGCGGTCGGCCTCGAGCGAGGCCCGGATCATCTCGGCGAGCAGCCGCGCCTCGGCCGAGGTCCCGCGCCCGGCGGCGCGCTCTTCGGCGAGCAGCTTCGCGTAGGAGTCCTGCAGGCCGGCGAGCTCCTCGGCGCCGACCAGGTTCAGCACCATGTCGGCGGCGCCCTTGAGCGGCAGGATGTGGGTCTTCTCGTTCTCGAGGATGCGCGCCCAGCCCTTGAGGTTCTCCCCGATGGGCTTGCCGCGGGCGACCCGGTCGCGGGCCAGGCGGCGGGCCAGGCGCACGACGGCGGGGGCGTCGAGGTAGACGTTGAGCGACTCGTGGCCGCGCGCGGCGGCGAGCAGGCCCGGGTGCGAGGCGAAGATGGAGTCGACGACGAGCACCTCGTCGGGGCCCAGCTGCATGTACTCGCCCGAGTCGAAGCGCGTCACGCCCGAGGCCATGTCGTGGACCGGGAGCTCGACGCGGCCGCCGGCCAGCAGGGTCCTGATGTCGGCCGCCACGCGCTCGAGCAGCATGGCGTCGGGGCGGTCGAAGTCGGGCTGGCCCTTGGCGTCCACCGGGACCTCGGGGCGGCTCTTGAAGTAGCGGTCGACCTCCAGCGAGCGGATGCGGCCGCCCAGGCCGGCCTCGAGGCTCTTGGCCAAGGTCGACTTGCCGGCGGCGGTGGGGGCCTCGAGGAAGATGACGCTGCGGCCCGGCAGGGCCTTGGCCCGCGCCGTCATCGCGTCGAGCTGGGGCTTGGCCTCGGGGCCGGCGAAGGAGGAGAGGTCGGCGCCGTCGAAGGCCGGGGCCAGCTCCGCCTTCTCGGCGGCAGGGGCGGCTTCGCGCCCCTTGCCTTCGGCGCCGCGGCCGCGCGAGACGAGGGAGAGAACCTTGTCGACGAGCCGGACGATCGGGCCGACCAAGGCGTTGGTGACGCGCGGCGCGTAGATCTGGCCCAGCACGATGCCGGCCGTCAGGATGCCGATGCCCGCGTTCATGGCCCAGCGCAGGTCGCCGGTGACCAGCGCGGTGAAGAGGTGCAGCAGGCTGCCGCCGGCCACCAGGGCGGGATAGAGCGGCGCGACGCCCTCGGCGACGCGCTTCTCGGTCTCCCAGACGCGGAAGTTGTGCCGGATCTGCGGGAAGTTGAGCACCCACAGGAGCCCCATCGCGCCGGTGAAGGAGAGGTCGAGCCAGGCCTTGAGGGGCATCAGGGCCTGGGTCGCGATGAGCGGCAGCGGCGCCAGCGAGGCCGCCACGGTCAGGGCCGACGCCTTCATCTCGGCCTTGTCGCGCTTGTACCAGTTGATCTGCCCGATGACGATGGCGCTCTCGAGCACGCCGGCCACGTTGGCCAGGTTCCACCAGATGCTGGCGCCCTGGCCGATCGAGACGACCGACAGCAGGGTGGCCGCGCCGAACCAGATGAGCGGGCTGGCTATGACCAGGTCCTTCACGGTGGCCTTGCCGCCCTTGAAGTTCTTGACGATCTGCGGGATGCCGATGACGGTCAGCGCCGCCGAGCCCAGGGCGGCGACGATTCCGGCGTGCGGCACGAGGAAGGGGGCGGCGGCCGCGGCAGTGACGAGGCCCAGCGCCAGGGCGGTCTTGCGCACCGCGGGGCGAGACCAGAATGAGGCTTGCGCGGGCGCCGCCGATGGGGCGACGGGCTCGGCCTTCGCCTGCGCCGCCGGGGCCGACGGGGCCAAGAGGCCGGAGGCGGCGCGGCCCGTGAGCTCCGCGCGCACGGCGGCGGCGGGGGCGGCCACATCGCCCGAGCCGGAGATGAGGCGGCGGTTGAGCAGGGCTTCGAAGCTGGAGGCGGCCGAGCCCTTCGCGCCTTCGACCGGCATTTCGGAGGCCTGGGCGGAGAGCTCGAGGCCTTCCTTCTTCGCGGCCTCGCGCTGGGCGGCGGCTTCGGCTTTCGCGGGGGTCGCCCCGACGGCCGGGGCGCGCAGGACGGGGGAGGCAAAGAGGGGCGCGGCGGCCCGGGCCTGGGCCAAAGGCGCCGCCGTGACGGAGGCGGCGGCCGCCGCCTGGGCTGAAGCCGCCCGGGGCGACGCCGTCGGAGAGGCCAGCGCCGGCAAGGTCGGCAGCACGGAGGGCGAGGCCAGGCTCGCATTGAAGCCGGAGAGGGTCGGGACGGAGAGGGGCGCCATGGACCCGACGGGGACCGGGGCGACGCCCACGGAGACGACGGGAGCCTGGACCTGGGCGCGGACGTTGTACTGGGCCAGGACTTCGGAGACCCCGGGCCCCATGGCCCAGAGGGCTTGGAGGGTAGCTATCAAGGACGCCGCGGTCTTCTTCATGGGGCCTCTCATATAGAGGATAGCCGTGCCGGACGGGGCCCGCCTGGGCCGAAGGAGGCCCTCAGGGACTCCCCGAAAGGCCTACGGCATCCGTCATATCCCGGACCCCGGCCTTAAATGGCTAGAATGTCGTTCCCGGAGGACACATGGATTTCGAGCTCACAGACGACGCCAAGATGATCCGCGAGACGGTGCGCAAGTTCGCGGAGACCAAGATCAAGCCCGTCGCCCACGAGCTCGACGAGAAGGAGCAGTTCTCGGCCGAACTGACGCGCCAGATGGGAGAGCTCGGCATCTTCGGCATCATCGTCCCGGAGGAGTACGGCGGCCAGGGCCTGGACTACCTCTCCTATGTGGTGGCCGTGGAGGAGCTGGCCCGGGTCGACGGCTCCCAGGCCGCCACCGTGGCCGCCGGGGTGTCGCTCGGCATCGCGCCGCTGCTCTACTTCGGCACCGACACGCAGAAGAAGCAGTACCTGCCGCGCCTGGCCTCCGGCGAGGGCCTCTTCGCCTTCGGCCTGACCGAGCCCGAGGCCGGCTCGGACTCCCGCGGCTCGAAGACCAAGGCCGTGCAGGGCCCCGACGGCACCTGGACCATCGACGGGGCCAAGATCTTCATCACCAACGCCTCCAACGAGCTGACCGACGGCATCATCGTCCAGGCCGTCAGCGCCCGGACCGAGAAGGGCGACCCGGAGTTCACCTGCTTCATCGTCCCCAAGGGCACCCCGGGGCTGAGCGTCAAGACGATGCACAAGAAGCTCATGTGGCGCGCCTCGATCACCTCCGAGCTGTTCTTCTCCGGAGTGAAGGTCCCCGACTCGTCCATCCTCGGCAAGCGCGGCGCGGGCTCGCGCCAGATGCTCAAGACGCTCGACTCGGGCCGCCTCTCCATCGCGGCGATGGGGCTGGGCTGCGCGCAGGGCGCCTACGAGGCCGCCCTGTCCTACGCCAACCAGCGCCAGCAGTTCGGCAAGCCCTTGGCGCGCTTCCAGGCCACGGCGTTCAAGCTGGCCGACATGTACGTCAAGATCGAGCATGCCCGCTGGTTCCTCTACCGGGCCTGCTGGCTGCGCGGCCAGGGCAAGCCCTTCGGCACCGAGTCGGCGATGGCCAAGCTCTATTGCTCCGAGGTGGCCCAGCAGGTCGCCAACGAGGCCGTGCAGATCCACGGCGGCTACGGGCTGATGAAGGAGTTCGACGTCGAGCGCTTCTACCGCGACCAGCGCCTGCTCCAGATCGGGGAAGGCACTTCCGAGATCCAGCGCCTGGTCATCAGCCGCGCCATAGGGTGCTAGCGCCGCCGATGCGGCGCTGTGCTGGGCGCTCAGGCGGCGCCCAGTGCTAGCGCCGCGAAGTTGTCAATACCCCCGGATTTCGGGGACATGACGCCCGTGTTGACAACTCATACTTCCCGCCCCATCCTTAATAGTGCAGGCTGTTCATGCACTCCCTGGGGTTGGCGCGCCGAGACCTGACCCTCTCCCTGAGCCTCTGGGGGCTCCTTGCCATATCCGCCTCGGCTCAGGTCCCGGGCATCCCGGGCACCCCCGTCGGCGTCGTGGGGTCCACCGGCTCCATCGTCTGGACCTGGACGCCGGCCACCGACGCGACGAGCTACGAGGTGGCTCTCGGGACCAAGACCACCGAGATCATCGCCACGCCGACCAGCACGTCGACCTCCATCACCGGGATGGGCCCCAACTCGGCGTCGGCGGTCGTCGTCCGCGGCTCGAACACCTTCGGGTCGGGCTCTTTCTCGGGGTGGCCCGGGTTCAAGAACACCTGGGCCAATCCCCCCCTGTCCCCCTCGGTGGACAACGTGACCGGGACGGACCTCACGCTGTACTGGGACGCGAACGGAAACCCGGGCGACACCGTCTTCGAAGTCTACACCTCCCTTGACGACTCCAGCTTCAACCCCGCCGGGAGCGGCACCCCCGCCTCCGCCTTCGTCAGCGGGCTCGCCCCCGCCACCACCTACTATCTGCGCGTACGGGCCTACAACAACGATTCCGTCCCCACCGGATACTCCGCCAGCATCTCCACCCGGACCAGGGGGACGCCGTCCACGGCCCCGGACACCCCTGTCGGCCTCGCGCTGTCGACGAGCGACGTCCACTGGTCGTGGACCTCCGTGTCCGGGGCGACCAGCTACAGCGTGCGCCTGGCCTCGGACGCCACCCAGGTCCTGGCCTCGCCGACGACGACGAACGTGACCCTGCACGGCTATCAGCCCAACGGCGAATCCTCCGTCATCGTCCGCGCGGTGAACGGCGAGGGCGCGGGCCCGCCCTCGAACTCCTCCACCAAGTTCTCTTCGGCGGCGGTCCCCAACGCCCTCACCGCAGCCAACATGACCTCGGTGTCCTTCGAGCTTTCCTGGAACGCGAACGCGAACCGGACCGGGACCGTGTTCGAGATACAACGCTCCACCGACGACGCCTCGTACGCCACCATCACGACGCAGACCGGGGTCTCGTTCGCGATGTACGGGCTCACGCCCGTGACGACATACTACCTGCGCGTGCGCGCCGCCAACGACAACGGCGTCCAGAGCGCCTTCTCGGCGACCTACTCCACCGTGACGAACCTGACGGGGGGCGGGACCGTGCCGGGGATGCCCGGGACCCCGGTGCCCAACGTCGTCTCCTACTTCGAGATCGAGTGGTCCTGGGCCCCCGCCCTCGACGCCACCAACTACGAGCTCTACATAGCCACCAACGGACAGCCCATAGCCTCCCTGTCCGGCACCTCGGTGACCATCTACGGCTTCGCTCCCAACTCCCTCTCCTCGGTCACCGTTCGCGGGATCAACGGCGTGGGCTACGGCCCGGCATCCCCGGGCGCATACGCCTACACGTTCGCCGGCGTCCCGGCGGCCCTGGATGTGACGGCGGTCTCTTCCGATACCGTCTCCCTGACATGGAACGCCAGCGGGAACCCGGCCGGCACCATCTTCGAGCTGCAGAAGGCCACCGACGGGACCTCCTTCGCCGCGCACTCCTCCTATACCCAGACCTCGGTCAACCTGACCTTCCTGGCGCCGGGCACGACCTACCAGTTCCGCGTCCGGGCCTACAACGACGACGGCATCAACACGGCCTTCTCGAACACCGCCTCGACCCGGACCAACGAGACCCTGCCGGGCATACCCGGGGCGCCGAGCGCCGTAGTCCAATCGACCGGGGACATCAAATGGTCCTGGACGGCGGCGCCCAGGGCGGCCGAATACGCCGTGCTGGACGCGCTGGACCCCGTCGTCCCGCTGGCCGTAGTGTCCTTCACCAGCGTCACGCTCTCCGGGCTCTCCCCGAACCAGCGCCAGACCATCGTCATCGTCGGCGCCAACCAGTACGGCAACGGGCCCGCCTCCTCCACCGGGAGCGCGCACAGCTTCGCCAAGCCGCCCACGGCCCTGAGCGTCGTCGGCGTCACCTCCATCTACGCCAGCCTCTCCTGGAACGCCAACGGAAACTCGATAGAGACCGTCTATGAGCTGCAGAAATCCACCGACGACCTGACCTATGCCACCCATTCCACCTATTCGGTCACCGGTTCGACCGTCGCGGGGTTGAGCCCGTCGTCGACGTATTATTTCAAGGCGCGCGCCATCAACGGAGACCTCGTTGCGACCGCCTTCTCAGGCACCGTCTCCACCGTCACCACCGCCACCGGGGGCGTCCCTCCGCCCGGAGCGCCCTCCACGCCGGTCCCGGTGGTGCTGTCGAGCGCCGACGTCTCCTGGTCCTGGCTGGAGGTCGCCAGCGCGACGAGCTACCGGGTCTACCTATCCAGCAAGCCCTCCGAGCTCATCGCCACTCCCCCGACCTACTACTTCACCCTGTCGGGCCGCGGGCCCAACGAGCTCGTCGACATCATCGTATCGGCCGTCAACGAGACCGGCGAGGGGCCGGCCTCCCCGTCGGCGTCCTCCTACACCTTCGCCGCACCGCCCAGCGGCCTGAGCGGGTCCTCGGTGACCACCACCACGGTCGACCTGTTCTGGAGCGGCGGCGGGAACCCGGCGGGGACGGTCTTCGAGCTCCAGAAGTCCAGCGACGACCTCGGCTTCGCCACTCACTCCACCTACACCGCGCTGGCGGCCTCCGTCACGGGGCTGACGGTGGGGGCCACCTACTACTTCAAGGTCCGGGCCTATAACCAGGATGCCGTCGCCACGGGCTTCTCGACGACCTATTCCACGCGCACGGCCGTCATCCTGCCCGGCGCCCCCGGCACCCCCACGCCTACCGTCCTGTCGACCGGGTCTTTGTCCTGGACCTGGACGGCGGCGCTCGACGCGTCTAGCTACCAGGTCTTCTCGGCCTCCTCCCCCGCGACGCTCCTGGCCGCGCCGACCTCCAACTCGGTCTCCTTCGCAGGGCTGGGGGCCAACACCCCCTTCGGCATCCGCATCCGGGGCGTCAACGGCGGCGGCAACGGGCCGTTGACGGCCGCCGTCACCGCCTACACCTTCGCGGCCCCCCCGACCGCGCTCGCCGTCTCCGGCGTCACCTCGCTGTACGCCAGCTTGAATTGGAGCGCGGGCGTCAACCCCGCTGGGACGGTCTTCGAGCTGCAGCGGTCCTTGGACGGCACCGTCTTTACCACGCATTCCACCTACACCGTGGCGGCCGCCACGGCCTCCGGCTTGAGCGCCTCGACCAACTATTGGTTCCGGGTCCGCGCCTTCAACGACGACCTGACGGCGACCGCCTTCTCGAACACGGCGGCGACCGCCACCGACGCCACCGGAGGCACCCCTCCGCCCGGGGCGGCCGGCGCCCCGTCGGCCGTGCAGCTCTCGACGGGCCACGCGGCCTGGTCCTGGACCCCGGCCTCGGACGCCACCGGCTACCGGGTCTATCTGGCCACCAAGCCGGCGGAGCAGCTGGGCTCCTCCCCCTCGAGCGGGTTCACCCAGGGCGGCCTCGGTCCCAACGAGCCCGCCGGAATCGTCGTCATCCCCTTCAACGCCATCGACGACGGCCCCGTCTCCTCCTCGGGTTCCGCGCGCACCTGGGCGCGGCCTCCCACCACCCTCGGCCTGACCTCGGTCTCCTCGACCTCCATCGGCCTGTCCTGGAACGCGGACGGCAACCCGACGGGGACCGTCTTCGAGCTGCAGATGTCCGTCGACGGCGGGGCCTTCGCGGCCGAGTCGACCACGACCCTGACCACGGCCTTGGCGGCGAACCTGCTGCCCGGCACCACCTATGACCTGAAGGTGCGCGCCTACAACGCGGCCGCGGTGGCGACGGCCTTCTCCGGGACTGTCTCGACCGTGACGCGGGCGGCCTCCCCCGGCCTCCCCGGGACCCCGACCCAGGCGGCCGTCTCCACGAACTCCGTCTCATGGACCTGGACGCCGGCCTCCTCCGCTACGAGCTACAAGGTGGCGCGGGCCTCGAACACCGCCGACGTCATCGGGCCCCCCGCCGGCCCGGCCGTCGTCTTCAACGGCCTGGGGCCGAACGCGCCCTCCGCCATCGTCGTGCGCGGCGTGAACTCCACCGGCGACGGCCCCTTGTCCGCGGCGGCGACGGTCTACTCGCTGGCCAAGCCGCCCGCCGCCCTGACGGTGGTCTCGGTGACCTCGGCCGCCGTCAACGCCTCCTGGAGCGCCGACGGCGACCCGGCCGGCACGGTCTTCGAGGTCCAGGTGGCCACCGACGGAACGTCCTTCCTCCCCTATTCGACCGTGACCACCGCCGGCGTGTCGGTGACGAGCCTCCAGCCCGCCACGACCTACGACATCCGCGTCCGCGCCTACAACGACGACGCCGTCGCCACCATCTTCGCGGGCCCGGTCTCTACGCGGACCCTGTTCTCGTTCCCCGGCCTGACCGGGAACCCGGTCGGCACGACCCTCTCCACGGCGGACGTGCGCTGGGCGTGGACGGCGTCCTCGAACGCCGTCTCCTACGAGGTACGCCTCGCCTCCGACACCTCCCAGCTCCTCGCCTCCCCCACGACCACCTCCGTCGTCCTCGCAGGCTACGCCCCCAACAGCCGCTCCTATGTCGTCGTGCGCGGCGTCAACCCCGCCGGCTACGGCCCCTATTCCGCCTCCGCCTCCGCCTACACCTACGCCAAGCCCCCCACCACCCTCTCCGGCCTCTCCGTCTCCTCCGCCGCCGTCGACCTCGTCTGGGGCGCCGCCGGCAACGCCCCCGGCACCCTCTTCGAGGTCTCCGCCGCCACCGACGGCACCTCCTTCGTCCCCCGCTCCACCTCCGACGTCCCCACCGTCTCCATCGGCGGCCTCCTCGCCCAGACCCCCTACCAGCTGCGCGTGCGCGCCGCCAACGGCGACGGCGTGGCCACCGCCTACTCCAACACCGCCTCCACCCAGACCACCCCGCCCTACCCCGGCCTCCCCGGCGCCCCCGCCGGCACCGCCCTCTCCACCGCCGACGTCTCCTGGTCCTGGACCTCCGCCTCCGACGCCATCAGCTACCAGGTCTTCCTCGCCACCAAGACCTCCGAGCTCCGCGCCTCCCCCTCCGGCAACTCCGTCACCCTCTCAGGCTTGGGCCCCGACGACCTCTCCTCCATCGTCGTGCGCGGCGTCAACGCCACCGGCAACGGACCCCTCTCCGCCGCCGGCTCCCGCCGCACCCTCGCCCTGCCGCCCTCCACCCTCGCCGTCGTCTCCGTCTCCTCCGCCTCCGTCGACCTCTCCTGGAACGCCGCCGGCAACCCCGCCTCCACCTCCTTCCAGGTCCACGGCTCCACCGACGGCTCCACCTACGCCCTCCTCAAGACCACCCAGGGCTCCGCCGCCTCCGTCGGCGCCCTCGACGCCTCCACCGCCTTCCAGTTCAAGCTCCGCGCCGTCAACGGCGACGGCGCCCTCACCGCCTACTCCAACACCGTCTCCACCCAGACCGGACCGCCCTATCCCGGCCTCCCCGGCACGCCCACGCCCACCGTCCTCTCCACCGGCGGCGTCTCCTGGTCCTGGACGGCCTCCTCCGCCGCCGTCAGCTACCAGGTCTTCCTCGCCTCCAAGACCGCCGAGCTCCTCGCCTCCCCCGCCGGCACCTCCGCCACCCTCATCGGATTTACCCCCAACGACACCTCCGCCATCGTAGTCCGCGGCGTCAACGCCCTCGGCACGGGACCCTACTCCGCGCCCGCCTCCACCTACACCTTCGCCGCCGCCCCGGCCTCCCTCGCCGTCGTCTCCGCCGCCCAGACCTCCGTCACCCTCTCCTGGGACACCTCCGCCAACCCCGCCGGCACCACCTTCGAGCTCGAGTCCTCGCTCGACGACTCCATCTTCTCGCCCGCCGCCAGCGTCACCGCCTCGCCGGCCGCCATCCCGTCGCTCTCCGCCTTCACCACCTACTACTTCAGGGCCCGCGCCCGTAACCTCGCCTCCATCCCCACCGCCTTCTCCAACACCGCCTCCACCCGGACCGCCCCCGCCCTCCCCGGCGCCCCCGGCACACCCACACCCACCGTCCTCTCCACTGGCGGCGTCTCCTGGTCCTGGACCTCCGCCTCCGCCGCCACCAGCTACCAGGTCGTCCTGGCCTCCGACAACGCCCAGGTCATCGCCTCCCCGACCGCCAACTCCCTCACCCTCAACGGCTACCCCCCCAACGCCCTCTCCGCCATCGCCGTGCGCGGCGTCAACGCCACCGGCAACGGGCCCTTCTCCGCCTCCAGCGCCGCCTACACCTTCGCGTTGCCCCCCTCCGCCCTCAGCGTCTCCGGCGTCACCTCCATCTGGGCCAGCCTCAACTGGGACGGCGGCCTCAACCCCGCAGGCACCCGCTTCAAGGTCGACAAATCCCTCGACAACGTCCTCTTCACCGCCCACTCCACCTACTCCGTCGCCGCCGCCACCGTCGCCGGCCTCTCCCTCTCCACCACCTATTACTTCAGGGTCGCCGCCCTCAACGACGACCTCGTCGCCACCGCCTACTCCAACACCGCCTCCACCGTCACCGACGCCTCCGGCGGCACCCCGCCCCCGGGCCCCGCCGGCACCCCCTCCCCCGTCGTCCTCTCCACCGGCGACGTCTCCTGGTCCTGGGGGGCCGCGGCCAACGCCGCCAGCTACAAGGTCCTCCTCGCCTCCAAGACCTCCGAGGTCCTCGCCTCCCCGGCCGGCACCTCCGTCGTCCTCTCCGGCTACGGCCCCAACTCCCTCTCCTCCCTCATCGTGCGCGGCTCCAACGCCGTCGACGACGGGCCCCCCTCCGCCGCCGCCTCCGCCTACACCTGGGCCATGCCCCCAGGCACCCTCTCTCTGGTCAGCGTGGGCTCCGCCTCCGCCAGCCTCTCCTGGACCTCCGGCGGCAACCCCGCCGGCACCCGCTTCGACGTCGAAACCTCCCTCGACGGCGGCGCCTTCTCCCTCTCCAGCGCCACCCTCGCCACCACCGCCCTCCTCCCCTCCCTCTCCGCAAGCACCACCTACGGCTTCCGCGTGCGCACCCTCAACGGCGACTCCGTCACCACCACCTACTCCAACGAGCTCACCACCCGCACCTTCCCCCCGCTGCCCGGCGCCCCCGGCACCCCGACGGGCACGGCCCTCTCCACCGCCGACGTCTCCTGGTCCTGGACCTCCGCCTCCGACGCCATCAGCTACCAGGTCTTCCTCGCCACCAAGACCGCCGAGCTGCTCGGCGCGCCGACCTCCCCCGCCTTCACATTCTCCGGCCTCGGCGTCAACGCCCTCTCCGCCGTCGTCGTGCGCGCCGTCAACGCCACCGGCGACGGACCCCTCAGCTCCCCCGCCACCGCCTACTCCGCCGCGCTGGACCCCGCCTCCCTCGCACTCGTCGCCGTCGGCTCCGACTCCGTCTCCGTCTCCTGGAACGCCGGCGCCAACCCGCCCCTCACCCGCTTCCAGGTCCAGGCCGCCACCGACGCCGTCTCCTTCCAGACCGCCGCCACCAGCGCCGCCTCCTCCGCCCTCCTCACAGGGCTCCTCAGCTCCACCACCTACGACCTCAAGGTCCGCGCCCTCAACGAGGACGCCGCACCCTCGGGCTTCTCCAACACCGTCTCCACCCTCACCAGGCCCGCCGCCCCGCCCGCCCCCGGCACCCCCTCCCCCGTCGTCCTCTCCACAGGCGACGTCGCCTGGTCCTGGACCCCCGCCGCCACCGCCACGGGCTACCAGGTCTTCCTCGCCACCAAGACCGCCGAGCTCCTCGCCTCTCCCACCGCCGCCTCCGTCACCCTGCGCGGCTTCGGCCCCAACTCCCTCTCAGGCATCGTCGTCCGCGCCCTCAACCAGACCGGCTCCGGACCCCTCAGCTCCCCGGCCTATGCCTACTCCTTCGCCATGGAACCCACGGCGTTCTCCGTCGTCTCGGTGACCTCCGCCGCCATACAGCTGTCCTGGAGCGGCGCCGGCAACCCCGCCGTCACCGTCTTCGAAATCGAAGCGGGCCCCGACGGGGTCTCTTATGCCCCCTTCTCCACGACGACGGCCGTCTCTTTGCTCGCCAACGACCTGCCGCCGCTGACGACCTACTGGTTCCGGCTGCGCGCCTCCAACGGCGACGCCGTCGGCACCGCCTTCGCGGCCGCCGTGACGACCCAGACCCTGCCCGCCCCGCCCGGGCCCACCGGGACCCCGGTCGCCGTGGTCGCCTCCACGGCCGACATCGCCTGGTCCTGGACGCCGGGCCTGGGCGCCGTCAGCTACCAGGTCTACCGGGCGTCGAACACGGCCGACCTCCTGGCCTCCCCGGCGGCGCCGTCCTTCTCGCCTCCGGGGCTGGGGCCCAACCAGCCCTCGGGCATCGTCGTGCGCTCCGTCAACTCCGTCGGGACCAGCGCCCTCTCCGCCTCCGCCACCGCCTACACCCACGCGGCCGTCCCGACCGCGTTCGGACTGGTGAGCGTCACGTCGGTCTCGATCGCCCTCTCGTGGAACGCGGCCGGCAACCCCGGCGGGACCGTCTTCGAGCTGCAGGGCTCCACCGACGGCGTGGGCTTCGCGCCGTACTCGACGGCGACGGCCTCCGCGCTGGCCTTGAACTACCTCTCCCCCTCGGCCACCTACGCCTTCCGCCTGCGCGCCGCGAACGCCGACGCCGTCGCCACCGCCTTCACCTCCATCGTCTCGACCCGCACGCTCCCGCCGCCCCCCGGAGCCCCGGGGACCCCCGCGGGCGTGGCCCTCTCCACCGCCGACGTCTCCTGGTCCTGGGCGCCGGCCCCCGCGGCCTCCTCGTACCGGGTGGTGCGGGCGTCGGACCCCGCCCAGATCCTGGCCGTCCCCTCCGGCAACTCCGTCGTCCTCTCCGGCCTGCCGCCCAACGCCCTCTCCGGCGTGGCGGTGCAGGCGGTCAACGAGACGGGGACCAGCTCGCTGAGCGCGGCCGCCACCGCCTACACCCTGGCGTCGCCCCCCTCCGCCCTGAACGTGACGGCGGCCAGCTCGGTATCGGTCAGCGTGGCGTGGAACGCCGGGACGAACGCCGCGGGCACCGTCTTCGAAGCGCAGATTTCCACCGACGGCGTCTCCTTCGTCGCCGGCGGCACCACGACGGCCTCCTCCATCCTGGTCGCCTCCCTGCAGTCGGGCTCCAGCTACTTCCTGCAGGTCCGGGCGCTCAACGGAGACGGGCTGGCCACCGCTTTCTCGAACACCGTCTCCACACTGACCGCGCTGCCCGCCCCGCTGGCCCCGGGCACCCCGGCGGGCACGGCGCTCTCCACCGGGGGCGTCTCCTGGACCTGGTCCCCGGCGACGGCCGCGGTCTCCTACGAGCTGCTCATCGCCTCGCAGACCGGCACCATCCTCGCCGCCGTGCCGTCTACCTCCGCCGTGCTGACCGGCCTCGGGCCGAACTCGGTGTCCTCGGTCGTCGTGCGCGGCGTCAACGCCACCGGTGGCGGCATCCTCTCCGCGCCGGGCGCCGTCTATACCCTCGCCGCCGTCCCCACCGGCGCCTCCGTCGTCTCGGTCGGTTCCGCCTCGGCCGTCATCTCCTGGAGCGCGGCCGGCAATCCGGCGGGGACGGTCTTCAAGGCGCAGGTCTCCTATGACGGGGGGCTCTTCTTCGACGGCTCCTCGGGGACGGCGACGACCCAGCTCATGAGCTTCCTGAGCCCGATGAGCACCTATTCCTTCCAGGTGGCGGCGGTGAACGGCGACGGCATCCTCTCCTCCTATTCCACCTCCGTGACGACGCGGACGATGCCGCCGGCCCCCACGGCGCCGTCCGTCCCGTCGGCCACCGTGCTGTCCACCGGAGGGGTCTCCTGGACCTGGGGGGCCGAGGCCCTGTCCGACTCCTACCAGCTCGTGCTGGCCACCAAGACCTCCGAGGTCGTCGCGTCGGTGAGCGCCACGACGGCCGTCCTCACGGGCTTCGGACCGAACTCGGCCTCCGCGGTGCGGGTGCGCGGCGTCAACGCGACGGGCCCCGGCGACCTCTCCCCGCCCGCCACCGCCTACACCTTCGCCGTCGACCCGGCCTCCCTCGTCATCGCCGCGGTCAGCTCCGTCTCGGCCTCGCTGAGCTGGAGCGCCAACGGGAACCCCGCCGGGACCGTCTACCGCGTCGAGGCCTCCTACGACGGGGGGCTCTTCTTCCTCGCCTCGACGACCACGGCCTCCGCGGCCGCCGCCGCCCCGCTCTCCCCGTCGAGCACCTACGCCTTCCGCATCGGGGCGCTCAACGGCGACGGGGTCGCTTCCGGCTACGCCGTCTCCGGCACGACGCGCACCCTCCCGCCGCCGCCATCGGCCCCCGGCACGCCGGGGGCCGCCGTGCTCTCCACTGGCGCCGTCCAGTGGGCCTGGAGCCCCTCCGACTCGGCGGACTATTACGAAGTGGTCCGTGCCTCCAAGACCTCCGAGGTCCTGGGGACCGCGTCCGGGACCTCCTTGGTCCTGTCCATCTACGCCCCCAACATCCCCTCGGCCGTGGCCGTGCGGGGCGTGAACGTGACGGGGCCCGGCCCGCTGTCGGCCGCCGCTACCGCCTACACCTTCGCGAACCCGCCCGACACGCTGGCCCTGGTCTCGGTCACCTCCGCCGCGGTCTCCTTGTCCTGGAACGGCGGCGGAAACCCGGCCGGAACGCGCTTCGAGGTCCAGGCCTCCACCGACGGTTCGACCTTCGCCGCGCTGGCCAGCACCCCTGGCTCGTCTTATTCCGCCGCCGGACTGGCCTATTCGACGACCTACGCCTTCCAGGTCCGGGCCCTCAACGAGTCCGACCTGGGCACCGCTTTCAGCAACAGCGTCTCCACCATGACGCTGCCGCCCCCGCCCGGCGTCCCGGGGACCCCGGCGGCGGCCGTCCTCTCCACCGGCAGCCTCACCTGGTCCTGGACGCCGGCCTCCTCCGCCCTCGCCTATGAGGTCCGCCGCGCCTCGGACACCACCCAGCTGCTCGCCTCACTGACGACGACGTCGCTGACTTTGGCCGGCCTCCCCCCCAACTCCGCCTCGGCCATCGTCGTGCTCGGCGTGAACAACACGGGCAGCGGCCCGCTGTCGGCGGCCGCCACCGCCTACACCTTCGCGCAGGCCCCGTCCTCCCTGGCCCTGGCCGCCGTCTCATCCTCCGCGGTCTCCGTGACCTGGTCCGCCGCCGGCAACCCCGCCGGGACGGTCTTCGAGCTGCAGACCTCCGTCTCGGGTGGGGCGTTCGCCGCCGCCTCCACGACCACCGCCTCGGCGCTGACCCTGTCCGGCCTCCTCCCCTCGACGTCCTACGAGCTGCGCGTCGCGGCCGCCAACGGCGACGCGGTGATGACGGCGTTCTCCGCCTCGGTGGCCACGACGACCTTCCCGCCGCTGCCCGCCGTCCCCGGTTCGCTGGCGGGCACGGCCCTCTCCACCGCCTCGGTCGCCTGGTCGTGGGCGGCCGCGGCGGACGCCGTCGGCTACGAGCTCTTCGCCGCCTCGGGCTCGGCCTCACCCCTGGCGGCCGGCCCGTCCACCTCGGCCGTGCTCTCGGGCTTCGGGCCCAACGCCCCTTCCGGCGTGTCCGTGCGCGGCGTGAACCCCTCGGGTCCCGGCCCCCTGTCGGCCCCCGCCACCGTCTACACCCTGGCCGAGGACCCCGGAGCCCTGACGGTGCTCTCCGTCGGCTCCACGACGGCCGTCGTGTCCTGGAGCGGCGGCGCCAACCCGGCGGGGACGCTCTACAACCTCGAGGTCGCCGTGGACGCCGGGCCCTTCGTCTCGGCCGCTACGACGACGGCGGCGGGGCTGTCCGTGGAAGCCCTCAGCCCCGACACGACCTACGCCTTCCGCGTGCGCGCCCTCAACGCCGACCTGGTCGCCACCGCCTACAGCGCCGGCGCCTCCACGCGGACGCTCCCCGCCCTCCCCGGCGTCCCCGGCGTCCCCGCCGGGACGGCGGTCGGCGTGTCGTCCATCCAGTGGACCTGGGCGGCGGCCAGCGACGCGGCCGCCTACCGGCTCTATGCCGCCTCCGCCCCGTCCTCCCTGGTCGGCTCCGTGACGGCCCCGCCCTTCTTCCAGACCGGCCTGTCCCCGAACTCCACGGCCGCCGTCGCGGCCGCGGGGGTCAATCCCACCGGCCTCGGCCCCTTGTCGGGGGCCTCCTCGGCCGTCTACACCCTGGCCAACGCCCCTTCGGGCTCGGCGATGTCCGCCGTCTACGCCACCAGCGCCTCCATCTCCTGGGGCCTCAACGGGAACCCCGCCTGGACGACGGCCGAGCTGCAGCGCTCCGCCGACGGGACCTCCTTCGCCCAGGTCGCCCTGGGCACCGGCACGGCGCGCACGCTCACCGACCTGCTCGTCTGCACAAGCTACTACCTGCGCGTGCGCAACCTCAACGGGGACGGGCTGCCCAGCGCCTTCGACGCCTCCGTCAGCCTGCTGACCCAGCCGTCCACGCCCACCGCGCCCAGCGGGCTGCAGGCCGCCCCCATGGCGGGCAACCGCATCGCGCTGAGCTGGGACCCCTCCCCCAGCGAGAGCGTCACCGAATACCGCCTCTATTGGGACTCGGGGACCGGGACGGTCTCCTACGCCGCCCCCTATGCCGTCCTCTCCTCGACGGTCCTGAGCTACACGACCGACGTCCTGGCCTCCAGCCCGTCCTTCCGCTTCGTGCTGCGCGCGAAGAACCGCTGCGGCATCGAGGAGTCCAACGCCAGCGTCGGCGCCTCCGCGCCCTCCATCGCCAGCCTCAGCGGCGTGAAGGCCGTCGTCCTCACCCCGCAGGGCGGCAAGAAGGTTAAGGGCGACGCCCTGACCCTCTCGGCCGCGCTGAGCCTGGGCTCGGCCGTCCAGACCGGCCGCGTCGTGTTCCAATACCGCTCCTCCTCGGCCACCCTCTGGGTGGACATCGCCACCGATACCTCCGAACCCTATTTCGTGCACTGGAACGCCAACGCCCTCGGCGTCGCCGTCGACCAGGAGTTCGACATCCGCGCTCTCGCCTATGACGCGCTCGGAAGCACCGACGCCGCGCCGAGCGCCGTCACGGTGACCGTGGTGCCGTCGCTCTCCACCCAGTACGACATCGCCGAAAACGCGACGGGGGGCAAGGTACAGAAGCTCGATAACGCGGTGGCGAACACCATCCAGGCCGGCGGCGCCTCCGCGACATCGGTGATCACCAAGCTGCTGATACCCGCCGGCGCCCTCGCCGACCCCAACGCCGAGGTAACGGTCGTCAGCGACCCGACCGACGCCCCCTCGGCTCCCTCCGGGGCGGACGCCATCGGGGTCGTCACCAAGATCACCCTTTCCAACGCCCAGACCGCACTGTCCAACGGGAAGACCGCCGCGGTCACCCTCGGGTACCCCGACGCGAACGGGGACGGGATGGTGGACGGGACGGCCTTCCGGGCCGACCGCCTGCGGATGTACTCGGCCGAGACCGCCGCCGGCCCCTGGGTGCGCGACTTCGGCTCCTCCATCGACGCGACGAACCGGACGGTCACCGGCAACACCCCCCACTTCAGCTTCTTCGCCCTGTTCGTGCCCGCCGCGGCGGACCTCTCGGCCCTGCGCATCTACCCCGTCCCCTACATGCCCAACAACGGCGACGCCGACGACGGCGTGCCCTATGCGGCGGGCAACCCCAACTCGGGCATCGTCTTCGACAACCTGCCCCCCTCGACCACCATCAAGGTCTACACGGTCACCGGCCAGCGCGTGGCGGAGTTCGGCTCCGGCTCGGCCGCCGGCAAGGTGCAGTGGGACGTCAAGAACGACCGGGGCCAGGACGTGGCCTCCGGAGGCTATGTCGCCGTCGTCACCAGCCCGGGGGTCTTCCCCGTCATCAAAAAGCTCCTGGTGGTCAGATGAGGACGGCGCTCCTGCTCTCCGTCCTCCTGGCCCTCGCCCCCGCGGCACGGGCCGCGGGCGCCGGGGCCGACCCGTTCAACTTCCTCTTCCTCGACGCGGACGCGCGGGCCGTGGCGATGGGCGGCGCCTATACGGCGCTCGTCGAGGACTCCAACTCCCTGCTCTACAACCCTGCCGGGCTTGCCAAGGTCCGCGGCCACGAAGCCTCCTTCATGCACAACCAGCACTTCCTCGACATCACCCAGGAGTACGCCGCCTACGCCTCGCGCTGGGGCTGGGGCGCGAGCTTCAACACCCTGCGCTTCGGGGACACCGGGCGGACCACCTATTCGAACCCCTCCGGCTCGGGGCTGGGCAGCGTCGGGATGAACAGCATGGCGCTGGGCACGGGCTACGGCAGGGAGCTGCTGCCCGGCCTGCGTGCCGGGGCCGGCTTCAAGTACATCCATGAGGCGATCGCCGGAGTCTCCGCCCAGGGCTACGCCTTCGACCTCGGCGTCCAGCACGAGCCGGCCTTCCTGCCCGGCCTGCGCCTGGGCGCCGCCGTCCAGAACATCGGGCCCTCGGTCAAGTTCCAGCGCGACTCGGAGAAGCTGCCGCTCAACCTCCGCTTCGGGACGGCCTACGAATTCAAGCTGCTGGGCCTGGGCCACAGCGCCGCCTTCGACGTCACCAAGGAGCGCTCCGAGTCTCCGCTGTTCGCCTTCGGCTTCGAGACCCTGGCGGCAGGCGTCCTGCCGGTGCGCTTCGGCTTCAACACGCGCAACGACGCCGGCCCGGGCGTCAGCGCCGGCGTCGGCTGGCGCACGGAGTCCTTGCGCCTCGACTACGCCTTCGTGCCCTACGGGGAGCTGGGGTCGGCGCACCGTTTCAGCGTGACTGTCCGCTGGGGCAAGAGCGAGGACATCGCCGTGCGCGAGGAGGCCCTGGCGCGCCAGACGCCGCGCGTCCAGGACAACCCGAACGCCCGCTTCTCGGCGGCGGACCGCATGCTCGCCGCCGGAGAGGCCTCCTCCGCGCGCCGCGAGCTGGACCTGGCCAAGGGGATGCTCTCCCCGGGAGACCGGCGCCTGGTGCTCTACTACCAGAAGTCGGGCGAGGCCGCCCTGCTCGACGAGGCGACCGACGAGGCCCGGGAGCTCTTCATCCAGGCCCTGCGCGAGGCACGGCGCCTCGAGACGACGGGGCCGTCCGTCGCCGCCAGCTACATCGGGCTGGCCCGGTGCTACGAGGCCCTGGGCCAGGCCGAGTTCGCCCGCCAGTCCTACGGGAAGGCCCTGGAGGTCGACCCGACCTCGGCGCAGGTGTCCCAGGTGCGCGCGGCCCTGGCGGAACTCGGGAAAGGAAGTCCGAAGAAGCGCTAGCTAGGCCAGGCGCTTGAGCAGGCCCTGCAGGAAGGCCGCGTCCCCGCGGCTCAGGCGCCAGCGCATGACGCCGCGCCGGAAGCGCAGCCGCCGCGTCGCCTCGGGCATATGCATGTTGACCTGCCCCTTGGCCATCGCCCTCATCCCCACCTCGACGAGCTCGTCGACCTGACGGCCTTCGAGCATCGGCTCGTCCGGCTCGGTCACCGAGCTCTCCAGGGCCGCCCGGGAGAGCTCGTAGGCCGTCACCGCCACCGCCTGCCCCAGGTTCATCGAGGGCGCGTCGGGGCGCGTCGGGATGCGCAGCAGCGCGTGGCAATGGAAGAGGTCGGCGTTCGTGAGGCCGGACTTCTCGGAACCGAACAGGACGGCCACCCGCCCGCCGCCCGGGAGACGGCGCTTGAGCCAGGCCCTCATGGCCGGCAGGGTCAACATGGTCTGGCGCTGCCTGCGGTTGTGGGCGGACGCCGTCCCGATGACGAGGTTGCAGTCGGCGATGGCCTCCTCCAAGGTCAGGACGGGGGCTTTCTCGAGGATGTCCGCGCCGTGGACGGCCGAGCGGGCCTGGCGTAGCATGGGCTCGAACGGCTCGACGACGGCCATGTCCTCCATGCCGAAGTTCGCCATCGCACGCGCGGCCGCGCCGATGTTGAGCGAATTGCGCGCACGGACCAGGACGACCCTGGCCGCGATGGGCTTGGTGGCGCGCTTCACGGAGCCGGCGGTTCTCTAGGCCGCTTCGGCCTTGAAGACCTCGGGGAGCTTCCTGGCGACGAGGTCCATGTCGGCGATGGCGCCCTTCTGCGCCTTGGCGACCGCCTTCATGTTGATGCCCTCGACGAGCCCGACGGTGTCCTGCTCCGAGCAGCCGGCGACCAGGGCCAGGCCCTCGCTGGCGATCCAGGAGGCGGACTGCGCCGCGTGGACGCGGCTCATCGCCCTCCAGGTCTCCTGGTCGAAGACCACGGCCTCGGGCAGGGCGTCCTTGGCCGCGGCGCGGCAGAACGCGCCCGCGGTCTCGGCGTAGCACATCAGCTCGCCCAGCTTCATGTGGGAGAACTGGTTGGAGGTGAGCTTCTGGTCGTAGCAGGCCTGCAGCACGCGGGAGAGCGCCCGCATGGCCGCGGCGGCCGAGGCGGCGCCCACATCCGGGCCCTTGGCGTGCAGGGCGTCCATCTCCTCGGCGAGCTTGTCATAGAAGCGCCCGTCAGCGTTGATGTTGTCCTGCCAGCGCTGGCGGAAGGTCGTCATCTCGAGGATCTCGCTGGTCCCTTCGTAGATGCAGGTGATCTTGACGTCGCGCTTGAGCTTCTCGACCGGGTACTCGCGCACGTAGCCGTTGCCCCCGAAGGCCTGGATGGCGCAGTCCGCCGCCCGGTTGGCGGTCTCGGTGGTCAGGAGCTTGGCGATGGCCCCCTCGGTCTGCAGGCCCTCTTCGCCGCCGTCGATGCGCTTGGCGATCTCCTCGATGAAGGCGCGGCAGGCCTCGAGGCGGGCCGTGAACGGAACGATGAGCTTGTGGGTGAAGCCCTGCTTGGTGTTCAGGGGCTGGCCGCCGACCAGGCGGACCTGGCCGTACTTGACGGCCTGCTCGAGCGCCTTCCAGCCGGTGCCCAGAGCCATCGCCGCGACCAGGAGCCGCGTGTAGCCGAACACCGCCTGCGCCTGGCGCATGCCCTTGCCCTCGACGCCGCCGATGAGGTTCTCGGCCGGGACATAGACCTCGTTGAAGGCCAGGGCCGTGGTGTTGCTCAGACGGATGCCGTGCTTGTCCTCGTGCTTGTCCTGGGTGAAGCCCGGCGTCCCCTTCTCGACGATGAACCAGGAGACCCCCTTGGGGGAGCGCGCCAGGACGGTGTAGACCTGCGCGGTGCCGCCGTTGGTGATCCACATCTTCCCGCCGGTGATCTTATAGCCGACGACCTTGTCGCCCTCCATGACGCGCTCGGCGCGGGTCTTGAGGTGCAGGAGGTCGGAGCCCGCCGCGGCCTCGGTGGCGCCGTAGGCGACCAGGCAGCGGGTCTCTACGATCTTTTTGACCCACTTCTCCTTCTGCTCGTCGGTGCCTCCCATGAAGATGGGGTCCATGCCGAGGAAGGTCGCGAAGACGGTGGTGCAGACGCCTAGGTCGAAGCCGGCCAGGAGCTCGCAGGCGCGGTAGATGTCGTAGGAGTTCCCGCCCAGGCCGCCGTACTTCTCGGGGATGAGCAGCAGGTTGACGGCGACCTTCTCGGGGTCGTAGAGGTCCTTGATGACGTCTTCGGGGTCCTTGTTCTCGTGGTCGAGGTGGTTGAGGCGTTCGTGCTTGAGGTTCTTGTTCCCGTACTCGCGGATGGTGTCGAGCACCATCTTGCGCGTGTCGACGT
This sequence comes from Elusimicrobiota bacterium, assembly GCA_016218495.1. Classification (GTDB taxonomy): domain Bacteria; phylum Elusimicrobiota; class Elusimicrobia; order UBA1565; family UBA1565; genus SCTT01. The sequence goes on from JACRDU010000148.1 coordinate 28,779, forward strand.
CCAAGCCCGTCATGCCCATGCTCTGAGAAACGCTCATCGGATGCACCTCGTTTAAGACCTATTAAGGAAAGGATGCCAAATTATCGGGCCTTTGGACCCGGGTTTCTGTAGGCACCGAAACTGCCAGCGTACGGCAGAGCCATCAATCGAACCAATGCCTGGTCCTGAGGCAGAGGCCGCAGACGGAGAGCATCACGGGCACCTCGACCAGGACGCCGACGACGGTAGCCAGGGCGGCCCCCGATTCGGGCCCGAAGAGGGCGATGGCAGTGGCCACGGCCAGCTCGAAGAAGTTGCTCGCCCCGATGAGGGCGCCCGGCGCCGCGACGGCGAACTCGACCTTGAACAGGCGCATCAGACCGTAGACCAGGCCGGCGTTGAAGTAGACCTGCAGCACGATGGGCACGGCGATGAGGGCCACATGCAGGGAGCGCCCCGTGATGTTGTCGGCCTGGAAGGCGAAGATGAAGACCAAGGTCGCCAGCAGCGCGACGACGCTCACGGGATGGAAGCGCGGCAGGAAGGCGGCCTCGAACCACTCCCGGCCGTGGGAGCGCACGAGCAGCGCGCGCGTCAGTGCCCCCGCCGACAGGGGGATGACGATGAAGACCACGACGGCGTACACCAGCACCATGAACGGCACCGTCAGCGAGGAAGCCCCGCTGACCAGGAACTTGACCAGCGGGGCGAAGGCGACCAGCATCACGAGGTCGTTGAGCGCCACCTGCACCAAAGTGTAGGCGGGGTCGCCGTCGGTGAGGTAGCTCCAGACGAACACCATGGCCGTGCAGGGCGCCGCGGCCAGGATGATGACCCCGGCTATGTACTGCTCGGCAAGCTCGGGGCCTATCCAGGGCAGGAACAGGTGCTTGAAGAACACCCAGCCCAGGAGCGCCATGCTGAAGGGCTTCACCAGCCAGTTGACGAACAGGGTGACCAGCAGGCCCTTGGGCCGCTTGCCCACGCTTAGGATGGAGCCGAAGTCCACCTTGAGCATCATCGGATAGATCATCAGCCAGAGCAGGACGGCTATCGGGATGTTGATGCGGCTGCCGCCGCCGAATTCCATGGCGCGCAGGCCCTCCATCAGCCCGGGCGCGGCCTTCCCCAGGGCCACGCCGAAGACCATGCACAGGCCCACCCAGAGGGTCAGGTAGCGTTCGAAGACGTTCAGGCGCTTCATCGGCACCCCTTCCTCCTCACCGCCGCCAGCTTCGCCGCGTCGCGCCTGAGCGCCGGCACCTCGTCGAGGCAGGCGTCCAGGCAGCCGACCAGGCGCTCATGGAACGTCCCCGTCGGCCGCGCCAGGGAGTAATGCCGCCACGCACCCTCCCTACGGACGGTCACCAGGCCCGCGCGCTTCAAGTAGGAGAGGTGGCGGGAGACCTTGGGTTGCGGCGCGCCGAGGACGGCCATGATGTCGCAGACGCAGAGCTCGCCCTTCGCCAACAGATGCAGGACGCGTAGGCGGGTCCCGTCCGCGAAGGCCTTGAACATCCGGTCGATGGAGGGAGACGCCGACATATTCGCCTATGCAGATATTACCACGCGCAGAGGCGCTCTGGAAGGCGTCCGCCGGCAACAGCGACTGCATGAGTGCATGTGGTACGGCGATTACGGTCGCACTGGACGCTGCCGCCGTTGAGAAGGGACGCACAACCCCCCACGGGGGTTGCGCGGAACTGGGGGGCCGGCTTCCGTTCTACTTCACTTGTCCACAACTCGCGGCGCCGCGAGTTGTGGATAAGCAGGCACGGGATACCCCCCCGGTCCGTCGGGAATTCATGGAAACGCCATTTCACTTTCCCGGGGAGAGTGAAATGAGCGAATACGCAATCCGGGGACGTTCCTGGATGACTTGCCTCCCGCCTGGGCGTCGGGACCGGCCTCAATGCTAGCCCAGCTCGAGTCCGGCCAGGCGCGTCCCCTCCAGCCGGGCGCGCACCTTGGCGAATGCGGTGTCGCGCGAGGTGGAGGCGTCGTCGGCGAACGGCGAGAACCCGCAGTCGTCGGTGGTCCCCAGGCGCCCGGGGGCGATGAAGCGGGCCGCCTCGAGCACCCGGCCCCGCACCTCCTCGGCGGTCTCCACCTTCGCGCAGATGGGGTCGGTGACGCCCACGAAGATGGTCTGGTCGCCCTTCGCGTGGGCCTTGATGGCCTTCAAGACCCGGAGCCTGTCCTTCTCGCCGGCCAAAGCGATATAGAAGCGCCCGGCCTTGAGCTCGAATAGGGTGGGCAGCAGCCCGGCGTAGTCGACGTCGGCGCTGTGGGTGGAGTCCTGGTCGCCGCCCGGGCAGGTATGGACGCCTATCCTCTTGCGCTCCTCGGCGCTGAAGCGCTCGAGGACGGAGTTGTTGAGGGCCACGAAGGATTTGAGCAGGCCCCCCGAGGGGTCGAGCTTGAGCGACAGGCGGGCCTCGGTGAAGTCCACCTGCACGCTGTGCGCCCCGGCGGCCAGGCAGCGGCGGATGTCGGCCTCGTGCTCGCCCAGCAGGTCCTTGATGAAGGCCTCGCGGGGATAGCCGGGGACGCCCTCCTGCGGGTAGAGCAGGCTCAGCGCCGAGGCCGAGATGACGGCCTGCTTGACCGGGACCTTGGCGTACTTCTTGGCGGCCTTGAGGTAGCCGTCCGCGTAGGCGCAGTAGCGAAAGGGGCCCTTGGAGACCTTGGGGAGCTGGCGCGTGTGGCCGTCGGCGAAGGGGATGGTCACGCCGCCGGGGACCAGGCCGCCCAGGCCCGCCACCGGGTAGGTGGCGAAGCTGGGCTTGGACTGCTCGCCGTCGGTGATGACGGGCGACCCAGTGGCCTCGAAGAGCCTTATCGTGTCGCGCACGGCGGCGTCGAAGGCCGCGTCCAGGTCATTCTGCGCCGCCCCGGCCTGCATGGCCGCGAGCAGGGCCGCCGGCCGGGGTATGCTGCCGATGGGTTCGGTGGGGATGTTCATCGCGTCCTCCGCGTCATAGCGTTAAAGTCATCCTCTCCAAATCGCGAACACGAGCTGGAAGGCCACCGGGCCCTTCACCGGCGGCGCCGGGACGACGGCGGCCAGCTCGGACAGGCCCTTGAGCCGCTCGCCCAGGGCGTCCGAGCGCGCCCGGATGACGGCGGCGGCGCCGGGGGCCAGCTCGAGCTGGACGGCGAGGTCCGCGCCCGGGCCGCGAGGCTGCCTCTTGAAGTGCAGGCGCACGGCGACCTCCAGGTCCTTGGCGTAGGCGGCCAGCTCCGCGGCGGAAAGGGCCTCCTCGGCCTGCTCTTGGCCGCTCAGCAGCAAGATGCGCTCGAGCTCGGCCACGGGGTCGGGCGCGCGGTCCGCCGGGCGCGGCGGGAGGGCCGTTTCCCAGCCGCCCGCGGCGGTATAGGTCTTGCCGTCGACCGGGTTCTGGAACGACTCCTGGACCCACTGCAGGGCGAAGCCGAGGACGCCGCCGGAAGGAGGGAGGGCGTAGTTGCCGCCGTCCTCCGCCGCCGACTTCAGGGCCCCCAGCTGGCGCTCGCTGAGCGCGGCGGCGAAGCCGTCCTCGTAGACGCTCACCACGTCGCCGTCCGGATTGCCCCCGAAGGCCATGAAGCAGCCGGCCAGGCGCTTGCCCGCGCTGCCCGGCGGGGTGATCGCCCGCGGGTCCGCGCCCGGCTCCCAGGCGAAGCAGCCGTCGGCCCGCGGGTCGCTGCCGAGAAGGAAAGCGACCGTCGCCTCCGGGGTCTGGGCCAGCAGCTGGCTCAGGAGACCGGCGGCTCCGCGCAGGACCCTGAGCACCACGCGCCCGTCCTCCAGGCAGGCCGTCGCGCCGGCGAGCCTGGCCCGCGGCAGCTTGGCCAGGACGCTCTCGCGCAGCAGCGCGGCGACGGGCAAAGGCTGGCGCGCGCGGTCCAGCCAGAGCGGGCAGGGGAAGAACCGCGCGCTCAGCCCGAGCTGGGCCGCCATGCGCAGGCCGCCGTGAGATTTGGCGACCTCCAGCTCCTCGGCATGAAGCGCCACGGCCGCCAGCGCCGCGCCCGGCACCCGGAACGCCTCGGTCTCCTGGGCGGCGACGTAGGTCAAGCCGGTGAACCCCATGAACTGTCCCGGCTGGAACTGCGTGAAGCCGCCGGAGTCGACCGTGCGCCCCTGCTCCGCCTGCGGCAGCACGAGCCGAAAGAGGTCCAAGGGCGCCCGCGGCGCGGGCGCGGCCTCGGGCTGGAGCACGGTCAAGACGAGTTCTTTCTGCCTGTGGGCGGAGAGCCCGTGGCTGATGTAGGTGCGGCAGGCTCGGGATTCGCCGTCGATGGGGAGCTTATGGGAGAAGACCGCGGCCGAGAGCTTTCCGGGGACCAGCTCGTCTACGGCGCTCAGGGCCCCGGGGTCCTTGGCCAGCCGCCGCGCCCAGTCGGGGAAGTCCATGGGCGGAGTGTACCCTAAGCGGCGGAGGAATTGAAGGCTAGCCCAGCAGAGCCCGCCAGGCCCCGCGCAGGGCCTTCGCACGCGCGGCGTTCCAGGACGCCTCTGCCCCGGCCTCGCGCGCGTTCTCGGCGAAGCCGGGCTTGCCGGGCGAGCCCAGGTACTCCGGCAGCTCCACGGCGGCCGCCCGGCCCTGCCCGTCCTTGCGCGCCCCTTCGGCCACGCGCCGGTAGGCCTCGCGGAAGGGCACGCCCTTCTTGACCATGTCCAGGGCCCGGTGCGTGGCCATCAGGTCGCCGGTCACCGCGGCGCGGCAGCGCGCGGCGTCGACGACGAGGGCGCCGGCCAGGCGCTGGGTCATGTCGAGCATGGAGGCCGCCGCGTCGAGGGCGGCGAAGAGCGGGGCCTTGGCCAGCTGGAAGTCGCGGTGGTAGCCCGAGGTGGAGGGCCCGGCCGTGAAGGCCTGGGACAGCCAGCCGGGGAACTGCGCGGCGCGGGCCCGCAGGAGCTCGGCCACGTCGGGGTTGCGCTTCTGGGGCATGATGGAGGAGCCCGTGGTGAACTCGGGGCGCAGCTTCACGAAGCCGAATTCGGCGGTGGCGAAGAGGCACAGGTCCCCGGCCAGCACGCCCAGGTCCTTGGCCGTCAGGGCCAGTGCCGAGATGACGGCCGCGTCCAGGCGCGGGCGGCAGGTCTGGACCCGCAGGGTGTTGCGCTGCACGCGCGAGAACCCGAGCAGGCGCGCCGTCAGCTTCCGGTCGAGCTTGAGCGGCACGCCGTAGCCCGCCGCGCTGCCCAGAGGGCAGGCGTCGGCCTCGGCATAGGCGTGGCGCAGGGTGCGGGCGGCGTCGAGCAAGGCCTCGGCGTGGCTGCCCGCCCAATGCCCCAGCGTCGTCGGCATGGCGCGCTGCAGATGGGTGTAGCCCGGCATCAGCACGCCGGCGTTCTTCTTCGCGAATGCGTTCCAGGCCGAGGCCGCCTCCGCCGCGGCGGCATGGAGGTCCAGGAGCCGGTCGAGGATGTAGAGGCGCAGGTCGGTCTGCACCTGGTCGTTTCGCGAGCGCCCGGCGTGGACGCGCTTGCCCAGGTCCCCCAGGGACTCCGTCAAGCGCTGCTCGACGGCGGTGTGGATGTCCTCCTGCTCGGGGAGGATTCTGAAGGAGCCGTCCGCCAGGAGCCTCTTGAGCTCGGCGCGGATGGCCTTCCACTCCGCCGGGGTCAGCAGCCCCAGCTTGACCAGGCCTTTCGCGTGCGCCAGGGTGCCGTACACCTCGTAGGGCAGCAGCCGCCTGTCGAGGACCGGGTCTTCCCCCACCGTGAAGCGCTGAACCGCCTCGTCGAGGGTCTGCCCGTTCACCTGCCAGAGCTTGCTCACGCCGCCCCCGCCAGCTCGAAATATCCCCTGATGAGCCTCTCATAGAAGCCGACGCCTTCGAGAAGTTCGGACACCTCCAGGTATTCGTCAGGCGTGTGGGAGCGCCGGGAATCGCCGGGGCCGACCTTCACGGCGGGGAGTCCCTTCAAATAGGCCCAGTCCGAGACGGTGGGTGAGCCGAACGGCTCCCGGCCGCCCGCCGCCACGGCGGCCAGCACGACGGGATGTGAGGGCGCGGTGTCGACGGCCGTGAGCCTCTGCGAGCGCACCGAGACGGTCCCTTCTACGCGGCCTTTGACCAGGCCGACGAGCTCCTCGGGGGCGTAGGCCGGCGTGGTGCGGATGTCGACGACGAGCTTGCAGCGGTCGGGGATGACGTTGTGGCGCTCCCCGCCGTGGATCTGGGTGACCTGCAGGCTGGGCAGGCCCAGCGCGGGATGGGAGCGGTCGAAGGTGATGCCCTCAAGGGCCAGGACGTCCCGCGCCGCCTTGGATACGGCGTTCTCCCCCCCGCCCCAGGCGGCGTGGGCCGCGCGGCCCCGGGCGGTGACCTCGAGGATGAGCAGGCCCTTCTGCGCCACAGCGGGCGCGAGGCCCGTCGGCTCGCCGATGACGGCGGCGTCGGGCTTGGGCAGGTGGGGCAGGACCTCGGCGATGCCGCTGTTGGTGGTCTCCTCTTCGCAGGAGGCGGACAGCACGACGGTGCCCTTCGGCGCGCCCTTGCCGAAGGCGGCGGCCGCGCCCAGGACCATCGCGCTCAGACAGCCCTTCGCGTCGTTGGACCCGCGCCCGTAGACCCGTCCGTCCTTGAGCAGGCCCTCGAGGGCCGGCACGGTCCAGCCTTCTCCCACCGGGACGGTGTCGAGGTGGGAGCTGAGCAGCAAGGTCGGCCCCCCCGAACCCAGCACGGCATAGACGCTGCGCCCCACCCGCTCCGGGGCCCAGCCCAGCGCCTTGAGCTCCGCCTCCAAGAGCGACGCCGCGGCCTCCTCCTTCCCGGACTCGGAAGGGGTGGCGACGAGGCGGCGCAGCAGGGAGACGGCGTCGCAGCTCACGCCGGCACGGGCTCCTTGGACAGCTCCGCCCGGTACGCCTCGCTCTCGCGGCTCTCGACGATCATCGTCCCGCAGCCGGCGTTCGTGAAGACCTCGAGCAGGAGGCCCGAGCGGCGCAGCCCGCTGATTACATGGGTCCGCCGCACCCCTCCGCGCAGGGCCGCCACGCAGGCCTGGACCTTCGGGAGCATCCCGCCCCGGACCGAGCCGTCGCCGCACAGGTCCAGGACCTCGGCGGCGTCGGCGTGGCTGACCAAAGTCCGCGGATCGGAGGCGTCCCGCAGCAGGCCGTCGGTGTCGGTCATGACGATGAGCTTCTCAGCCCTGAGGGCCTGGGCCACGGCCGAGGCCAGGGTGTCGGCGTTGAGGTTGAGGACCTGCCCTTGCGCGTCGGCCACCAGCGGGGCCACCACGGGCAGCAGGCCCTGCGCCAGCATCCCCTCCAGCAGCGGGCAGTCCACCGTCTCGACGTCGCCCACCAGGCCGTAGTCGACCTCGACGGGCTCGGCGCCCGCTTCGGGCGCCACGCGCATCGGGCCGCGCCGGCGCGCCACGACGAGGCCGGCGTCCACGCCGGAGAGCCCCAGCGCCTTTACGCCCTGGCCGCGCAGCGCGGCCACCAGGTCCATGTTGACGCTGCCGCCGCAGGTCATCTTGACGACCTCGAGGGTAGCCGCGTCGGTCACCCGGCGTCCGGCCACCAGCTTGGGCTCCAGGCCCAGCGCCTTCGAGAGGCTGGTGGCCTGCGGCCCGCCGCCGTGGACCAGCACGACGCGGATGCCGAAGTGGTGCAGGCAGGCTACGTCGGCGGCCAGGCCCTGGCGCAGGTCGGGGCGCGACAGCACGGCCCCGCCGGCCTTCACGACGAAGGTCTTTCCTTTATAGAGGCGCAGATAGGGCATCGCCTGGTAGAGCGTCACGGGCTGGTCGGTCATTGTCTTCCTCCAAGGAGCGTCAAAAGCAGGGCCTTCGCGGTATGCAGCCGGTTCTCGGCCTGGTCGATGACCACCGAGGCCGGCGAATCCAGCACGGCGTCGTCGACGACGAGGTTGCGCCGGACCGGCAGGCAGTGCATGAGAACGGCCGAATCGGTCCGCGCCATCTTGGCGGCGCCGATGCGCCATTGGTCGCGGAACGCGCCGTCCTGCGGCGGCGGGGTCCCATATGACTCCAACGAACCCCAGGACTTGGCGTAGACGACGCCGGCCCCTTCGAAGGCCGACGCCTGGTCGTCTGTGACGGTGACCGTGCGGCCCTGGCGGGCCGCCTCGGCCCGGCACCAGGACATCACTTCCGGGTCGAGGTCGTAGCCGGCAGGCCTGCAGATGGTCAGGTCCATCCCGGCGATGACGGCGGCCTGCGCGGCGGAATGCGGGACGGCCAGCGGCAAGGCCTTGATGTGCGGCGCCCAGGCCAGCACGAACTTCCTGCCCGCCCCGGCGGCCTTCTCCTGAAGGGTCATCAGGTCGGCCAGCCCCTGGCAGGGATGCCCCATCGCCGACTCGAGGCTCACCACCGGGACGGTCGAGGCCCTGCGGAAGGCGCTCAGCCACGGCTCGGCCTTGTCCTCGGCCCAGACCGTCCCGGCAGGGAAGGCCCGGAGCGCCAGGAGGTCGCAGTAGCGGGCGAGGACGGCCACGGATTCCTTGAGGTGCTCCGACGCCGCCCCGTCCATGACGGCGCCCTCGCGCCACTCCATGTTCCATGTCCCGTTGCCGAAGTGCAGGGTCACGGGATGGGCTCCCAGCGAGGAGGCGGCCACCTGAAAGGAGGCCTGGGTCCTCAGCGAGGGGTTCATGAAGCAGAGCCCGACGGAGCGGCCCTCGAGGGGCCGGCTGCGCAGCGGGCGGCGCTTGAGCTGGAGCGCAAGCTGGGTCAGTTCCAGCGCCGCCTCCGCCCCCCAGTCACGGAGGTCGACGAAGTCCCTGGGCCGGGCGGGGGCGCTGACGGCCGTCACTTGAAGCTCTTCACGGCGGCCGCCAGCTCGTCGACCTCGGCCTCGCCCAAAGTCAGGGGAGGCAGGAGGCGCAGCACATTGGGGTCCTCGGAGAGGCCGGTGAGGATGCGCCGCTCGAGGAGATGGTCCCTGAGCTCGCGCGCCGGCCGGTCGAGGACGAGCCCCAGCAGCAGGCCCTTGCCCCGGATTTCCTTGAGGAACGGCGACTTGAGGCGCTCGCGGAACAGGGCCTCGAGGCGCCTGGCCTGGGTCCACAGGCGGCCCTTGAGGAGGGTCTTCACGGTCGCCTCGACGGCGGCGGCCGCCAGCGGCCCTCCGCCGAATGTCGAGCCCAGCGCCCCCGGTTCCAGCTTGCGCACCAGCTCCGGAGCGATGACGATGGCTCCGCAGGGGACGCCCGAGGCCAGCGCCTTGGCGAAGGTCTGGATGCCCGGCGCGGCGTGGAAGGCCTGGGCCGCCGTCGGGGCCCCCAGGCGTCCGAGGCCGGTCTGCACCTCGTCGAAGATGAGCACGGCCCCCGCCTTGCGGCAGAGCTTCTCGAGGCCCTTGAGGTAGCCTTTGGGCGGCATGATGACGCCGGACATGCTCTGCACCGGCTCCAGGATGAAGGCGGCCGCCTCCTTGGTCAGGGCGGCCTTGGCGGCCTTGAGGTCGCCGAAGCGTACATGGACGGTGTCGGAGGCGGCCCCGGTCATGGCGTGCTTGTACTTGGCGATGCCGGTGGCGGCCAGCGAACCGGCGGTGCGGCCGTGGAAGGAGCCGTAGGTCGACACGACCTTAGGCCGTCCCGTGACGAGCCGGGCCACGCGCATCGCCGCCTCGTTGGCCTCGGTGCCCGAGTTGCAGAAGAACACCTGCGCGCCCGGGCGGCGGCAGAACCGCACCAGGGCTTCGGCGGCGCGGGAGCGGACCTGGGAGTAGACGAGGTTCGAGTAGAAGAGCAGGGTATCGGCCTGGCCGCGCACGGCGTCGACCACCGGCTTCGGGCAATGGCCCAAGAGCGCCACGGCGTGTCCGCCGTAGAGGTCGAGGTAGCGCCCGCCGTCCTCGTCGAAGACGAAGTGGCCCTTGCCGCCCTTGAGCACGAACGGGAAGCGCCCGTAGGTCGGCAGCACGAACCGGTCTTCATGCGACATCATCTCTGTTTTCACGGATATATCCCCGGGAAGCGGAGTCCTTCCGCCTCGTCGAAACCCAGCATGAGATTGAGGTTCTGCACGGCCTGGCCCGCGGCGCCCTTGACCAGGTTGTCGAGGGCGGCGATGACGACGGCGCGGCGGCCCTCCATGCGCACATGGATGTCGCAGTGGTTCGAGCCGGTGACGGCGTTGAGCTCGGGCGGGGCATCGAGCAGCCGCACGAACGCGGCTCCCTCATAGGCATCCTCGAAGGCGGACCGGAGCCTGGCATCGGTCCAATCCGAGGAGAGCTCGAGGTTGGTGACCGAGTATATCCCCCGCACGAACGGGCCGGAGACGGCCGTCAGCGCCAGGCCGATCTCTCCGCCGAGCCGGCCGAGCAGCTGCTCGACCTCGGGCGCGTGCTGGTGCGAGAGCGGCTTGTAGGCGCGCACATTTCCCTCACGCAGCGGATGGTGGGTCGTCGCCGACGGCTTCACGCCGGAGCCCGACGAGCCGGTGATGGCGGTGACCGCGGCCGTGGCCTTCACGCCGGCCTTGGCCAGGGGCCCGAGGCTGAGCGCCGCGGCCGTGGCGATGCAGCCCGGGTTGGAGACGAGCCCCGCGCCGCGGACGGCGGCGGCGTCGAGCTCCGGGAGGCCGTAGGCGAAGCGCCCGAGCAGGGCGGGCGCCGCGTGCCTGCGCCCGTACCACAGCGGATAGAGGGCGGCGTCCCTCAGGCGGAAGTCCCCCGACAGGTCGACCAGCTTTAGGCCCGGGGCCTTCTGCAGCAGCGCCGGCGCCAGCTCCATGGCCTCGCCGTGCCCGCCGGCCAAGAACAAGGCGTCCAGCCCCTCCGGCTCGGCGGCCGGCAGGAAGCTCAGCGCGCTCAGCCCGCGCAGGTGGGGATGGGCCGAGTGCAGCGGCTCGCCGGCGTGCGAGTTCGACGCGGCCTGGACCAGTTCGAAGCGCGGGTGCTGGAGCAGGATGCGCACCAGCTCGCCGCCCGTGAACCCCGCCGCCCCGGCCACGCCGACGCGCAGCTTCGTCACGCCACCACCGCCGGCCAGAGCAGGTCCTCGACCGCGGCGCCGAGCGCCTCCGGGTCGAGCCGGGCGTTCAGGGCCGGGACGCCGATGCGGCCCTCCACGAAGTCCTTGCCCACGGCGTTGTCCGTGGCCGGCCCCGAGATCACGTGCACCGGCAGCTTGAAGTGGTTCTTGTAGAGCTCGGCGCAGCCCCAGGCCGCCACCGGGTCGGTGGCGCAGAGCACGTGCGCCGTCCCGGCCGCCATCAGCTCCTTGTCCTGCAGGATGGCCTGGACCCCGTACTCGCCCATGATGCCGTCCCCGAGCTCCACGACCAGGCAGTCCGGCTTCTCCTTGTTGAGGGCGTTGATGAGGCCCTTGGAGACCCGGACCGCCACCGCCTCGGAGGTCGAGGCGCAGCCGGCGTCGGTGAAGCTCAGGCTCAGCGCGGCGCCGCGGTCGTTCATGCCCAAAGTGTCGCGCAGCAGAGAGACGCCGGTGAGCTTGGCGGCCGCCACCTTGCGGCCGCGCCGGGAGAGGACGCGGATGATCTCGCAGCAGGCCGAGGTCTTGCCGGCCTGCATGCAGGAGCCCGCCACATACACGATGGGGGCCGAGGGGTCGAGGGTATCGGCCCACGGCACGGCGTTGTCGCGGATGGTGGCCGGCACGCCGGTGCGCTCGCCGAGGTACGGGAAGCTCAGCACGACGCCGAGCACCTCCGCCTGGAGCGGCTTGCCGAGCTCGGGGTTCCCGGCCGTGCAGCGGCCGATGACGCCCCCGAGGTTGAGGATGTCGAGCTTGTCGCCGACATGGACCCTGTCGGGCACGACGCCGGCGTAGCCGCGCAGCGCCCGGCGCGAGCCGAGCACGCCGGCCAGGATGTCGCCGTCGTTGAGGGGGGTCATGCGCCCGTGCAGGTCCTCCACGGAGTTGTAGGTGCTCTTGGTGCCGATGACACGCACGGCGACGACGATGCCCTCCTGGGCCGGGATCTCGGGGGAGAGCAGGGCCTCGCGGGCGACCTTGGCGTTCTTGGTGGTCGAGGCGATCTTGTCGAAGACGACCTTCATGGTTTCCCCCCGGCCAATAGGGCGAGTTGCATCGGCAGCGCGTGGAGCTTGGAGAACCCCGCCGCCTCCGCCCCGTCCCAGAGCTTCGTGGTCTCCCCGTAGGCCGCGGCCTGGGCGGCCATCAGGCTGTTGGGGCTGCGCACGCCGGTCACCTCGAAGCGGCCGGGCAGCAGGCGTAGGCGCGCCTCGCCGGTGACCTTGGCCTGGCTGGAGTCGACCATGGCCTCGATGTCGCGCATCACCGGGTCATAGTAGAGCCCCTCGTGGAGCATCTGCCCGTAGAAGTCGGCCAGGTGGTTCTTCCAGAAGCCCTGCCAGCGCGTGAGGACGAGCTTCTCGAGCTCCTGGTGGGCGGCGATGAGCATGAGCGGCGCCGGGGCCTCGAAGCCGATGCGGCCCTTGATGCCGAGGATGGTGTCGCCCAGGTGCACGCCCCGCCCGAGCCCGAACGCGCGTCCCGCCGCGTGCAGCGCCCCGACCAGGGCGACGCCGGACAGCGGCTTGTCGTCGAGCGCCACCGGGGTCCCCGCTTCGAAGCCGACCACGACCTCGAGCGGCTCGGCCTTGAGGCCCTCTGCCGGCGCCGGGAACGCGGCGTCCGGGACGGCCGTCCACGGGTCGTGGGTCTCGCGCCCGCCCACCGTCGTCCCCCACAGGCCGGTGTTGACCGAATAGGCGACGGTCTTGGAGGGGACGCTGACGCCGCGCTCGGCGAGCCAGGCGAGCTCCTGCTCGCGCGACCAGCCCAGCGCGCGGACCGGGGCGTGGACGCCCAGGGCGGGGGCCAGGGCCCGGAACGCCCCGTCGAAGCGCACCTGGTCGTTGCCGGCCCCGGTCGAACCGTGGGCCACGCCCTGAGCCCCGAGGCCCGCGGCGAGCTTGGCCACCAGCTCGGCCTGCAATACGCGCTCGGCCGAGACCGACAGCGGGTAGACCCGGCCGCGCAGCACGTTCCCCTTTATGAGGAAGGTGACGAAGCGCGAGAACAGCTCGGCCTTGGCGTCGAGGGTGTGGTGCGACTCGGCGCCGAGGGCAAGCGCGCGCGATTCGATGGCCTTGAGCTCGCCGGGGCCGAACCCGCCGGTGTCGACCGTGGCGGTGACGACGCGGTTCCCCTGCTCCTCAAGCCACTTCAGGCAGAAGGTGGTGTCGAGCCCTCCGGAGAAGGCGAGGACGACGAGCGGCTTGGACCCGGCTGTTGACTGTTTATTCATAAGAGTGGATAATTATACATATGGCACGGCATATGTCAACTGCTCAGGCGGCAGGCGTCTGGTATGATGGTCGCATGGATTCCAAGCACGAGCGCCAGAAGGCCGTCCTCGAGCTCGTGGCCGAAGGAGAGCTCTCCACACAGGGCGACATCGTGAAGGCCCTGGCCAAGCGCGGCATCCGCGCCACGCAGGTCTCGGTGTCGCGCGACATCGTCGAGCTGGGCCTGGTGAAGGCGGGCGGGACCTACCGGACCGCGGCGGCCGGCTCCGGCGCGGCCGACCCCGAGCTGCCGCTGCGCACCTGGCTCAGGAGCGCGGAATCGGCGGGGCCCAACCTCGTCGTCCTGCGCTGCGACCCGGGCACGGCCCAGGGCGTGGCCCGGGCCCTCGACGTGGTCAGCCCCTCAGGCGTGGTAGGGACGGTGGCCGGCGACGACACCATCTTCGTGGCGATGCGCACGCCCAAGGACGGCGCCGCCTTCGTCGACTACCTGCGCGCGCGCATCGCGCAGCGGCCGCTCCCTTAGGCTCAGAAACTGGCGATCAGGGCGACGGCCGTCGTCGTGTCGTCGCGGATGAAGCCGGGCGGGGGCTTCCCGACGCGGGTCCACAGATACGAGACCTTGATCGAGAAGTACGCGTTGATGGAGGCCTGCAGGGCCGTCTCGGTCCGGATTCGGTAGTCGTCGGCGAAGGCGAAGTTGTGCAGGTATTCCCCGTCCTGCGAGGCCTTCGCAGTCGGGCTGATGGTGAACTCATATTTCGAGTAGGCCCGCCCGGAACCGAAGCTCACCCTCTTGGCCCCCCGGGTGCGCTCTTCGTTGATGTAGCCGCCGCCCAGCTCCGCGCGCAGGTCATGGCGCGGCGAGACGATGACCTCGCGCCCCACGCCCAGGCCCGTGTCGTAGCGGTTCGCGACGCCGATGAAGCGGTTTTTGTCCCAGCCGAAGCGCTCGAAGACGTAGTTGAATTCCGAGACCTTCTGGGAAACCTTCTCCGAGGCGTTGTAGCGCTCGTCGGTGACCTGGCCCTTGCTCTTGGCCCCCAGCCCTCCGCCCTCGAGCTCGAGCTTGGTGCTGGCCCAATCATAGGTGAACAGGTCCTTGGCCGAGGTCGTCGTGGTGCGGCTGTTGCCGTTGGTGCTGACGATGGAGAGCTCGGCCGTGTCCCTCCATTTCTTCGGCGGGGCGTCCTGGGCGGCGGCGGGGACGCAGCGCAGGGCGAGGCAGAGCAGGAGCGCCAGTCTCATGGCGGTAAATTACCTCTTTGCGGACCCTCCGGCCAAGCTAGAATGAGGCCATGTCGAAGACCGCTTTCGCTCCGCGCGGCGACTGGGCCCTGGACGCCGGCCCGGACGGCCCGCGGGTGGCCATCCCGACACGCCCCGTCTGGTTCGTTTCGGCGTTCCTCTTGGTCTGGCTCGGGGGCTGGTCGGCGGGAGAAGCCTCCGCCCTAGGCCAGGTCTTCGGGAACGCCCCCCTGTTCGTGAAGGCGTTCCTCCTCTTCTGGCTGGCGGGCTGGACGGCGGGCGGCCTCGCCGACGTCCTGGTCTCGCGCTTCGGCCTCAGGCGCGCCGATTAGGAGCCGCCGAAGACGGCGACGGCGCGCTCGGCCGCGGCCCGGACCCCGGCGTCGTCGTCCCCGGCCGCCAGCGCCTTTAGCTGCTCGAGGAAGGCCGTCCGCCGCGGCTTGAGCGGCTCCTGCATCACGAAGAGCCCCGCCACGGCCGCCGCTCTGACGGATGAATCCGGGTCCTTGAACGCCGCGGAGATGGAATCCGCGACCGCCGCGTCCGAAGACTGGGCGGCGGACAGAGCGCCCAGCCTGCGCACGGCGGCCGAGGGAGATGCCAGGGCCTCCCGCACGGCGTCGGCGCCCGCCGCGCCCATGCGCCCGAGCCCCGCCGCGGCTGCTTCCCTCACGAGCGAGGAGGGATGCCCGAGCTCCCCCGCCAGGACGCGCGCATCCTCGGCGCGCCCCATCTGGGCCAGCGCCGTCACCGCCGCCTGGACCACCTCGGGCTCTCTGTCCGAAAGCAGGCCCCGGGCGGATTCCGCCGCCGCGGCGATGAGGGCCTCGCCCGCCGCGCGCGAGCGCGCGTAGGCGGCGCAGGACTCCGGACCTCGCTCCGCGAGGGCGGCGGCGAAGGCCCTCGCCGCCCCATGCCCCGGAGGGAGGCGGTCCAGGACCTGCCCCTGAGCCGCCTGGAACACGGAGACCAAGGCGCTCCGGGGCAGCCCGGGGTCGACCGAAAGGACCTGCAGATAGGCGCCCAGAGACTGTGCCCCGAACGCCGCGAACAGCGGCTCCTCGGGGGCCTTCCCGCAGGATTGCTCGGCGGCGGCGAGGAGCGTGAGCCGTCCCGGCTCCTCCCCGGTCTCCCTGGAGAGGAGCCGCCCCATCGAGTGGGCGGCGGCCCGGCGCACCCTCCAATCCGGGTCCATGAGCAGGCCGCGCGCCGCCTCCGCGGCGTCGCTGCCGAAGACCGAAAGCAGGCCGGCCAGGACGACACGGCGCTCGCCCTTGGCCGCGGAGGCCTCCGCCGCCGCGGCCCGGCCGCCCCGCCGTCCGCCCCCGGAGAGGAGCAGCCGGGCCCAGACTAGCTCGTCGAAGCGCTCCGGCGTGACGAGAACGGGGAGCAGGACCGGAGCCTCCTCCCGGTCCGAGAGGACGCGCTCGGCCAGCGTCAGAGGGACCCGCGACTCAAGGCCCGCGTCGGCCAGGACCTCCAGCCACGCCGCCAGCCGCTCACGGGCCGGCAAGGCCTCCGCCCTGAGGACGGCCTTGAGCACGCGGCGGGAATCGGCCTCCTCGAATGGTCCCCGCACCGGCTCGGGCCAGACCGCCGGCGGCGCCTCCAATGTCCCGTCGAGCTCGAAGCCGGCCTGAGCGCCCCACGGGTCCGGGTCCGGGGTCTTGAGCCGGTTCCCCGCGCCGAGAGCGGCCGCGAGGCCGTAGCTCGGCGCGTTGCGCCGCAGGGCCCCGGCGGCGGCTCCGGCCAACGCCAGCGTGTTCCGGTCCCCGACGACGGCGACGAACCCGTGCCCGTTGACGTCCCCGCGGGCCGAGGCCCATTCCGAGGCGAATTCGTTGTCGTCGCCATGGACGCCCAACCAGCCCGCCCCGTAATCCCAGCCGAAAGCCGGGCCCACGCCCCACACCCTCGTCCGGTTGCTCCGGCCCTCGATGGACAGCAAGCCCAGCGCGGTGTGGACCCCCGCTCCCTGCGCGTAGCGGCGGCCCTGTAGCTGGTTCGCGTCTCCGCGCACGAACATGCGCCCCAAGGCGTGCCAGTAGCCCATCCCCTGCGCCATGTATCCCGCGCGGAAGCTGTTGGTCGAGCCCAGCACCATGGCCGTGCCGACGCCTCCGGCGGCGAAGGCGCGCGGTCCGTAGCCGACGCCCTGGCAGAGGCTCAGGAAGGCCAGGGCCTCACGCCCGTCCGGACGGCGCAGCCCGCATTCGACGCGGGCGCCGTCCCCGCGCAGGGCGAAGAGCGCGCCGCCCCCGCTGAAGCCGTAGCCTTGGGAGCCCAGGTCGGAGAGGAGCCGGGCGCGGTCCCCCTTCAGCACGAAGGCCCCGACGCCGAACGCGGCCGCGCCCATCGAGAAGCGCCCCGTGTTCGCGACCAGCGGGCCCGCGACGAACGCCCCGCCGGCCCCGAAGAGCCCCGCCCCCAGCGACCCGTCTTCCATATGGATGCTCTTCGACCCGCCGGCCGGGGCGATGAAGAGCCCGATGCCGAAGGTCCCGGCGCCGACGCCCCCCAGGGACGATTCGACGCTGAGCTCCGGGCTCAGGTCCACGACGAGGCGCACCTCTCCCGGACCGGCGGCCGCCGGAGACGCCGTGTAGCGGCTCCGCCCTCCGAGGTCGATGACGACCGCCGCGCCCTCCAGGTCCGCCTCGCCATAGAGGTGGTCCCCCGCCCCGGACAGGAGCACGGCTCCCGCCGGGGACTTCCATCGGATGCGCCCCTTGAACGAGCCCCGGACGGCCGCGTTCTCGAGCTCCGGCAGGGCGGCCTGCGCCGCCTGCGAGAGCCCGGCGGCGGCCTCGGCAACGGCGGCCGCGTCGAAGCGCGCGGCGAGGGCGAAGGCGGCCTCGGGAGGCGACGGCGGGGCTTCGGAGCGCGCCATCGCGCCCACGGTGCTGGCCAGCTGCTCGCGCTCCTCGGGCGTCAGGCCGGAAGAAGCCGCGTCGAGCAGCGCCTTGGCCAGCCCGGCGGCCTCGGCGAGGCGCTTGAGGGCGCGCCGCAGCGCGGGATCCTTGATGGACGCCGGAGGGTTCGATTCTTTGACCTTCGACGGCGCGGACACGGAAACCGTCATGCCTGCCGAGCTTGCCGCCGAGCGCAGGGCGTCGGACAGGCTCGCCGAGGCCGTGTCGTGCTCGGCCCCCGCCATCTCCGGGACGAACAGCGGGGCCCTGAGCAGCTCTTCGACGGCGGGAACGGCGAACGGAGCCGTCGCCCTGTCGGGGCGGAGGGACAGGTCCGCCTCCTGGGCGCGCACGGACGGCAGGAGCGCCCGCACCATGGCGGCGTCGTCTTGCCCCGCCAGGGCGGAGACGGAGAACAGGAGGGCGAGGGACGCTGTCTTCAAGGGAGTCATGAGAACCTAGCCGGCGACAGGAATCGAACCTGCAACCGCCTGTTTACAAAACAGGTGCTCTACCGTTGAGCTACGCCGGCGTCAGTGTGATGATACAACAACGCTCC
>JACRDU010000007.1 GCA_016218495.1 Elusimicrobiota bacterium
CCGCATCAGGGTCTTCACCATCTGCCGCAGCTCCGCCTTGCGACCTATCATCGGCGTGAGCTTGCCCTCCACCGCCTTCGCCGTCAGGTTCGAGCCGTATTTGTTCAGGTTCTCGTACTTCTTGTCGTCTTTGGCGATGAGCGGGAAGCCTGATTCCCGCGCCTTGGCTTCGACGGCCGCGTCGGCGGCCGTCTTCGCCGGCACCGCCGCCGGCTTCGGGGATACGGAGCGCTGCAGGCTGGCGATGACGGCCTGCATGGTCCTGACCCCGGCGGCCACGGCCTCGCCGTCGGACCCGGTCTCGCGCCTGGCGGGGTCGACGGCGTCGGCCAGCCTCTTGAGGTCGCCGGCCAGCGCCGCGTCGATGGCGGGAAGCGCGCCCGGGGCCATCGCCGCCGTGCCGAGCCAGGACGAGACGCGCCGCACCACGGCCAGCGTCTGAGCGACCCGCGCCTCTTCGGCCCGGGTGGTCAATTGGGACTCGAGGTCCTTGGTCACGTCCCGCATCAGCTCCAGGGAGGCGTTGGCGCGCAGGACCTCTACCAGACGGCGGTTCTCCTGGGCCGCGCGGCCCTCCAGCGACTTGAAGCGGGCGGCGGCCTCGTCGAAGCTGTGGATGGCCTTGGCATGGTCGCGGAAGCCGTCGCGGTTCACGAACTCGACGCCGGTGCGGGCGTGGGCCAAGGCTCCCTCGAAGGATGGGTCCCCGGCCCTTTCAGAGGGGTGCCAGAGCACGACGGAGAATTGGGCGTTTCCGTAGGCCGCCAGGAGGCCGCGGTCCGCCATGTTGGAGAGGGCCTTCAGGGCGGCGTCCTGCCCCATCCCCATGCGCTTGCCGAGGGCGGCCGCCTCAAGGGGCTTGAGGACCTGCCCGGCATTCATCGAGGTCCGGATGATGCCCTCCAGCTGGCGCTCCTGCTCGGGAGTAGGGCCGTACGGGACGAGGCCTCGCCCTCCGGGGTTGTCCACGCCGTTGGCCGCCGCCGGGACGCCTCCGCCGAAGAAGCGCGAGGGGCCCTCGAAGAAACGGCCGGCCTCGGTCTTGAGCCCGGGCCCGGACAACCCGGCGGCTTTCGCCAACCCCGACACAGCCGCTCGCAGGGTCCCCATCACGGAACGGTCCTGACCGGCCGGCGCCGCTTGAGCGGCGGCCTGGGCGGACGCCGCAGGCGCGGCCTGGGCCAAAGGAGAGGCGGCGGCGAAGGCCTTGGGCGCCGTGGGCAGGGCGCTCGGGACGACGGAGGCGAGCGCAGGAGCGGCGGCGACGGGCAGCGAAGGCTGCAGGGACAGCGACGGGGAGACCAAGGTCGGCGCCGCAGGCGCCGCGAGATTGGGGACGACCGGCACGGATACGGCCCGCCCGGCGACCATCTGAGCCAGAGCCTCCCCGGGGAGGGCGGACAGGATGAGGGACAGCGAAAGTGCCGCGGCGACGGTCTTCTTAATAGGAAGGCTCATGCCCGGAGTTTATCCGGCTCGCAGGCCGGGTGGATGGGGCGCGGGACCTAGGTCCGGGGGCTCTGTTAGCCTATACGGGCTTAGGCTCAATGGACCGGCGGCGCAGGGTCCCCTGCCCCAGGCGCGCGGGAACTCGCGGGGGCATGCTGGTGTCGAACGGACATGATCCTCCGCCGACACGTCATCGCGTCCCTCTTCGGCCCTTCCTTCCCTTGGGGGAGCATGCTTGAAGTCCCCTGGTTCCAGGACGGAGCCCCGCCCGAGCCGGCGCCGCACGACGAGCCCGAGTCCGGCTACCGCAGCTAGCGCGCTCCCAGGACGAACGATTCACCGCCCAAGGCGCGCTCCGAACCCAGGATTCGCAACGCCGAGGCCGCGATCAGGCTCTCCCACTGCCCGCGGTCGTAGCTGCGCAGGTCGTAGGATGACTCGACGAGCCGTTCCCGCCCCCCCTCCGCGACGGTCACGAAATTGATGATGCGCTCCCGGCGCCGCCGCGCGTCCGGGGCCAGAGAAAGCGCCACATGCCGGACACTCATCCCCTTGTCCGCGGCCTCCCAGGTCTCCTCGTCGTCTTGGGCGGAGGCGTAGTCGGCCAGGTCCAGCCCGATGACATAGACCCCGCCCGGCGCCAGGCTGCGCGCCGTCAGACGAAGGTGCCGCAGCGCGTCTTGCTGCGTGAGCAGATGCCGGAAGCTCGACAGGGTCGAAAACGCCAGGTCGTAGGCCCCCGCTTCGATGAAGGAGGTCATGCCGGCCTTGGTCAGGCGCACTCCGAGCCCCTCGAGCCGCCGCCGCGCGAAGGCCAGGGCCCTGGGGTTGAGGTCGTAGCCGGCGGCCGCGAAGCCGCGCGCGGCCAACGCGGCCAGATAGCGTCCCGTCCCGCAGGCAGGCTCGAGGACGCGGCGCCCTCCGTTTCCGAAGCGCGCGTGCAGGGCCAGCACCGCGTCGAGCTCGGCCTCCGTGTCCCGTGCGTGCAGTAGGTCGTAGACGGCCGCCTCGTCGTAAAAGCCGTTCATCGCATCCTTTTACAACATCTGTTATCCTCGGGGGATGGCCGAAGACGGCGGGAGGCTGGTCGGCAGCGGGTCCTTCAAGGTCGATGCCGCACGGGCCATCGCTTCCTTGCGACAACGCCAGCTCCCCAGGGACTTCTGGCGGCCGACCCTGCTCATCCGCCTAGCTTCCGCCTGCGGGGCCAGCCGCCTTTCTTTTACGAAGACGCTGCGACGGCTGACGGTGCGCTTCGACGGGGATCCGATCCCCCCGGACACCCTGCGCGAGCCGTTCGGCCGTCTGGCGGGAGGCACGGACGACCCCGTCCTACGGTGGTTCACCTGGTCGGTTCTGCACAGCAGCCTCCCGGGAGTGACCATCACCGCCGCCTCCGGGCAGGGGGGGGCCCGCGCCGCGTTCCGCTATGGGCCCGAAGGCCAAGCGGAGCCGGTCCCGCCCGGCATTGACGGGGAGACGGTGATAACCGCTTCCTGGAGCCTCTTCAAGAGCATGGAAGGGGACAGCCTCCATCCGACCTTCTGGCCCCTGGTCGCCCCCCAGGTCGGATGGCTCAGCACGATGCTTCACAAAGGGGATGCCGCCTCCTTCTCCATATCCTTCACCGAACAGGGGTTCTCCCGCAAACAGGTCCCGTGGGAGAAGCGCAAGCCCCGCGAAGGACGATTCCGGATGCAGGATGGCCGCCGGACCTTCTGCCGCCTGGCCGAAGACCAGGCCAAGGTCCACATCGCCGTCCTGGGAACGCGCGTGGCGCTCATGGACCTCCCCGAGGTTCCCCTGCCGGTCGAGGTCACGGTGGAGGAGCCGGACCTGGAGCTCGACGCTTCCCTAGACTCCCCTGTGCGCGACATGGCGCTCAACGGGGCCGTGGGTCTCGGCAATCGCGCCGCTGGACGCTTCATGCTTGAGCTCCTCGAGCACCATGCCCGGGCCATGAAGCTGGCCGGGGCCTGGCTGGTCAAGGACAGGCGCGCACGCAAGGAATGGGTGGAGGCGATGGGCCTCATACGGGGCGATGAGGGGAGCCGCCTCCTCGAACTGCTCGGCGTCGGCATCGAGACCCGCGGTGCCCGTTCAGGCGACAAGCGCAGGGTCGTCGAGACGGCGCGCATGACCCTGTTCCTGCGGGGCGCCGCGGAACGAACGCTGCGCTCACGCGCCGTCGACGCCCGGGAGCGTCTGCGCGACGCGCTGTGGAAGACCCCGCTCTTCTTCGACGGGCGCGGCCGCCCGCTCTCCCTCGACGACGCGGGCGCGGCCGCCGGGGTCCCGAGCATGACGAACAGCTTCGATCCGCCCGCGCCAAACCGCGCAGACCTGCTCTGGGTGCTCTCGCCCCTTGACGCGATCTTTCTCAAGAGGCGGTTCCCGGAGAGGAGCCCGCGGGGATTGAGGTAGAATGGGTCTTATGGACGAAGAACCCGTCGAGCCCGAAGTCGTCGGCCGCGAAGGTCCCCGCTTCACCTTCCGCAGCGTAGGCTCGCCGTGGGCCCTGTTCGGGATGCTGGGGGCGCTCGGCGCGCTCGGTGCCTTGGGCGTCGCCGCCGTGCTGGCCTTGTCGATGGGCTGGTTCTTCCTGGTGGCGCTGGCCTACCGCTGGCTGTGGAACTACGCCTTCTCGTCCGACGTGACGCAGCTGGTCTACGGCGCGCAATCCTTGGGCTACCCCAAGGCGTTGGCTTCGGTGGCGCTGTTCCTTCTGGCGGGCTGGCTCATGAGCCCGAAGAAGGGTTCCTGAGCCGCCGCACCAGCCAGGCGGCCCCCGCTCCGGCGCCGTCTATCAAGACATCCGTTACCCGCCCCTCGCGGAAAGGCACGAAGCTCTGGTGCCATTCGTCGCTGGCGCCGTAAGAGACGCAGAAGAGAAGGGCCTTCCACCCCGCCCCCCTAGCCCCGCCGCCGCCCAACGCCCTCTCCGTCAGCGCCCAGAGCACGGCATACTCGAAGAGATGCGCCCCTTTGCGCAAAAGGAAGTCGGGCAGCCCCGGCGTAATGCCCGGAGAGCCCGTCTTCTCGGAGAAGGCGAAGATGACGCCGCACCAGAGCGCGACGGGCGCCCAGAGGCTTGCCTTGCGCGCGGCGGTCAGTCCAGCCAGTCCTTGTCCTTGAGCTTCTTGGGGAGATAGGTCTTGGTCAGGTACTGGAAATCCTTGTTCGCCAGGGCGTCGAGCTCGTACTTGAGCCCGCTGGAGAGCATGCGCTTGACCTCGCCCTGCCACTCCTTCTTCTGGAACCAGGGGTAGTTCATCAGCTCCTTGGCCCTGGAGATGTCCTTGTCGTTGAGCTTGATGCCCACGTTGCGGGGCAGGCCGTAGCGCTCCGGGTCGGCGCTGGAGAGGCCGATGAACTTGGCGTCCGGGATGGCCATGCGCTTGGATTCGAAGGCCAGGTTGATCGAGCCCTGCTTGACCACCGAGTAGATGTAGTAGCCCCAGGGGTCGTTGTCGACCAGGACATAGACAGGGAGCTTCTTCTCCTCGTGCAGGCGCCGGGTCAGCCGCCGGATGCCGCGCGGCGGCTGGCCGTTGCCGGTCATCAGGACGCAGTTGTACTTCTTCCAGAACTTGTCCTCGGCCAGGCGGTTCCACTGCGTCCCCTTCTCGACCAGGAGCACGAAGTCCGCCGTGCACTTCTTGATGCTGACGTACTCCTCCTCGACGATGGAAGGCACCGAGTAGCCGCCCTTGCCGAGCTTCGCGCAGTCCACCCGGTCGCCGTCGTCTTCGAGCACCAGCGGCCCGATGACGGTGCCGCCGTTCTCGGCGCGCACATGCAGCTCCTCGCGCAGCGCTTCGAGGCCGACCTCCAGGTCCTCAATGATGGGATCGGACTCGTCCTGCGTGTCGAAGGTGTTCTCGTGGGAGTCCGCCATCGTGTGCTTGGTGCGGTAGTAGATCTCGCGCAGGCTGGTCGTGAGCTCGGCCTTCTGCAGCTCGGAGAGCGCGTCGGCCACCAGCATCGTCTGCATGAACTTCTTGGCCATCGCCACGTTGAAGAAGGTGCGGTCCTGGGTGTTCGAGCCCATCTCGATGATGCCCTTCCTCTCGTTGAAGCGCACGTTCGAGAGCGAGCGCACCGGGATCTTGATGGCGGGGTCCCGCTTCTTGTTGGCGGCGGCGATGACGATGTCGGCCAAGCCCGCCAGCTTCTTCTCGACCGCTGTGGTCTTCGCCATGGCTACCTCTTCCCCTTCTTCTTGGCGGGCTTCTTCTTGGCTGGTTTCGCCTTCTTCGCCGGCTTGGTCTTCTTCACGGGCTTGGCCTTCTTGGCCGGCTTTGCCTTCTTCTCCGGCCCCTCGGTTTCCGGCTCGGGAGCCGGGGCCTCGGCGGGCCCGGGCGCTTCGAGGGCTCCAGGTTCGGACAGGGAGACCGGGACGGCCCCTTCCACGCCCTCCGCCGTCACGATGATGGAGTTGGGCAGGCCGTGCGGGCCGGCCTTCTTGTCCAGGAGCTCGTCGGTCTTCTCCCCCCCCGTCTTCTTCTTGGCGATTTCGAGCAGCTGGGCCTTGAGCTTGGCCTCGGAGAGCTTCCCGCCCTTGAGGCTCTTGCAGGCCGCGACGACCTCGTCGATATAGAGCTCGAAGATGTTGCGCCGGCGGTGTTCGCCCGCCGCGCGCTCGCGGCGCTTGAGGAACACGCCCAGGCGCCGCCCCGCCTCGCGCAGGGCGAGGGTGATCTCCTTGCGGATTTCGTCGTAGTCGGCGATGGCCTCCTTCGATTCGCTGGTGAAAGGGACCCAGACCGAGGCCATGTGGACCATGACGGCCATCGGACCGGCCGGGGGCGCGCCGCGGGACTGGGAGACGCCGTAGTTCTTCCAGGTCGTGTCCAAGACCGCCTTGAAGGTCGCGCACGCCGACTGCTGGTATACCAGCGGGACGCGGTTGGCGAATCGGATGACGCGGGCCAGCTCGTTGTCGTCTTCCCCTTCGTGGACCTCGCCCTCGGCGAGGGGTTTTTTCACGAGCGGCTGGGCCGCCTGGAGCTCGGGGTGCTTGCCGTATGCCAGGCCCACCTCGATGACGAAGGGATTGCCGCGATAGACGGACGGGGGGCGGGTGACGGCGGTATAGAACTCGCCCTTGATCTGCTTATAGAGCCCCGCCAGGATGGCCTGCTCGCCGATGGGGGAGAGGCAGTTCGTGGGCGGCGCCATGAGCTTCGTGCCCTGCAGGGCCTTGAAGAGGCGCTCCCCTTCGGCGCCGACGATGTCTCGCGGCCGCTTGTGGGAGGTGATGCCGGCGCCCTTGCAGATCTCCTCGGCCGTCTGGGCCGAGACGCGGCTGAAGTCGGTCGACAGGAACCCGGAGACCCAGTGGCTCTTCGTGTCCTGGAGCATCTTGAGGAGCATGCCCAGCTCGATGCCGTAGGGATGGGGCTTGATCTCCTTGGGCGCGGCGGGGAGCTCGTCGATGGTGCGGGCGTACACCTTGGTCTCCCCGTCGGGGGCGTGGTAGGTGAAGGTGGCGTGCGGGTTGGCGATGGCGGTCAGCTCCATGTACTCGTCGACCGAGGCGCGCCCCTTCTGGTAGCGGCCCTCGAGCTCGATGGAGACCTGGGTGCCGCGGTGCTTCTCCCACTCGATTTGCTTCTTCTCCAGGATGAGAGGCTCGTTCTTCTTGGTGTCGATCTGCACCTCGAAGTAGTGGGCCGGGGAGTCGGCGCCGGTGCGGGAGATGATGGTGACGGGCTTCCCGGTGGTGAGCTGGCCGTACATGCCGGCCGCCGAGATGCCGATGCCCTGCTGGCCGCGGCTCATGCGCAGGCGGTGGAACTTCGAGCCGTACAGGAGCTTGGCGAAGATGCGCGGGATCTGCTGGCGGACGATGCCGGGGCCGTGGTCCACCACCGTGACGCGGAAGCGCGTGGCCTGGCTGGCGGGCGGCGCGGGGTTCGCGCCCTCGCCCGTGGGCTCCAGCCTCAGGACGATGTCGGGCAGCAGGCCCGCCTCCTCGGAAGCGTCGAGGGCGTTGTCCACGGCCTCCTTCACCGCCGTCAGCAGGGCCTTGCGCGGGTTGTCGAAGCCGAGCAGGTGGCGGTTCTTGGTGAAGAATTCCGAAACGGAGATCTCCTTCTGCTGACGGCCCATCTCGTCTGCGGTCAGGCCCGGCTTGCGCGGCTTGTTCTCTTTCGTCATGGCGACCCGGATTTTAGCATGAGAGGAGGCCGACGGTCCCGACGATGGATGGCTAAGCCCACAGGCGTAAGGGCTGGCTGTCAGACGCTATTGCCGGGCCGGGAGGGGGCGTCTACTTCCTGTGGCACTCGAGGCAGAGCGACCTCTGAGAATACGGACGGCCCGGGCGGGAATTGTCTCGCAAAGAATGGCACGACAGGCAGGTGACGAAGTTCGCATGCAGCTCGACGGCACCGCCCTCCGAGACTTCCTTGAATTCGGCGGGGCGCCTGCGCATCGCATCGAGGTAGTCGATGCCGACGGGATGGTTCTCCCCTCTTCCCACATCCAAACGGCGCCCGCGCCAGTCGGAGGAATGCCCGGACGAAGCGGCGACATCGACGGCCAGGGCCCCGTCATGACAGGAGAGGCATGCCCGGATCTCCTGCTCGGCTCCGCCGCGTCCGGACTCGGACATCTTGGCGGCCAGCACCTCGTAGCTCGCGCATTCCCGCCCGGTGCTCCAATATCCGAGCCCTTCTCCCGTCGCGTCCGGTCCGGCGCAGAGGGCGGAAATGGCCAAGACGGCGACGGACGCGCAGAAGCGGCCTCGGCGGGAGCCAGCCATACACGCCGATGATAAGCGCGTACCGTTGACTCGTCAAGGCCGCCGTCAAGCCCCCGCGGGCCGGGCGCGGGACGATGCTAGGTGTGGTGGCCCAAGCTCTCGGACAAGTAGGGATCCTTCTGTGGGACCAGCGAGGCGCTCCGGAGGGCCCGCTCGAACAGGATGAGGAACAGAGAACCGACGCCGAGGAATACCGTCGCTTCGGGCCACGAGACCCTCGGCCCGCCAGGCATCACCGACGGCATGATCATGACGAAGAGGTCCAGCCAGCGCCCCGCCAGTATTATCCCGCAAGCGGCCAGGAGGCGTCCTTCGGTTCGTTTGTCACCCGCTCTCAACAGCAGGCCGAACGGCAGCAGGAGGTTGACCGCCAGATTGACCCAGAACAGGCTTCCCCACCCTCCCCGGTAGCGGACGGCGAAATAGATGGTCTCTTCGGGGATGTTCGAATACCATATCAGCAGGAATTGCGAGAACCACATGTAGGCCCAGAAGACGCTGAAGGCGAAGATGAGGCGTCCAAGGTCGTGCAGATGTCCCGGACGCAACTCTTGGAACTCCCCGCGCCGTTTCAGGAGGATGAGCAGCAGGGCGATAGCGGCCAGACCGCCGACAAAGAGGCCGGAGAACAAATACCATGCGAAAATCGTGCTGTACCAATGCGGCTCGAGCGACATGATCCAGTCCACGCTTGCCACAGTGAAGGAAATTGCGAACACCGCCAGGAAAGCCGCGGATACGGCCACGTTGTCATGAGTCCAGCGGACGGCTCCGTCCCGGTCCTGAGCGACCGAGTTCCTCCGAATTAGACGCGGGAAGATCACCCAGCACCCCAAGATAGCAACCAGCCGCCAGGCGAACGCCGACGGGTTTAGATAGAACGCCTTTGCCCGGAGAATCGCGTCATTATCCGCCGCGCCATGATGGGCCCAATGATAGAGGTGACCCATCCCGAGCAGGAGGACGATCATCAGGCAGGCTCCGGCCGGGATATAGGCGGACATGGCCTCGGGGATTCTGCGGAAGGAAGTCGCCCATCCGCCCTTAGGAACTGTTAAATAATAACTGACACGCTTAGGTAGAACGGGTATACTCCATGAGTGGACACGCTCAAGCGAAAATTCGCGGCACTGCTGCCCGCGTTGAACGAACGCGGGCGACGCTTGGCGGCAGCGGCGGAAGCGCG
>JACRDU010000150.1 GCA_016218495.1 Elusimicrobiota bacterium
CACAGGGTCTCCGACGAGGAGTTCTCGCCGCGGGCGAAGGTGACCGCGCGCTTCTTGAAGCCCGGGACCCCGGCCTCCGAAGGCGACGAGAACGAGACTTCGATCGCGGACGGCACGTTGTAGGATTCCCGCAGATGGTCGGCGAGGGCCGCGTCGTCGGCCGCGAGGGCCGGGACGGCGAGACCGACGGAAAAGACGGCGCAGAGCGTTCTCAGGGTCATGGCGCCTACTCTAACATTTCCCGCCGCCCCGATGCTTAATGCTATAATCACCCCTCGCCGGACGCCGCCCCTTCACGCGCTCATAGCTCAATGGATCGAGCGTCAGCCTGCGGAGCTGAAGATCCAGGTTCGATTCCTGGTGAGCGCACCAACTTCCGTCTGAGAACCGCATAGCCTCCCTGTCGTCGAGGAACGGTCACAGGGCCCCCTAAGGGCCCGAGACTGCTAGCCTCGTTCCCGCCCGGGAGGGGACCATGGACGTGCCGGGCATCGTCGCGCTGAAGCCGGAAGCTCTGACCTGGGACACCGCCCTGCGGCTGTTCCTGCTGCGCTGCCGTTCCCAGAACGTGGCCAAGGGGACGCTGGCGCTCTACACCTGGCACCTGGGAGGCATGCGGGCCTTCCTGGAGGCCCAGGGAGCCCTCCTGCCGGCCCAGACCGCGCCGGCGCACCTCCGGGGCCACCTGGAGGCCCGCAGGGCGCGCGGCAACAAGCCCACGACGGTGGACTGCGTCTACCGCATCATGCGCACCTTCTGGGCCTTCCTCCACCGAGACGGCCTGGTGCTGGTGGACCCCATGACGAAGGTCGAGCGGCCGCGGCGGGAGCGCCGTTTCGCCAAGCCCGTCACCGAGGAGCAGCTGAAGCTCCTGCTCGATGCCATCGACACCGAGGACGTGCTGGGCCAGCGCGACCACGCCCTCATGCTGTTCCTGGCCGACACCGGCCTGCGCATCAGCGAAGCCCTCTCCCTGCGCCTGGGGGACCTGGAGTGGGCCTCAGGCAGCGCCGTGGTGCTCGGCAAGGGCGGCAAGGAGCGGCGCGTGGCCTTCGGCCAGGTGGCGCGCAAGGCCCTGACGGCCTGGATCCAGCGCCGGGGCGCCGCCGAGGCGAAGGACCCGCTGTGGGTCAACCGCTACGGGGACCGGATGCGCCGGGACAACTTCAGGCAGCGCATGAAGGTCTATTCGAAGCGCGCCGGCATCGCCGCCCCGCGCCTCTCCCCCCACGCCCTGCGCCACTTCTTCGCGCTGGCGTTCCTCAAGAACGGCGGGGACGCCATGAGCCTGCAGAAACTGCTCGGCCATTCCTCCCTCGAAATGGTCCGCAACTATGTGAACATGACCGACGACGAGGCGATTGCGCGCCACCGCTCGGCCAGCCCTTTGGACAAGATGGGCCCGCTCCCCGGCGAACGGAGGCGGGTGAGGTTGAAGTGAGACAAAGAGGAGTCATGGAGAAACAGACGAATGGTCGTTCCGCGAGACCCAAACCCGCGGCGCTCGAAGACACGTGTTGTCCTCAATGGCGCGTGGTGCTGAGGGCGGGCATCAACAGCAAGGAGCGGGGCGTCGTGGCCTCGGCAGACCCTGGAGACAAGTCGGTATTCTGGGATATGGGGACCATCGGGAAGGCGGGGCACGAACTGCACGGCGCGGCCTGGGAACGCATGGACTGGGCGGTGCAGTTCTGCCCATTCTGCGGCAAGCCCAAGAAGGCCGCCATGGAGGCCGCATGAGCACCGCCACCACGCGCCCCACGTCGCTTCAGGGAGTCAGCCTGAGGCCGCTCGTCCAGGTGAACTCCGCGCCCGGTCAGTATGGGCCTGACTTCGGCAGCCGGAGGTTCGGGCAGGTGTTCGAGCTCGAGGCCGGCCACGACGTCCGGTTGTCGTTGGACCTTGGAGACCAGGGGCCCATCCCCAACCGGCTCCTAGTGGACTCCACGCTGGGGGCTGATGAAGGTCATCTCTTGGTCACCAAGAGGGGAACGCGCTACGCCGTCGAACCGAAGGCCGATTCCTGCCTCGAA
Source organism: Elusimicrobiota bacterium (assembly GCA_016218495.1). Taxonomy (GTDB): domain Bacteria; phylum Elusimicrobiota; class Elusimicrobia; order UBA1565; family UBA1565; genus SCTT01. Next base: position 2,034 of record JACRDU010000150.1, read on the forward strand.
CGGGGACGCAGCAGGGACCAGCAGGCTCACGCCGTGGGCGTCGTTGTGGGGCACTGGAGAGAAGGCTAGGCCGTGCGGGAATTGGAGGGTGCACGCGACCGATAGCGCGCTATGCTTTGGGCCGTCCCTCTGGCGGGGGACGGGCCCCATTTTCATCCTGAGAGGCGCGCCCTGCCGCGCCCCCTGATTGACCCCGGCTACGGCCGAGAGCTCACTGGCGGCTTTGGGGTAGGGGATAAGACATAACGTATGTGGGGCAGATTCGGAGGTCAGGGAACAGGAAAGAGTCGGGGGTGGACGGTCTTCTGCCTCAGAAATTATTCTCGGCCGACGGCTACCGGGTCTATTTCGAGCATGGGGCCCCGTCGTGGGACTCCCATGCCCAATCAACTGATTCACTGCGACTGTTTTTAGAACTTTTTTCCAGCGGCCAGTTCGCGGACCCATCGCAAACCGAAGACCACCATGAAATATCCGCCGGCGAGGACGACCCCAGAGACGAGTATGACCCCCCCAGCAGCCCCCACAATCATCAGCAAATCCTTCAAGCGTTCCCAGAATTCGAGGCGATGCTCCCAGACGGTGAACAGCGCGCAGAGAATGACCAGGTAGCCCAGATATGCCAGCCCCTCTTTAAGCCAATGCAGCACGCCACGACGGCCGTTCTCTGGTGGAGTGGTCAACAGGGCGATGATACAATGTCGATGAGTAGACGATGAAGCGCCAGCCCGCGGGGAATCACTCCCCAATCATTGACGCCCTTAATCGCGCCCTACTGAACGCTGCGCGCGCCCGGCACGCGCAGGGAAGGCCCAGCGCCTTCCGCCAGAAGGCCGAGGCAATGTTGACTGCCAAGGACCAGCGGGGCATTGGCCGGACTCCAAGCAGGCCGGTCGGGTGGTCCGCAGAGGATGCGGTGGCCGTTAGCAAGCTCCTGCGCGAGGCCAAGATAGTCCTCGCCGAGAGAGCCTACACCGACGCGATGCGCGCTTTACACAGAGCCCTCACCCGGGAAATCAGAGAGACGGCGAACGCGTTCTACAATCGGCGCAGGACGGATGGAATCGAGCCGCTTGAGTCTTCCTGCCGATGGATCCTTAAGCGCCTCCAGCGAGCCCGGAATCCGCTCTCCAGCAGACGCTACTGGCCGACAATAAAAAGCGCATTGAAAGGATCTCCGACGCTACGCTCCATCAAGCCCGCCACGCTCGCCGCCAGGCTCATCACGTCATGCGAGATGGACCTATCCGTCCGCAACCGTCTCCATACGATTCTCTGCCCGCGATAGCGGCCGAGCTTCCCCGTCCCGCCCCAGCCGTGATGCTCCCGACGCGCTGACATCCCGCGCGAAATTACGGATGCCCTTTTCGTTGTCGTTTCGCTCCTAATTCTCGTCGGAGGGCTGGAAATACTCCCCGTCGCATCCTCCGGGATTTTCCATCAAACTATGGGCATGAAGCATGTGCTCACCCAGGCTGGAAGAAGCCTAAACATCGAGCCCGCCATCCTTGCGGAATGGGAGCGCCGTGGAGACATTCGTGTCCGCGCCATCACGGACGGCTGGTTGCTCACCGTCAATCGCATGGAATCACGGGCGTCGTCGGCCGTTGCCGCGGCGAAGGCAGGCTCTGAGCCGAGAGGGGCGAAGCCGCACTAAAACAATTCACCCGCGCGATCCTGGGCAGGATTCCCGCGCGGGTGAAGGGACAACGAACATGAATAGATTAGCAGATGAATCCGAGAATGCCCAGCTCAGGCTCCTCAACGGGAGGTCCGTCGGTCACATCGACGGGGAAACGGCGCGCCTCAGGGTCAAGCGTGGGCGTCACTTCTTTTGGAAGAAGCGCGGCTACTCGGTCGACGACCACGTCCTCCGAACCATGCAGCGCGCCGGCATCAAGGAAATCGTCTTCGACGATTCGCAGCTTGGCCGTGAGTTTCGCATCCCTCTGGACCGCTTTCTCGATGTCGCCGAGACCTTTGATTGCGGCTTCGGTCAGAAGTGGTGTGCCCATGAATGCCACTACGACGCCGCCGAGCTCCCCGACCGCCCCGACGATCAGCTCGACCTTTTCAGCGGAGCGCCCCTCAGCGCATGACCCATTTTCGTTTCCATTCGCGGCGCCCCGGCGTTCGCCGCCCCATGTCGTCAGTAGCCCGGGTCTGGGAGAAGCCACCCCTACGAGAGTGTGCAGTGGCCGCATTACCGACAATGGCAAAAGACTCGAGCAACGCGTCGACGGCGACCGAGCGAACGGGGTAATCAGGGCAGACGTGCCGTTAAATGCGCGGCAGTGTGCAGGGCAGTCGGGCACTGAACCGCGGACCAGGGCGGCAGCCATGTCGGGTTCGGCAGCGGGCAGCAGACGCGGGCCGTGGGGCATACCCCAGGGAATGGTCGGGCATTGTCCGGAAAGACAGGGAGCGGGAATGGAAGACCTCATCGTCCATGAATTCGAGAAGAACGCCCGAGAGCGCGTGCGCGCCGTCGTGAAGGAGTTTAAGGGACGGCTGCTCATCGAGCTCCGGGCCTACTACCCGACCGAGGACGGGCAGTGGAAGCCCACGCGGCGCGGCTTGACCCTGGTGGCTGACAAGGCGGGGCCCCTGCTCAAGGCCGCAGAGGCCATAGCGGCAGAAGTCCGACGCATCGAGGCCGAGACTCCGCATGAGGGCATCGACAAGGCCACCCATGAACAAGGCTGACGAGTCTCTAGCCTTGATGCTCGACGGCTACGAGCTCGAGGCATTGATTAAGCTGCTCGAATTCGCCGGGAAGCACAGCAAGGAATTCATTGTCGCCATAGAGAACGATGCCGAATGCGGAGGCCTTGTCCGGCTCACAGACAAAGCCGGAATGATGCGGCGCGGGGAGACCGTGCACTGATGCGGGGAGCCGCCGACAGGAAGGCCCCTGCGGCGAACGCGAATGGCCCTAGGAGCGCAGTTCCGGGCCGGCAAGGAGAATGAGACATGCCAAGCAACGACTTCGGTTACAGCCCCACTGACGACTACTCTGCCCCGATCCAGTCGGCTCTTGCTCGACTGCGCTCCGGCCAGGCCAGGCAGCGCAACGTCCTGGCGGAGGCCACGCGCCGGGTCAGGACCTCCGGGGCCCGCTTTATCCCGGCCGAGACGCTCGAGCGGGGGTTCTCGGAGGCCGAGGCCGGGGTCTATGGCGACTTTGCCTTGGACCAAGCCCGCACCGGCATCGAGGACCGCCGGCGAGAGGAGGACTTCCAGCGCCAGCTCCAACTCATGGACCGCTCCCAGTCCTTGCAGGACGCCCTTGCCCGCCGCCAGGGCTCCGACTCTCTCAAGTCCAGCCTGATTAGCGGCGGGCTCGGGGCATTGGGGACCATCTACGCCGGACCGCTTGGCGGGGCTGCAGCCTCGACACTCTACAAACGCCAGTGAGCCTGAGCGACCTGAAACGGACCGCAGAAGCACGGGCGGCGCAATTCCTGCTTTCTCCCGCGATGGCTCCCCTGGTCTTCTATCGTGGGCGGCCCATCCCAGCGCCGCAGGATGTCCGCTTTGGCCGGCTCGCCTTGGGCGTATCAGTCGGCCGGGATGCATCAGACCTTCGGGCCGGATTCCTACGGGAATTCGGAGCCCGCGCCGCGGAGGCCTCATGAGCGACACCGACGGAATTCACATTTGCCCACCCGGCACGCCGCACAGCTTCAAGGCAATCCGTTCCCGCTCGTCGACATCGGGGCCCCCATGGCACTACTTCAAGGGCTGCACCCGCTGCCCCGCGCTGTTGCTTCAGGTTGTCTCCGTGAAGACGGATGAGGCGGAGAACGTCTTGCCCTTCGTCTCCACCTTCGTCATTGCGCCCGGCAGAGATCCCGTGCGAATCTGCCCCCCCTCCTCCAAGTCCCTATCGCAGAGCGCCAAGTGTTAATATGGCCGAATCGCCGGAGTAGCCATTGAGACCCGCGAAGGGGCCAATCTTGAAGAAGTCTGGTTTCTCCGCATCTGTCCACCTCGCCAAGCTCGCCCGAGACAAAAATATCCGCCTGACAGGGCTCAGGGTCAACACGGGGAAGATTGTCCTGGAATTCCTGGACGGGTCCGAAGTCATAAGAGCTGAAATCTACGCCGACAAAGACAAGATTGAATTACTGCTCACCCAACGGAAGCCGAAGGAGTCGAAGCGCTCGTCAGAAGACCCGCTGGTGCGCGAAGTCATGAGGCGGTTCGGCCTGAATCAGGAAAACGCGGAACAGGTGATTAAGAAGTTCAGCTGTTAGCGAGAGCTCTGGGCGCCGGGGCCACGGCGCAGGCTACTCCTTCTTGTCGGTCGGGGCAGGATTCTCGGGACCCTTCGCGGGCAGCTTCTGGGGCGTCTTCGTCGGGATGGACGAGACCGGCCGGAGCAGGAACGCCTTGCCACCATACTTCTTGTAGAACTCCGGACCCACCTTCGAGAAGGGAACGCCCGAGAGGGTCCGCTGCCCAGTCGTGTTCGGGGCCGTAGTCTCCGCCGGTGCAGAACCGCTCGAAGACTTGGCCTCCGAGTCGTCCGATTCGGGATTGCCATCCGCGGGCGGGAGATCCATACAGGGATAGTTTAGGCTAGAACCCCAAGCCTGTCCATGATTGCTTGTGCCCCGAGGTTCGTCCACTCGAAGAAGACACGCTCGCGGGTCTCCGTGGCCCGCTGCATGATGGCCTCCAGCTTCGTTATCGCGCCCGGGAGCGAGACAGGGCGCCTCGCATCGCCCGTCTGGAAAAGGGGACAAGGCCATCCCGGCATGGAACCAATTCAGGGGTTCGCGCGTATTAATACTGTGACCACAAAGTCCTTGAGGCCGAGAGCTTGCAGGGCTATAATGCGTCACGTCACATGGCGCGCGAGGCCTGCTCCCCCTCCACCCTTCAGGGCTCCCCTGAGGTCTCGCCCCAGGGCTAATTGCATGGCGACTGCGAAAGAAGTTACTAAGCTGTTCATGTCTTGGGCGAACCGCGATGGGGACCTCATCACGAACCTCAAGATGCAGAAGCTCCTCTACTACGCTCAGGCGTGGCACCTCGTCAACTATAACAAGCCGCTTTTCCCGGACCCCATCCAGGCATGGGACCTTGGCCCCGTAATCCCGTCAGTCTATCGGGATCTTCGAGAATTCCGCGCCGGGGCCATCGCATATAAATCTAAAGGCGATGAGGAAAAACACTTCACCCGAGAACAACTCTCATATCTGAAAGAATTCTATGCGATGTTCATAAAGTTTTCCGCACACGAATTAGTGAACATGAGCCACTCTGAGACTCCGTGGATGAAGGCCCACACCCAAGGGGCGAACATGGAAATTAGGACGTCAGACATGAAGACCTTCTACTTGGACCTCTATCGTCGGCGGAAGCACCAGTAGTGGGGAAATCCAAACGCCATTTTACAGCAAGCGAATCCGCCCCTCCGTCCTCAAAGCTGGCAACTGGGTCTGTCCCAATTAATAAACTCCACCCGATTTTTTCGTTTCGCTACCTGGATCACGACCACAACCGTTTCGGTGTCCACGCAATCAGAGATACCGAGGAATGGCGCCGCCTGACAAAGCAATTGCGGCAGATAAGCCAGATGGAGTGGGAAAGGATAAAACAGAGCGGGACTCAGTTTCGAGCTCACGAGATTAGCGAAACCAAACGCTCCCACCCTCAGCACATCGGCAAGCTACCGCCTATTTTTTCCGAGTTCGTCCCATTTCAATTCAAGGCATTCGACGAATGCAGAATTGTCGGCTTCTTTGATGCGCGCGCTATTTTCAATATCGTTTGGATTGACCGAGAGCACGCCATCTATCCGGACTGAAGGGGAATCCCCCGCACGAAGCACACTCCGAACGCGCGCGTAGTATTACACTCATCTTGACGCCCGGAGCATCCCTGGTATGATCCCGGTGCTCTCAGTCCAGTCCCGGGCGTAGCCAATTCCTGGCCCCTGGTGCAGCCGCCTTCGGGTGACTGAGAGCCACCGGGGGCCAGTTCTTTGGGCTTGAACGAGCCAGGCGATACGGGATGAAATCGCTATACTGGGCGGGCAAAGGGCCCTCCCGGTGAAGGCTCTCCGACGGAGCACTGCGCGGCTGGCACCGCTATACTGCGGAGCTGAAGATCCAGGTTCGATTCCTGGTGAGCGCACCAACTTCCCCGCCCTGGCGTGCCCGCGGCGCGCGGGCTATCCTCAATAGGCCCCCATGCCAGCCCTGCCGCTGATGGTCTTGCTGCTGCCGTGCGCCTACGCCGCCGCCAGCTTCGGCACCGCCGACGGGGTGCTGGCCCTGCAGGAGGCCCCGGGCTGGGAGACCAGCCACCCGGAGCCGCCCGCCCTGCTGTCGCTGCGCCGGGGCGCGGCCCGCTTTAGCGCCGAAGCGGCGGCCGACGACGCCGACCTCTCCGCGCTTGTGACCCGGGCCGCGCGGGCCGTCGTGCCCACCCATCCCCCCGGCGTCGAGCGGGCGGTTTCCGCCGCGGGGCTGCCCTACGCGCTGGCCTCCCGCCCCGTAGCGGGCCGCCTCTTCGCCGCGGCCGCCGTCGACCGCGTGCGCTACCTCTTCGAGTTCCGCGGCGTCCCCGGCGGCGAGGCCCGGAGCCTGCTCGATTCGCTCCACCGCCAGGGGGAGGCCCCGCCGGACGCCCCGGGACCCTCCGAGGGGACGGGCGCCGCGGAGGTCTCCGTCGCGGAGGCGGTCTACTTCGAAGGCGCCGTGCGCCTGGGCGCGCCCGCCGCGGGCCGCATGACCCCGCACGCCGACGGCTGGGTCGTCGGCTCGATGGCCACCTGGCGGGCCGGGGTCTCGGAGTCGAAGGTAGCCCCGCTGGCGGACTCCCCTCGGGAGGCGGCCGAGGCGTCCATCCAGAGGCGCTCCGAGCTGCTGGTCGCCGCCCGCCGCTGCAAGGGGGGCGACGTCATCGACCACCCGCTGGCCAACGGCTGGACCGTGCTGGAGCGGCCGTTCGCCTGTCCCGACGCGGTCCCGGGGAGCGTCACCTTCGTCGGAGCCGTGGCGCGGGAGGGCGGCCGCCCCCTCGACCTGGCGGGGGACTACGCGTCGGCGGGGGACTTCGACGCCATCCTGGCCTGGCTGGGGACGGGGACCGACCGTGCCGCGTCCCGCGCCGGAGCCCCCCTTCCGGAGCCCGCGCCCAGGCCGCGCTCCGCCGCCTCGGTCCTGGCGCTGGCGCTGGGGGCGGCCGGGCTGGCCGGCCTCGGGTTCACGGCGTTCCGTCAGCGCGCGCCGTAGCGCTCGAATTCTTCCGTGAAGGACAGCGTCGACAGGTCCGTCATCCGGTCCATATAGACCTTCCCGTCGAGGTGGTCGCACTCGTGCTGGATGATGCGCGCGAAGAAGCCCTCCGCGCGCAGGTCCAGCGCCGAGCCGTCGCGTCCCAGGGCCCGGACCCGCACCCAGGCGTGCCGGGGGACCGTCCCGCGCAGGCCCGGCACGCTCAGGCAGCCCTCGTAGCCGTCGACGAGCTCGGAGGAACGCTCGACGATCTCGGGATTGACCAGCACGGTCAACGGGACCGGGTCGACGCTGCGCAGGCGCGACGCCTCGGCCCGGACCTCGATGACGGCGGCGCGCAGGCCTTCGTGGACCTGGTTCGCCGCCAGCCCCACGCCCTGGTATTCCCGCATGGTGTCGGCCATGTCGTCGAGGAAGCGCTGGAAGGCCTGAGAGCGCACAGCCTCGGGAGGGACGGCCGCGCAGGCGCCGCGCACGGCCGGATGCCCCAGGCGGGCGGTCTTGAGGATCACGGCAGGCCCGCCGCCGCCGCGGAGCCGGGGAAGTGCAGGCGCGCCAGCGCCACGTGGGAGACCTCTTCGTCGGCGATCCGGCCGAAGACCGCGGCGCTCTCGGGGTCCACGGGGGCCAGGAGGGTCCGGAACCTGTCGCCCGCCTGACGTCCCCGCTCCTCCGCCTTGGCGATGAGGATCTCGAACTCCTCGGCGCTCCGGCAGGCGGTCAAGGCGTCCCATAGCCGGGCGGAGACCCTGCGCCCGCCCGGGGCCGAGCCCAGCGCCGCGAGCCGGCCCAGCAGCCAGCCCAGGTGCCGGTCCTCCTCCTCGGCCAGGCCGGCCCAGCGCGCGCGCAGGCCTTCCGGCGCGTCGGGCAGCGCCGCGCAGGCCCAGAGGAACGCCTCGCGGGCCTGCAGCTCCGCGAAAGCGGCGACGCGCAGCCTGTCGGCCACGCCCTCGCGCGTCGCCGGGGAACGCATCGGAGCGGGGGGCTCCGATGCGGCGCACACGAGGAACGGGTTCCAGTCGGGAGCGGGGCTCATGTCGGGGATGCGGCCGTTATTCTATGATAAGCGGATGAGCAAGTCCCAGAGCGCAATCCATTTCGAGGCCTTCGAGTACAAAGACGGGGACACGGTCTGCGCGGGCACCTTGGTCTACGACGTCCATTCGGCGGGCCGCCTCCCCGGCGTCCTCATCGCGCCGACGTTCTGGGGAGCCGACGGCCTCGCGCGCCGCAAGGCGATGCAGGTGGCGCGCCTGGGCTACACCGCCCTCGTGATGGACCCCTACGGGGACGGGCGCGTCGCGGCGGACCAGGCCGAGGCCTCCCGGCTCATGGAAGCCGCGGTCGCCGACCGCGCGGCCCTGCGCCGGCGCGCCCAGGCCGCCCTCAAAGCCTTCCGCCACCACCGCCGCGTCGACGGCTCCCATGTCACCGCCATCGGCTACTGCTTCGGAGGGTTCGTCGCCCTGGAGCTCGCCCGCTCCGGGGCCGACATCTCGGGCGCCGCCTCTCTGCACGGCATCCTGGAGATGGGCGGGCCGCGGCCGCCGACCGAACTGCGCGCCCGGGTCCTGGTCCTGCACGGTTCCGACGACCCGCTCGTCCCGCCCGCCCAGGTCGCCGCCTTCATGGACGAGATGCGCGCCGCGAAGGCCGACTGGCAGTTCGTCCATTACGGCGGGGCCGTGCACGCCTTCACCAACCCGGACGCCGGCTCCGACCCGTCCGGCGGGTTCGCCTACGACGAGCGGGCGGACCACCGCTCCTGGAAGCTCCTCTCCTCGTTCCTCGAGGAGGGCTTCTCCCAAGGCTAGACCGAGCGGCGCATCGCGAGCAGGGAGAGCTCGAAGAGCACGACGATGGGGACGGCCAGCGCCACCTGGCTGATGACGTCCGGCCCGGGCGTCAGCATGGCCGCCGAGACGAAGCCCGCGAAATAGACGGCCCGCCGCTTGGCGGCCAGGCGCTCCTTGGTCACGATGCCGAGGCGCTCGAGCAGCAGCAGCACCAGCGGCAGCTGGAAGACCAGGCCGAAGGCCAGCGCCAGCGTCGTCACGAACTCCATGTAGGCCGCCACGCTCAGCAGCGGCCTGACCTCGGCCGAGCCGTACGCCACCAGGAAGCGCATCGCGTTGGGGACGACGAGGACGACCGCCAGGGCCACGCCCAGCAGGAAGAGCACGTAGGACAGGGGCAGGATCAGGGAGATGGAGCGGCGGACCTTCTCGCCGAGGGCGCGCGCGGTGAAGGCCCAGACCTGGTGCAGCACGACGGGCAGGGCCAGCAGGAAGCCGCCCAGCATCGCGACCTTGAAGCGGGTGAAGAACGCCTCGGTCGGCGCGAGGAAGACGAGGCCTCCGGCCGGGCGCGCCAGCCAGGAGAGGAACTCCCCCGACCAGGACCAGGCGGCCGCGGTCCCGACGGCGACGGCCAGCAGCGCGCGGATGAGCCGCGTGCGCAGCTCGTCGAGGTGCTCGACGAGGGTCATCTCCTTGTCTTCGAGCTCTACAGCCACCGGAACGCCACCTCCGTACCCGCCGCGAATGACTCCCGGCCCTCGGGCAGGACGGCCAGGGCGCGCGCCCGGACCCCCATCGAGAGGCGGCCGGAATGCTGGGGCAGCAGCGGGGTCAGGCTCACGGGCCTCCCCGAGCCCGCCGCTGCGCAGAAGAGGAACTGGCGCAGGGCCGCCGGCTTCTCGAAGCCCGCGGCCAGCAGGCCCGCCTCCGGGAAGGCCTTCCGCTCGGGCAGGCCCGCCATCCGCTCGAGCGCCGGCCGGGCGAACACCTCGGCGGTGACGAGCGACGAGACGGGGTTGCCCGGCAGGCCCCATACGGGCTTCCCCCCCGCCGACGCGAAGAGCAGGGGCTTGCCCGGCTTCACGGCCGTCCTCCAGAAGACCTCGCGGGCCCCGAGCGAGGCCAGGACGGGGCGCGTGAGGTCGCGGTCGCCCACCGAGACCCCGCCCGTCACGAAGACCGCGTCGCAGCGCGACAAGGCCGTCCTCAGGTGCAGCGCGAGGTCGTCCTTGTCATCGGCGGCGGCCCCGACCGGGACGGGGACGCAGCCCCAGCCGCGCAGGGCCGCGCACAGCGCCGGCGAAGAGGAATCCCATCGCCCGGAAGGGCCGAGCGGCCGCCCCGGCCGCCGGAGCTCGTCGCCGGAGGTGACGACGCCCACCCGCGGGCGGGGGATGACGCGGATGTCCCGGACGCCGTGGGACGCGAAGACCCCGGTCTCGAAGGACCCGACGGCGCGGCCGGCCTCGACGAGCCTCTCCCCGCGGCGGGAGTCGGAACCGCGGCGGCGGACGTGCTGCCCGGGCTCGGGAGGATCCGGGAAGACCACCGCCCCGCCCTCCTCGCGGGCCAGCTCCTTGGGAACGACGCAATCGGCCCCCTGCGGCAGGCGCGCCCCGGTCCTCACGCGCACCGCGCCGCCCGGGGCGATGGGCGCCGGGACGTCCCCCGCCATCACGGCGGCGCCTGCGGGGAGCCTGGCGCCTGCGGCCCGGGCGTCGCCGGCGCGCAGCGCCCAGCCGTCCATCGCCGAGTCGTCGAAGCGCGGCAGGTCGTCGGGAGCGTAGAAGGCCTCCGCCAGGACCAGGCCGTGCGCGGCTCCGAGCGGCACGACGACGGCCGCCAGAGGGCTGACCGCCTCCAGGACCAGGCGCAGCGCCTCGTCAGGATGGGTCATCCCGGGTGGTCTCCGCCGGACAGCATCGCCACGGCGTGCTCGAGCAGGTCCGTGACCGTGCCGAGGGACTGGACCGCCCCCTTGGGGCTCCCCGGGAGGTTCAGGATGACGGTGCGCCCTCTCGCGCCGCAGACGCCGCGAGAGAGGGAGGCCGTCGGGGCCGTCCGCTCGCCTTCCCGCCGCATCCGCTCGGCCAGGCCGGGGGCCTCGCGTTCGATGGCGTCGCGGGTCGCCTCGGGGGTGAGGTCCCTGGGTCCGAAGCCCGTGCCGCCCGTCGTCAGCACCAGGTCCGGCGCTCCAGGGCCGTCGCACCAGGCGCGCAACCGCGCGGCGACCGCCGCCCGTTCGTCGGCGACGACGGCCCGGTCGACGACGGTCCAGCCGCGCACCTCGGCGGCCGCGGCGACGGCGGGGCCGCCCAGGTCGGCCCGCTCCCCCCGCGCCGAACGGTCGCTGACGGTCAGGACGGCGACGCGCATCAGGAGAACTCCGCCTTCCAGATCGGGGCCGTCTCCTTGAGGCGGTCGATGACCTGCCGGCAGGCCGAGAACGCCGATCCGCGGTGCGCGGCCGCGGCGGCCACCAATACGCTGGCCTCCCCGACGGGAACCCGACCGACGCGGTGGTGCACGGCGACGGCGGCGCCGTGCTCCTCTTCGGCCGCGGCGACGATGCGGGCGAGCTCCTTGGCGGCCAGCGGCTCGTAGGCCTCGTAGGCGATGGCCGAGATATCCGCCCCGTCCTCGCTGGCGCGCACGACGCCGGAGAAGACGACCACGCCGCCGCGCTCGTCGGAGCGCACCTCGGCGTAGACCGCGTCGAGCGAGAGCGCCTCCCCTGTCAGCCTGACGGGCACCGCCTAGCCTCCGCTCACGGGCGGGATCACCGCGACCACGTCCCCGTCCTGGAGGGCGCTGTCGGCCGGGGCGAACTCCTCGTTGAGGGCGAACCTCATCGAAGGCAGGTGGGGGGCGAGCGGGGCCAGGCGCGGGTCGCCCAGGAGGTCCCGCACCCGGGCGCCGGCGGGCGCCTCCAGGCGCAGCTCGGCGGATCCTACCAGCCGGCGCGCGACGGAGAAGAGCAGAACGCGGACCTTCACCTGGGCGCCGCGGCGCGCCGGTAGGTCCCGGAACGGCCGCCGCTCTTCTCGAACAGGAAGATGGGGCCGATGACCATCGCGCGGTCCTCGGACTTGACCATGTCGTAGAGGGTGAGGCAAGCCGCCGAGACGGCCGCCAGCGCCTCCATCTCCACCCCGGTGCGAGAGCTGGTCCTCACCTCGGCCTCGACGCCGACGCCCTTCGCGCCCGGCTTCAGGCGCACCTCGGCGGCGTCGATGGGGATGGGATGGCAGAGCGGGATGAGCGCGCTGGCGCTCTTGGCCGCCATGATGCCGGCCAGCCGGGCGGCGGCGAGGGCGTCGCCCTTCTTGAGGCGGCCGCCGGCGAGCGCCCTGCGGGCGGCCGCCGACATCGTCACCGACCCGCGCGCCACCGCGCGGCGGGAGGTCACCGGCTTGCCCCCCACATCCACCATGAAGGCCTCGCCGCGGCTGTTCAGGTGGACCGGCACCTTATTTCTTTTCCTGGTCCGACTCGACGGACTTCGGGGCGCCCTTTTCGTCCTTGTCGTCGAGCCCCTCTTTGAGGCCCTGCTTGAAGGCGTTGACCGAACGGCCCAGGGATTTGGCCACGTCCGGGATGCGGTCGGCCCCGAAGAGCAGGAGCGCGACGACCAGGATGATCAAGAGCTCGCCGTAACCGATGTTTGGAAGCATGCCCGATTATACCAACCCCGACGGGCCTAAGTGGTATCCTCGAGGGATGCGCGCGGCGCTCCTCCTGCTGGCCCTGGCCCTGCCCGCCCCCGCCCTCGAGGTCCGGGTCTCCCCCGCCCCCGCCCGTCCGGGCGACATCGTGGTCGTGACGGTGACCGGGGCCTCCCGCCCCTCCGAGGCCTCGCTGAGCTACCGCGGCAGGGACTACCCTCTCTTCGGCGACGGAACCGGAGGCCTGCGCGCCCTCATCGGCCTGACGGCCGAAGCGTCCCCGGGCACGGACCCCGTCCGGGTCCGGGACCCCCGCCTGCTCCGGGCGGACGCCGAGGCGCAGACGCCCCTCACGGTCGAGGCGCGCGCCTGGATGCTCCAGCGCCTGAAGATGACGCGGCGGCGCGCGGGCCTGACGGCCGGGCCGGGAGCGCGGGACGCGGTGGCCCGCATCCGCGCGGTGGCCGCAGTCGACACCGAGCGGGCGCTCTGGCGCGGCCTCTTCGTCCTCCCGGCCGTCGGCCGGCTCTCGGCCGTCTACGGCAACCCGCGCACGGTCAACGGCCGCCCTTGGGCCTGGCACAAGGGCGTCGACGTGGCGGCCCCGGTCGGCAGCGAGGTCCGGGCGCCCAACTCAGGGGTGGTGGCCCTGTCGGGGGTCTATCCGGTGCAAGGGGGGACGGTCGTCATCGACCACGGCCAGGGGCTGATGAGCGCCCTGTTCCACCTAGGGGAGCCCCTGGTCGGGGCGGGCGACGCGGTGGCGGCATCGAGCCCCGTCGCCCGCATCGGCGGCTCGGGCTTCTCCACCGGAGCGCACGTGCACTGGGGGGTGTATGTGCACGGCGCCGCGGTCGACCCCCTGCCGCTCCTGGAACGCCCTTTCTAATACTGCTGGATCTTGCAGCAGTACATGAACCCCGTCGTCGGGATGGCCCCGCCCTCGATGCGCCCGGAGGTGGCGGTATAGGCCAACGCCGACCAGCCCAGGCCGCCGTTCGGGCAGTAGTCCGTCGTCCCGAAGGTATACGCGGTCCACCGGCAGGAGTTGGCCAGGTACTGGGTGTCGTTGGACCCTATGCGCACGCGGCCGGACTGGGCCCCGACGACCACATCCCCGGATTCCGAGTAGATCCCGTTCATCGACCAGGCGTCGCCGACCCGCAGCCAGGAGCCGCTCTCGTTGCCCTGGACGTGGACGTTCCGGTTGGTGACCGAGATGCCCGTGCCGTAGGTGTCGGTGTAGGTGCCGCCCACGCCGACGCGCCCGTCGAACTGGCTGGTATTCCCGGCGCCCGCCACGTTGAACTTCACCCCGCCGGGGGGAGCGGTGGTGCCGACGCCGACGGAACCCCCGGTGTAGGCCAGGAAGGTGTTGTTCGTCGCGCGCATCTGGTCGTAGACCCCGTACGGCGACGGGTAATAGGTCGTCATAGTCAGCTGCTCGGTCGACAGCGCCCCCGGCTTGAGCGCAACGAGCGCCAGCGCGGCCAGGGCGACGACCTCCCTGCGCCCGAAGCTCACCTCGAACGTCCATCTCTTCCGTTCCATACCCCCCTCCCAGGCCCCTACCAGTTCACGGTGTAGGTGACCTGACCTCCGACCGCGCAAGCGATCGACACGACCGGCCCGTTGTTCCCCGAATAATTGCAGGTGTCGCTGGCGCTCCCGCCGCAGGCGCTCCCACCCGCCCACGCCGCCGTCTTCTCCGCCATGCACGCCTCGACCCAGAACTTGTGCTCGTCGGAACGCTTCACCCGAGCGATGATGGTGTGGTTCATGAACATCACCTGCATGACGCCCGTGGCCAGGATGATGAGCAGGATCGACATGATGAGCACCTGCACCAGCGCCGAGCCGCTCTCCCCCCTCATAGCCGTCCGTCGAACTGCCCCGAGACGATGGTGTCGACCTCGTAGATGGCCTTCGGCATGCTCTGCGTCGCGTCCCGGCTCACCGAGAACGCGACGCGCACGGACGTGCCCCAGGACTTCTGCCCCGTGTTCCTCGTGAAATACTGGGGCATGGACGGGTCGGCCGAGACCTCGAGGTGCGAGGCCAGGACGAAAGGGGTCACGCCCGAGACGGTCGAGCCGCAGTTGCCCCCGTTGAGCGCGGGGGCCGCGCAGACGTTCGGCCAGCGGTAGTAGACCAGGCACGGCGGCGGGGAGTCCGGGAGGGTGCAGGCCCCGTTGGTGTTGTTCTGGACGCAGAACCCGAAGCTCGTGACGGGCTGCGCGGCCGTGATCTGGGTGCCGTCGGTGGCCATGTTCGAGCACCCGCGCAGCACGCTGCCCGACCCGCCGGGCGCGGGCTCGTCGAAGCGGGTGGCGGAGACGACCTCCTGCGTGACCTGGCGCAGGGCGATGGCGGCGGTGCTCTTGAGGCGGGAATCGGTGATGATGCGCCCGCTCTGGTGGTAGGCCGTCGAATAGATGGCCGCCAGCCCGGCGACGACCATGCTGAAGATGAGCGACGCGAGCATCAGCTCCACCAGAGTGAAGCCGGCGGGGCGCCGCGCGCGCGACAGGGTCATTCCACCCATGAGATGCTGAACGAGACCTGCTTGCAGGTCTGCCCCCCGCAGTTCGCGTCCGTCACGACATAGGAGAGCTGCCCGTTGGTCGGCGCGGCCCGGAAGGAGGGCGGCAGGAAGTTCGTGACGTTGTGGTTGCCCGCCTGCAGGGCCCAGCAGCCGCAGGTGTCCCCGGGCAGGACCCAGTTGTTGGGCCCCGGAGCCGAGGTATCCGCCGTCACGAACCCCTTCAGTCCTTCCATGATCTGGCGCAGATAGAAGATCGCCTGCCCCCGTTTCCCGGATTTCTTGACCCCGATCCGCGCCGTCAGGACAAGGGAGAACACCGAGGTCACCACGACCGAGATGAGCATCATCGCTATCAGGGTCTCGACCAAGGTGTATCCCCGCCGTGCGGCACGCGCACGGCGCCCGGCGGCACGACGGCCGCAGACGCTCCAGAGTCCCATTCGCTGCATCCGGCCTCTCAGACCGGGTCTCTTGGAGTGTAACAGGCGACCCCCCCCTCGTCAATGAACAAAAAGCCTTTTGAAATAAGGATTTAACGCGTGCCCGCGGCCTGCAGCGAGGCCGGAGTCAGCTCAGGCCCTGCAGCCGCGTCAAGAACTCCTTGGCTCCAGGGCGCCTGGCGGGTTGGGGGTCCAACACGGCGTCGACCAGCGCGTCCAGCCCCGCGGGCAGGCCGGCGACCAGCGAGCACGGGGTCTTATACCGGCGCCGCTCCTTCTGCGCCAGGAAGTCCGGGCCGTTGAACGGCAGCTCGCCGGTCAGCATCTCGTAGAGCATGACGCCCAGGGAGAAGACGTCGGACGGAGCCCCCGCCTCGCCCAGGTGGTGCTCGGGGGCCATGTAGGCCGGCGTCCCCATCACCTCCTGGTGGGTCAGGCGCTTGACCGAGGCCTCGGTCTCGCGCGCCAACCCGAAGTCCATCACCTTCACGAAGCCCTGCTTGTCGACCATGACGTTCTCGGGCGTCAGGTCCCGGTGGAGGATGTTGTGCTGATGGGCATGGTCGACGGCGGCGCAGACGAACGCCATCACGCGCCGGGCTTCGGGCAGGGTCAGCCGGGTCCGCTCGTAGAGGGTCTTGGCCAACGAGTGGCCGTCGACGTATTCGAAGACCAGGTAGATGCCCTCGGGCTGGGCCACGACGTCGTGGATGGCCAGGATGTAGGGGTGGGTCAGGCGCGCGATGATCGTCGCCTCGCGCATGAAGCGCTCGCGCGCGCGGGCGTCAGTGCGGAGCGTGTCCGACATCCGCTTGATGGCCACGCGCCGCATGAGGTTGTTGTCGTAGCCCTCGTAGACGATCCCCATCCCTCCCTCGCCGATCTTGCTGACGACCTTGTAGCGCCCGGCGATCAGCATCCCCACCTCGTCGCCGGCGGCCGGGGCCGGCGCGGCCTTCGCGGGCTCGGGGGCGGGGGCGGGGGCGGGGGCGGGACCGCGCAGCTTCGCGAGCCGGGACGCCGCGTCGCGGTACAGCACGCCCTTCTCCTCGAAGAGCGCATAGACCTGAAGCGCGAAGCGCGTCTGCCCGCTCTCCTCGGCCAGCCGCGCCAGGGAATAAGGCCAGGCCGGGTCATCGGCCAGGGGCTTGCTCTGGAGCACGCGGCGCAGGAGGACCCCGGCGCGCTCCTCGTCTCCGGCCCTGAGCTGCAGCTCCGTCAGGTCCTGCTCGTCCTTCGCAGTCAGCTTCTGGGGAGGGATGGCGCGGTAGAAGAACTGCGCCGTCTGGGTCTGCCCGCCCTCCATGAACGCCCGCCCGAAGGCGGCCAGCAGTTCGCGGGACGCGTCGGAGCGGGCGAAGTCCTTCACGAAATCCTCGACGACGCCCGCCTTGATGCAGATGCCCGCGACGAGCCGGGCCTGGTCGGGGACGGCCGCGGCGCGCAGGATGGCCTCGCGGGTCAGCGCCGCGAAGGCGCCGCGGGCGTCCCCGACCCCGGACAGGCGGCGCGCCCTCTCCAGCGGCTGCTCTCCGGGGGCGGAGGGCGCGGCCGGGGCCGCGGGCTCGGGCGCGGGAGGCGGGTCCGTCGGCTTGCGGCGGAAACGCAGGGCGGGGTCCGACTCGACCGCGGGAGCGGAGGCCGGGGGCGGCGTCGCCTTCTTGGCCGGGACGGGGGGCGGGGCCTCCACGGCGGGCGGCGGCGTCGGCTTCTTGGCCGGCGCGGGGGGCGGGGCCTCCGCGGCGGGCGCGGGAGCGGCCTTGGGCTTGGCGGCCGCC
The DNA here is from genome assembly GCA_016218495.1 of Elusimicrobiota bacterium. Classification (GTDB taxonomy): domain Bacteria; phylum Elusimicrobiota; class Elusimicrobia; order UBA1565; family UBA1565; genus SCTT01. Next base: position 19,514 of record JACRDU010000150.1, read on the forward strand.
TCCCTCAGGACCTTCGCGGCCTCCACATGGTTGTTCTGCATGGCGAAGGCCAACGGGGTGCGGCCCTTCTTGTCCCGGGCCAGCGGGTCGGCGCCGGCCGCCAAGAGGGACTTCACGACATGGTCGTGGCCCTTAAGCGCGGCCAGCATCAGGGGGGTGAGCCCGTCGTCGTCTTTGGCCCCGACGGAGGCCTTCCCGTCGAGCAGGGCCATGACCACGTCGTTGCGGCCCTTCTGCGCCGCGAGCATGAGCGCCGTCCAGCCGACCCGCTCCTTGGCGTCGACGGAGGCGCCGGCGCCCAACAGCACCTGCACCGCGGGGGCATGCCCGGCGTGGGCGGCGACCATCAGGGCCGTCACCTTCTCCTTGTCGGCGGCGCCCGCCTCGGCCCCGGCCCCGAGCAGGGCCTCGAGGGTCTCGGCGTGGCCCGCGCGGGCGGCGGCCATCAGCGGGGTCTCCCCGTCGGTGGACTTCGCCCCGGCCTCCGCCCCGCCCGCGAGCAGCACCTTCACGACCTCGACGGAGCCCTTCGAAGCGGCGCAGGTCAAGGCGCACCAGCCTCGCGCGTCCCTGGCCTGCACGTCGGCCTTCGCGCTGAGCAGCGCTTTGACGGCCGCCAGGTGTCCGCCGAGGGCCGCGACCAGCAGGGGGGTCCGCCCGTCCTTGGTCTTACCGTTCACATCGGCCCGTGCGGCGAGCAGAGCGGCGACCGCGTCGACCCGGCCGTGCTGGCAGGCCACGGCCAGCGCCGTGAGGCCGGACTTGTCCTGCGACCCGGCGTCCGCCCCGGCCGCCAGCAGCGCCTTGACGACGTCGACCCGCCCCTGTCCGCAGGCGAGCAGGAGCGCCGCCGACATCTCGGCCTTCCCGTTCGCCGTGGCCTTCAGGGCCGGCAGCAGCACCGCGACCACGTCGACGTGCCCCTGTTCGGCCGCCGCGCGCAGCGGGCCGGCGCCCGAACGGTCGGAGGCGGCGGCGTCCGCCCCGGCGTCGAGCAGGGTCTTGACGACCTCGAGGTGGCCGGCGTGGGCGGCGAGGGCGAGGGCGGTGCGGCCGTCCTTGTCGCGCGAGGCCACCGACGACTTGGCTCCCAAGAGGGCCTTGACGATATCGTCGTGGCCCTCCTGCGCCGCCACCATCAGCGCCGTGGCCCCGCCCTCGTTGGTCGCTTTCACGTCCGCGCCGGAGGACAGCAGCGTCTTCACGACGCCCAGGTGTCCTCTGCGCGCGGCGAATAGAAGCTCGTTCACCGCAGGTAGTATATCGGGCGGACGCGTCCTAGGCTAGGGTCCAGGTCAAGAATTCTGGAGCGCCCGGCAGGCGGACGTCAGCGCGGCGGCGGTCGGGAAGCGCCGCCCAGGCTCAGGGGCCAGGGCGATCTTGAACAGTTCGTCGACGCCGGGCGGCAGCTCCGGGACCAGGCGGCTAGGAGGCTCCCAGGCCCCCTCGCGCTTCTGGGCCAGGAAGTTCGGGCCCTTGAAGGGCAGCTCGCCGGTGAGCGCCTCGAACAGGCAGACCGCCAGCGCATAGCGGTCGACGGACGCCGACAGGCCGCCGAGCTCCTGCTCCGGAGCCATGTAGGGCGGCGTCCCCCAGGACGGGGCGCGCGTCAGGCGCGAGACGGACTTCGCCGCCTGGTAGGCGATGCCGAAGTCCGCGACCTTGACCTCCCCCTTGCTCGACAGCATGATGTTGGCGGGCTTGATGTCGCGGTGGATCACCCTCTGCGTGTGGGCGTAGTCGACGGCCGCCCCGGCGCCCTCCAGGACCCGCAGCGCCTCGGGCCAGGACAGCCTCCCCTCCCGGGCCAGCCGGTCCTCGAGAGTGCCTCCGTCCACGAACTCGAGCGCCAGGTACACCTCGCCGGCGTGGCGCTCGGCGCCGTAGATGGCCACCATGTTGGGATGCTTGAGCGCCGCCATCACCCGCGCCTCGGCGAGCAGGCGCTCGAGCTCCGCGGGGTCCTGGAGCAACTCCTTGCGCAGCCGTTTGAGTGCCGCCCGCCTTTGCAGGGTCTTGTCCATGGCCTCGAAGACTTCGCCCATGCTCCCGCGCCCCACCAGGCGCACCAGCTCGAAGTTACCGGCCACCGTGGTCGGGGCGGAGGAGCCGGGAGCGGCGAGGGCGGCCGGAGCGGGAGGCGGACGCCTCCCTCCGGAGAAGACATAGAGCAGGGCGACCGCGCTCAGGAGGGCGGCGAAGGACGCCGCGACGAGCCCCCAGCGCCGTGCCGCGGCCCGGCGGCGCAGGTAGTCGTCCCGCATCTCCCGGAACGCGCTGGTCTCGTCCTTGTAGGCCCCGACGAGGCGCTCGGCCCTGCGCCGCATCGCGATGTCCGCGTCCTCGAACCGGCGCAGCCGCGCGTTGTCCCCCTCCGCAGGTCCGCGCCCCTCCGCCGCCCCGTCGAGGCTGACAGAGATGGCGTGCACGCGGAGGCTGACCAGCTCCTGGGAATGGGCGCCGATGAGCTCCTCCTCCCAGAGCCAGAACTCGCCGAATTCCTGCTCGAGCGCGGCCATCCTCCCGACCTGGGCGGCCTTGCCGCCGGAGCCCGGGAAGGCGGTCCGTATGGCCTTCATCTCTTCGACGACCGCGGCGGCGCGCTCGGCGCGGCCGGCGAAATCCGCCTCCATCTTCGCCAGGTCGCGGGCGGCCCGGGCAGGCGACGCAGAGCCGAGGGCCGTCAGCAGGCAGAGCGCGAATCCGGTCAGGTGCATCGGGGGACCCGGCCCATTATGCCCCGGCCCTGGGGCCCGCGCAATGGGGCGGGCCATCCGGTACAACGGGATGGAACCGCCTGTCGGCGGAGCGTCTCCGAGTGCGTTTCCATGAATTATGGGCGGCACGAGTCCCGCGGTTGTCCCCAACTCGCGGCGCCGCGAGTTGGGGACAACCCCGGGAACTGGGAGGGCGGGCCCTCGACAGGATGTATAATGTGGGTCGCCTCCCCCGCCGCTCCCCCATGAAGACCAAGACCCTCAAGAAGAACAAGATCCAGGTCGTCACGCTCGGCTGCTCGAAGAACCTCTTCGACTCCGAGGTGCTGATGGGGCAACTGCGCGACAACAAGTTCGAGGTGGAGCACGAGACGGACTGCGAGGACGCCTCCATCGTCGTCATCAATACCTGCGGCTTCATCGACAACGCCAAGAAGGAGTCCATCGACACCATCCTGCGCTTCGGCGAGGCCAAGAAGAAGGGCCTGGTCGACAAGGTCATCGTCACCGGCTGCCTGTCGGAGCGCTACAAGGACGAGCTGGTCAAGGAGATGCCCGAGGTCGACGCGTTCTTCGGCACCCGGGACCTCCCCAACCTGCTCAAGGCCCTGGGTGCCGATTACAAGCACGAGCTGGTGGGCGAGCGCCTGCTGACGACCCCCCGCCATTACGCCTACTTCAAGATCTCCGAGGGCTGCGACCGGCCCTGCTCGTTCTGCGCCATCCCGCTCATGCGCGGCAAGCACGTCTCCCGCCCGCTCGAGGAGATGGTGGCCGAGGCCAAGCGCCTGGCCGCCGGGGGCACGCGCGAACTCCTGCTCATCGCCCAGGACTCGACCTACTACGGGCTGGACCTCTACGGCAAGCGCCGCCTGGCCGACCTCCTGAAGGCCCTCTCCGACGTGGACGGCATCGGCTGGATCCGCCTCCATTACGCCTTCCCCACCGGCTTCCCGCTCGACGTGCTCGACGTGATGCGCGAGCGGGCGAACATAGCCAAGTACCTGGACATGCCGGTCCAGCACGTCAGCGACCGGCTGCTCGAGTCGATGCGCCGCGGCACGACCAAGGCCAAGACCGAGGCGCTCATCGAGACCATCCGCGAGAAGGTCCCCGGCGTGGCGCTGCGCACGACGCTCATCGTCGGCTACCCCGGCGAGACCAAGGCCGAGCACGCCCAGATGCTGGAGTGGGTCTCGAAGGTCCGCTTCGACCGCCTGGGCGTGTTCCCCTACTCGCACGAGGAGAACACCCACGCCTTCACCCTCAAGGACAGCGTGCCGGCCAAGGAGAAGAAGCGCCGCTGCGACGCCGTGATGGCCGCCCAGCAGGAGGTCTCGCTGTCCATCAACGAGGCCAAGGTCGGCAAGACCCTCAAGGTGCTCTTCGACTCCAAGGAAGGCTCGAACTTCGTCGGCCGCACCGAGCACGACTCCCCCGAGGTGGACAACGAGGTGCTGGTGGACGCCAAGAAGCACTACCTGCGCATCGGCGACTTCGCCGACATCAAGGTCACCGCCGCCGAGGCCTTCGACCTCTTCGGCGAGCCCGCATGAGGCCCGCCGGCCGGGATGGGGCCTAACAGCCTCGGCCCTCGGTCGCCTTCGCGATGAGCGCTCCGACGAAGAACCCCGCGAGGAAGCCGGCGGCCGCTCCGATGGGGCCGCCGAGCAGGAATCCGACGAGGGCGCCGGCCATGCCGAAGGCGCCGGCCTTCATCGTCTTGTCGTAATCCCAGCCGGGCCCCTTCTCCTCCTTCTTCTCCCCTCCCGCCGCATAGACCGCGGGCGGCGGAGCGGCCGCGGCCGAAAGGCGCCGGGGCGCGCCGGCCGGAGCCGGGGACGCGGCATAGAAGCTCGCCGCCCGTGCCCCGAGGCTGACGGGGGCCGGGCTGGAGCGTTCGGCGAAGCCGCTTCCCGCGCCCGCCGCCGAAGCCTCCAGGGAGCCGCCCGCCCCGGCGAGAACGGCCGCTTCGGAAGCCTGGAGCTGGCCCAGGAGGCTCTCCGCGGACGGCAGGGAGATGCGGCGCGGGGCGTCGCCGCCGGCGCTGGCCGCCGAAGGCCGCAATGCGAGGCAGAGGAGGATGGCTGCCGCTGTCATATCAACAGGATGGCTCGGGCAGCGCTGCGGCGTCGAATTAAATCAGGCTGAAGAGGCCGGCGGCATGTTTCCCAGCGCTTTTTGAGGCCGGGCCTGCCTTGTTCATTGCGCCTTAAGGCGGGCCGCTCCGGCAGCGCTCCAAAGAGAACGAAAAAGCTATACTTGCTCCACGACGGTGCGGTACCCAAGTGGTCTAAGGGGCGGGTCTGCAAAACCCGTATTCATGGGTTCGAATCCCATCCGCACCTAACTTCTATCGTCCCAGCCGCCGCTGCAGCTCGGCGCGCAAAGGCCCTCGCGACGCGGCGAGGGCCTTATCGTAGACGGCCTTCGCCTCCCCGGCCTTCCCTTGGGACTCCAGCAGCGCCCCCAAGGTCAGCGCGGCCCCGGTCTGCGCCGGGTCGAGCTCCAGGGCGCGCGCCAGCTGGGCCTCGGCCTCCTCGCCGCGGCCCGCCAGCGCCAGGGCCACGCCGCGGTCCGCCAGCGCCCCCGCCCCGTCGAGGCGGCCGGAAAGCGCCAGCGAGCCCTCCAGGTCGCCCAGGTCCTGCAGCCCCAGGGCCAGCGCCCGCCAGGCGGCCGGGGCCGAGGCCGGGGCGGGCAGGGCTGACTCCAGATAGCGCGGCGCCGAGAGGACGAGGCCGCGCGGGACGAGGGGTTTCAGCTCGGCCAGCAGGGAGCGGATGCCCTGTTCCTGCGAGGCCAAGAGGGCGCCGGCCGAGCCGACGGGGCCTCGCGCGAAGGCACAGGAAGCGCGCGCCTCGAGGGCGGACCGAGCCTCGGCGCGCGCGGCGTCGAGGCTCCCGTCCCGGGCCAGGACCTCCGAGCGCATCAGCCCGGCAAGGGCGCGCTGGGCGCAGGCGAGCCCGGGGAACTCCTCGAACGGGACGGCCTCGCCGGACAGACGGCGCGTCCAGGATTCGAGCATCCGGGCTTCGCCCAGGCCCCCGGCCGCCGCGGCGGCGAAGTCCTCGCGCGCCCCGGCCAGGTCGCCGCCGACCAGGCGCCGCCTCCCCCTCCACTCCCGGAGCAGGGCGTCGTCGGGAGCCTCGGAGACCGCCCGCTCGAGCGCCTCGCGGGATTCCGGCGGCAGGCCGCGCGCCCTGACGCCGTAGCGCAGGGCCGTCGTCATCGCGGCGGCCCCCGCGAACACGCCGCCCGCCAGCGCGACGGCGCAGACGGCCCAGGCCAGGGCCCGCGCGGCGGACTCCGCCAGAGCCCCCAGTCGGTAGGAACCGCGTCCCAACGGGCTGGCCGCCAGCAACGCCAGCACCGGCCATAGCGGGACGAAGTAGTTCTCCTGGACGGCCATCGCGGCGTGGACGATGGCCAGATAGACGGCGAGGAGCGCCCAGACGCGCGTACGCGGCCGGCGGCGCGTGAGGCAGAAGCCCCAGGCCGCCGCGGCCCAGAGCACAGGCTCGAGGCCGACGACGAAGCTCAAGCGCAGGACCACAGCATCGAGGAACCGCCCCGGATGGGAGAGGATGTGCCCGACGGCCCAAGAGGCCGTCTCCAGGAAATTCAAGGGGTTGGGAAGCCCGGATCCGAGAGCCGACACGTCCCCTTCGAACGTCCCGACCATCCCGAGCGCGCCGGCGATGATGTTGTTTCCGGCCTGTCCCGCTTCGAAGAAGTGGAGCCCCCCGCCGGCGCTGAGATGGGCGGCGACCCACGGAAGCACGGCCGCGTAAGGGAGGAGTCCGACCACGAACGCGCCGGCGCGCTCACGGCGCCGCCAAGCCCAGACGGCCAGGAGCGGGGGCAGGAAAGCCAAGGTCGAACGGAGGCAGAGCGCCGTCCCCAGCGCGGCGGCGGCGAGCAGGGAGCGGTTCTTGTCGGGGCGTCGGGCCCAGGCCGGCAGGACGAGGGCCAGGAGGACGACGAGGACGGACAGCAGGGCCTGCGGGTGGCAGGCGGGTTCGGGGGCGGCCCACAGGAGGGCGGCGCCCGCCGCGACCCCTGAAGCCAGGCTTCCCGCGGCGGTCCCGGCCGCGGCCGCCAAGACCGCGGGCCCGCTCCGGGCGAAGGCCTGCCACGCGCGACGCTGGCCTGAGGAGGCGCGTCCTTTCAGACAAGCCGTGGCCAAGGAGGCCCCCGGCATGTGATAGGCGGCGGAGACCGGCCCCGATGCGCCGTGCAGCAGGGCCGTGCCGGCCGCATGGTAGGTGGCCTCGCCGAAGAGGCAGTCGGCCGAAGGCCAGGGCCTGGCGGGAGCCAGGACCCAGGCCGCGGCGGCCAGGACCAGCACGGCCCCCGCCCGCTCGTGTCTGAGTGCCACGGCGCATTATAGAAGGAAGGGGGCCTCTGTTGCCTCCCGTCAGGGCATTTTGCTAACCTATTTTACCGACGGAGATTGCCGACTCCGTCGCTCACCAGAGCATGCCGAAGCCGATCCCCGACACCGCGCGGCGAGACCCACAGGACCCGACCGCGCGGTTCCCTCATTTAAGGGCCCTCGGGCCCGCATCCGGAGGTGGATGACCATGCCGCAATTCATCGGCCGTGACCGCGAAGTGCGCCGCTGCTACGGTTTCGACGAGATCGCCCTCGTCCCGGGGAGCGTGACCGTCGACCCCGAGGATGTGGACACCTCCCTGCAGATCGGCGACGTGAAGCTCGCCATCCCCTTCCTGGCCTCCGCGATGGACGGCGTGGTCGACTCGGAGTTCGCCGTCGCCATGGGCAAGGCCGGCGGGCTCGGCGTGGTCAACCTCGACGGCATCAACACCCGCTACGAGAAGCCGCGCGAGGTGGTCAGCCAGATAGCCGGGGCCACCCCGGACCAGGCCACCCAGCTGTTGCAGGACCTCTACAAGGAGCCGCCCAAGGAGCACCTGATTGCCCGGCGCATCGAGGAGATCAAGAAAGCCGGCGTCCCCTGCGCGGTGAGCACCATCCCGCAGAACGCCGACCGCTACGGCCCCATCGCGGCGGCCGCCGGCTGCGACCTGTTCGTCGTGCAGTCCACCGTGACCACCGTGCGGCACCGCTCGACGCGCTACAAGCCCTTCGACATCATCTCCTTCTGCAAGAAGATGAAGATCCCCGTCGTCGTGGGCAACTGCGTCGGCTATGACGTCGCCGTCGAGCTGATGGAGGCCGGCATCGCGGGCCTGCTCGTGGGCGTCGGCCCCGGCGCCGCCTGCACCACCCGCGGGGTCCTGGGCCTGGGCGTCCCGCAGGTCACGGCCACCATCGACTGCGCCTCGGCGCGCGACTTCTACTTCAAGAAGACCGGCCGCTACGTCCCAATCATCACCGACGGCGGCATGTCCACCGGCGGAGACATCTGCAAGGCCATCGCCTGCGGCTCGGACGGCGTCATGGTGGGCTCGGCCTTCGCCCGCGCGAAGGAGGCCCCGGGCCAGGGATATCACTGGGGCATGGCCACGCCGCACTCGAACCTCCCGCGCGGCACCCGCATCCGGGTCGGCGTGACCGGGACCCTCGACGAGATCCTCTTCGGCCCGTCCCGGCTCGACGACGGTTCGCAGAACCTGGTCGGCGCGCTCAAGACCTGCATGGGCGCGGTCGGCGCGATGAGCGTGCGCGAGATGCAGCTCACCGAGATCATCGTCGCGCCCTCCATCCGCACCGAAGGGAAGCTCTTCCAGCGCGCGCAGCAGATCGGGATGGGGAAGACCTGAGGGAAGCCCGTGAAAGACTCCATCGTCATCCTGGACTTCGGGTCCCAGTACACCCAGCTCATCGCGCGCCGCCTGCGCGAGCTGGAGGTGTTCTGCGAGATCCTGCCCGGAACGGCGAAGCTTGAGCAGGTCCTGGCGCACGCGCCCAAGGGCCTGATCCTCTCCGGGGGCCCCGCCAGCGTGCATGCCCACGGCTCGCCGCGTCCCGACCCGGCCGTGCTGGAGTCCGGCCTGCCGATGCTGGGGATCTGCTACGGGATGCAGCTCCTGGTCCAGCTGCACGGCGGACGGGTCGTCCCCGCCAAGCGCCGCGAGTACGGGCATGCGAAGGTGGCGCTGCGCGGCTCCACCGAGCTCTTCCGGGGGCTCCCCCGCTCGCTCGACGTCTGGATGAGCCACGGAGACGGCGCGGCGCGCCTGGGCAACGGCTTCAAAGTCCTGGCCACCACGCCGTCGGCGCCCTACGCCGCCATCGGCGACGACCGGCGGCGGATGTACGGCGTCCAGTTCCATCCGGAGGTCGCCCACACGCCGCAAGGCGCGAAGCTGCTGGCGAACTTCGCCCGGCGCGTCTGCGGCCTCAAGGCGCGATGGAACATGAGGGGCTTCCTCGACGTCGCCGTCGCCGACGTCAAGGCGAAGGTCGGGTCCGAGCGCGTCATCTGCGGCCTCTCCGGCGGCGTCGACTCCTCGGTGGCCGCCGCGCTCATCCACCGCGCCGTCGGCAAGCGCCTGCACTGCATCTTCGTCGACACCGGCCTGCTGCGCCACGGCGACCGCGAGAAGATGGACCGCGTGTTCCGCAAGGGCTTGGGCCTCGACCTCAAGGTCGTGGACGCCTCGGCCATGTTCCTCAGGCGCCTGAAGGGCGTGGCCGACCCCGAGCGCAAGCGCAAGGTCATCGGCCGGACCTTCATCGAGGTCTTCAACGCCGAGGCCTCCCGCTACAAGGACGCCGGCTTCCTGGCCCAGGGCACGCTCTACCCCGACGTCATCGAGTCGGTCTCGGTGCACGGCCCATCGGCCGTCATCAAGAGCCACCACAACGTGGGGGGCCTCCCCAAGCGCATGAAGCTCAAGCTCGTCGAGCCGCTGCGCATGCTCTTCAAGGACGAGGTCCGCGAGCTGGGCAAGGTCCTGGGGCTCTCCGACGAGGTCACCCAGGTCCACCCGTTCCCGGGCCCGGGCCTGGCCATCCGCATCATCGGCGCCGTGACGCCCGAGGCGCTGCGCCTGGCCCGCGAGGCCGACCGCATCGTCCAGGAGGAGTTCCGCCGCTCCGGCTGGTACGACAAGGTCTGGCAGGCGTTCGCCGTCCTGCTCCCCGTGCGCTCGGTGGGCGTGATGGGCGACGAGCGCACCTACGAGAACGCGGTCGCGCTGCGCGTCGTCGAGTCCCGCGACGGCATGACCGCCGACTGGACGCGCCTGCCCTACGACCTGCTGGCCCGCATCTCGAGCCGCATCGTCAGCGAGGTCCGCGGCGTCAACCGCGTCGTCTACGATGTCAATTCCAAGCCGCCGTCGACCATCGAATGGGAGTGATGACAATGGCGAATTCCGCGACCGGTCCCGACCTGGGCCTCGAGCCCAGCTACCAAGGCAAGGTCCGCGACCTCTACGACCTGGGCGACAAGCTGCTGCTGGTCGCCACCGACCGGATTTCCGCCTTCGACCACGTCCTCTCTCCGGCCATCCCGGACAAGGGCCGCATCCTGACGCGGATCTCCGCCTACTGGTTCCAAGAAACCAAGGGCATGGTGCCGAACCATGTCGTGTCCCACGACCTCGCCGTCATCGCGAAGGCCCTGCCCAAGGGGGCGCGCCTGGACCCTGCGGAGTTCGAGGGCCGCGTGACGCTGGCCCGGAAGGCCGAGCGCGTCGACGCCGAGTGCGTGGTGCGCGGCTACCTCGTCGGCTCGGGCTGGAAGGAGTACAAGAAGGGCGGGACCGTCTGCGGCCACGCCCTCCCCGCCGGCCTGCAGGAGGCCCAGAGGCTGCCGGAGCCGATCTTCACGCCCTCCACGAAGGCCGACCAGGGGCACGACGAGAACATCTCGCGCGAGCGGCTGGCCGAGATGGTCGGCGCCGACCTGGCCCGGCGCCTGGAAGGCCTCTCGCTGAAGCTCTACAAGGCCTGCGCGCAACGGCTCGCCGCCAAGGGCCTCATCCTCGCCGACACCAAGTTCGAGTTCGGCTTCATCGACGGCGAGCTCTGCGTGATCGACGAGATGGTGACCCCCGACTCTTCCCGGATGTGGGACGCCGCGACCTACCGGGCCGGCAAGACCCCGGAGAGCTTCGACAAGCAGCCCGTGCGCGACTTCCTCGAGGCGTCCGGCTGGGACAAGAACCCGCCCGCCCCGACCCTCCCGCCCGCCGTCGTGGCCGCGACCGCCGCCCGCTACCGGGAAGCCCTGGCGAGGATCGTGTCATGAGCGCGACCGAGACGGCCGGGCACATCGTCGAGGTCGGCGCCAAGCCCGGGATGTCCGACACCACCGGGGCCGCGCTGATCGCCCAGATCCAGTCCATCGGCGTCCAGGCCGTGCAGGAAGCGCGCGTCCTCGCCCTCTACGACCTGCGCGGCAAGCTCAGCGCCGCCCAGGTCACCCAGGCGGCCAAGGACCTCCTGGCCGACCCCGTCACGCAGGACTTCCGGCTCGAGTCCCGGGCCGGGGCCTTCCTCCCCCCGCATTGGCGCCTGGAGGTCTGGCTGAAGCCCTCGATGACCGACTCCGTCGGCGAGAGCGTCAAGAAGGCCGTCCGGGACCTCGGGCTCCCCGAGCCCTCTGCGGTCCGCACCGGCCAGGCCTACCAGCTCTTCGGCAAGCTCAACAAGCAGCAGGTCGACCGCATACTCGAGCGGCTGCTCTCGAACCCGGTCATCCACCGGACCTCGGCGGAGCAGCGGTGAGCGCCTTGAAGACGGAAGCCCAGCCCCGCGGAGCGCACCCCCAGGCCGCCTGGTCCGGCGCCTCCGCCCGCGACCTCGCCGACATGAACGCGTCCCACGGCTGGTCCCTCGACGCGGCGGAGCTCGCCGCGGTGCAGGCCCATTTCCAGAAGCTCAAGCGCGAGCCGACCCGGGCCGAGGTCGAGACCTTCGCCCAGACATGGTCCGAGCACTGCAAGCACAAGACCTTCACCAGCCCCATCCTCTACCGCGACGGGAAGTCGACCAAGCGCATCAAGAGCCTGCTGGCTGAGACCATCGTCGACGCCACGGCCCGGCTCAAGAAGCCCTGGTGCCTCTCCGTCTTCGCCGACAACGCCGGCATCGTCGCCTTCGACAAGAAGTGGGCCCTGGCCTACAAGGCGGAGACCCACAACCACCCCTGCGCGGTGGAGCCCTACGGCGGAGCCGAGACCGGCGTCGGCGGCGTCATCCGCGACGTGCTCGGCGCGGGCCTGGGCGCGAAGCCCGTCCTGAACACCGACGTCTTCTGCTTCGCCCCCCCCGACTACGAGGGCCCCGTCTCCCCCGGGGCGCTCCACCCGCGCCGGACGCTGACCAGCGTCGTGGCCGGGGTGCGCGACTACGGCAACCGGATGGGCATCCCCACGGCAGCCGGAGGGGTCTGGTTCGACGAGGCTTACCGCCACAACCCGCTCGTGTTCGTCGGGACCGTCGGCTTGATCCCCCGCAGCGCGATCGCCAAGGCCGTGAAGCCCGGCGACCTAATCGTGGCGGCCGGCGGCCGCACCGGCCGCGACGGGCTGCACGGGGCCACGTTCTCCTCGGCCGCCCTCGACGACCAGGCCTCGGTCTCCGCCGTCCAGATCGGCCACGCCATCAACGAGAAGCGCCTCCTCGACGCCCTGATGCGGGCCCGCGAGCTCCGGCTCTACCGCGGCCTGACCGACTGCGGCGCAGGCGGGTTCTCGTCCGCCGTGGGCGAGATGGCCGAGCTGTCGGGCAAGCGCGGCGGCGCCCGCGTCCGCCTCGAGGCCGCGCTCTTCAAGACCACGGAGATCGCCCCCTGGGAGGCCTGGGTCTCGGAATCCCAGGAGAGGATGGTCCTGGCCGTCCCGAAGGACAAGCTCGCGGCCCTGGCCGACCTCTTCGCCTCCGAAGGCGTGGAGCACTGCGTGCTCGGCGAGTTCACCGACACCGGACGCCTCGAGGTCTCCTGGGCCGGCGAGGCCCTGGTCGACCTGGACCTCAAGTTCCTGCACAAAGGCGTCCCGCGCAGGGAGCGCTCCGCGGTGTGGGAGGCCCCCAAGGCCGGGCCCCTCGTCACCAACCGGCGCAACGAGCGCGCCCGGGCCGGAGAGGCCCTGCGCTGGTGCCTGGGCCACCTGAACGTCTGCAGCCGGGAATGGATCATCCGCCAGTACGACCACGAGGTCCAGGGCGGCACCATCCTCAAGCCGCTCCAGGGCCTCCACCACGACGGCCCCGGCGACGCCTGCGTCATCTGGCCGCAGGCCGTCGTCGGCGAGGAGGGCTCCTTCCGGGGCTTCTCCGTAGGCCACGGGATGAACCCCTCCTACGGCCGCATCGACCCCTACGCGATGGCGCAGGCCGCCGTCGACGAGGCCCTGTCGAACCTCGCCTGCGTAGGCGCCGATGTCTCCCAGGCCGCCCTCCTCGACAACTTCTGCTGGGGCGACCCCGAGGACCCGAGCGAGCTCGGCCGCCTCGTGCGCGCGGCGCAGGGCTGCCGGGACGCCGCCCTGGCCTTCCAGGCGCCCTTCATCTCCGGCAAGGACAGCCTCAACAATACCTATACCGACGCCAAGGGGCTCAAGCACTCGATCCCGGGGACCCTGCTCATCTCGGCGCTGGCCCCCGTCCCGGACGTGCGCCAGGCCGTGACGATGGACTTCAAGACCGCCAACAACCCGGTCTATCTCGTGGGCTGGACCTCCAACGAGCTGGGCGGGTCGCTCTGGGAGGCCTTCGCCCAGGAGAAGGGCGGGGCCGTCCCCGTCGTAGAGCCCCGCTCCGCGAAGGAAGCCCTGTGGACGCTGTCTTCGGCCATCCGCGCCGGGCTGGTCATGAGCGCCCACGACCTGCGCGAGGGCGGCCTCGCCGTGGCCGCCGCCGAGATGGCGTTCTCCGGCGAGGTCGGCGTCCAGATCGACGTGGACCTGGTCCCGCGCACGCGCGACGTGGCCGACCCGGTCACGATCCTCTTCTCCGAGTCCCCGAGCCGGTTCCTGCTCGAGGTCTCGCCCGACAAGGAGAAGGCGTTCCTCAAGGCCATGAAGGGCGTCCCGATGGCCCGGGTCGGCAAGACCATCGCCAACCCCGTCCTGCGCGTCGTCGGCCTGGACTCCCGGACGCTGCTCGAGGAGCGCCTGAACGAGCTCAAGGCCGCCTGGCAGGCCCCCCTGCCGAGGATCCTCGGATGAAAAAGCCCAAGGTGCTGGTCCTGCGGACGGCAGGGACGAACTGCGACCTCGAAACGGCCTCCGCGTTCAAGATGGCGGGGGGCGAGCCGGAGCTCCTGAGCGTGCGCGACCTCCTGAGCGGCAAGGCCAAGCTCTTCAACTACGGCATCGTCGCCATCCCGGGCGGCTTCTCGTACGGCGACGACGTCGGCGCGGGACGGATCTTCGCCAACGAGATCCGGGGCCAGCTCCGGGAGCTGCGCGGCTTCATCCGCTCCGGCCGGCCCGTCATCGGCATCTGCAACGGGTTCCAGGTGCTGGTCAAGGCCGGCATCCTCCCCCAGACGCCCGCCGGCGACCAGGTCGCCTCGCTGTCGTTTAACGACTCGAACCGCTTCGAGGCGCGCTGGGTCCGCCTGCGCATCAACCTGCAGAGCCAGTCGCTCTTCGTGAAGGGCCTGCCCGAGATGATCGAGCTCCCGGTCGCCCACGGGGAGGGGAAGTTCGTCGTGAAGTCGCCCAAGGTCCTCGAGATGCTCAAGAAGACCCGCGCCATCCTGATGCAATACGTCAACGAGGAAGGGAAGTTCACCGGCTACCCGGAGAACCCCAACGGCTCGCTCTTCAACATCGCCGCGATCACCAACCCCGAGGGCAACTGCCTGGGCCTGATGCCCCACCCTGAGCGCTACGTGACCCGCTGGCACCATCCGAACTGGACCCGGCAGACCTTCTGCAAGGAAGGGGTCGGCCTCGAGCTTTTCCGGAACGCCGTGAACCACGCGCTGAACTAGCGCGGGAGGTGGCTGGACCGTGTGCGGCATCATAGCCGTCGCCGATAGTCGCAACGCCGTCCCCCTGACGGCTACGGGGCTGTTCGCCCTCCAGCACCGCGGCCAGGAGGCGGCGGGGATCGTCGCGTCGGACGGCTCCCGCCTGCGGGTCCTCACCGGGCTGGGCCTGGTGGACGAGGCTTTCCCCGAGGGCTCCCTCAAGGCCTTGACCGGCTCCTACGCCGTCGGCCACACGCGCTACGCCACCTCCGGCGACGGCGACCTGCGCAACGCCCAGCCCCTGGTCTTCGAGCACGTGCATGGGCCGCTGGCCATCGCGCACAACGGGAACCTGACCAACGCCCGGACCATCCGCAAGAAGCTCGAGACGCGCGGGGCCATCTTCCGCACCTCGTCGGACTCCGAGGTCATCATCCACCTCACGGCCCGCCATCCCGGGCCCATCGAGGACGCCGTCATAGCGGCGCTGCGCCAGGTCGAGGGCGCCTACTCCTGCCTGTTCCTGACCCCGACCAAGCTCATCGCCGTCCGCGACCCCCTCGGGTTCCGCCCGCTGGTGATGGGCCGCATCGGGAAGGCCCGCGTCTTCGCCTCCGAGACCACGGCGCTGGAGCTCCTCGGCGCGCGCTTCGAGCGCGAGCTCGAGCCGGGCGAGATGGTCATCGTCGAGGGCGGCCGGCTGCGCTCGCTCAAGCCTTTCCCCGCCCACGGCCGCTCCGCCTTCTGCGTGTTCGAGAAGGTCTACTTCGCCCGGCCGGACTCCGTCTTCGGAGGGCGGACCGTGCAGACCGACCGCCAGGCCCTGGGTGCGGAGCTGGCGCGGGAGATGTCCGAGATCGCGGCCGACATCGTCGTCCCCGTCCCGGATTCGGGCGTCCCCCACGCGATGGGCTTCTCGCGCGCCTCGGGCCTGCCGCTGGAGGTCGGCCTGGTGCGCAACCACTACATCGGACGGACCTTCATCCAGCCCGGCCAGGCCGCGCGCGACATGGCGGTTCGCCTCAAGCTCGCCCCCGTCGCCTCCGTCCTCAAGAAGAAGCGCATCGTCCTCATCGACGACTCGATCGTACGCGGGACCACCTCGCGGCGCATCATCGGCCTGCTGCGCAGGGCCGGCGCGCGGGAGATCCACATGGCCATCGCCTCCCCGCCCATCGTGGCCCCCTGCTTCTACGGCATCGACACCCCCAGCCGCGCCGAGCTCATCGCGGCCACGCGCTCGCGCGAGGCCATCCGCCGCTTCCTGGGCGCCGACTCGCTGACCTACCTGTCCATAGACGGCCTGCTGCGCGCCACGGGGGGGACGGCAAAGGACACCTGCACCGCCTGCTTCACCGCGCGCTACCCCACGCCCATCGTCGACTTCGAGGAGCCCGGCCTCATCGGCTCGGAGGCCGGCGGCCCGGCGGCCGACCAGAAGGCGCGCGACGCCCGCGACCAGGCCCGCGACGCCGACGAAGAGGATATCTACATATGAACGTCCTGCTCATCGGCGCCGGCGGACGCGAGCACGCCCTGGCCTGGAAGCTCTCGCAGAGCCCCTCTTTGGGCAAGCTCTACGCAGCGCCCGGCTCCGACGCCGTGGCCCAGCACGCCGAACGCCTGGCCGCCGGCGCCGCGGACGCGCCCGCCCTGGCCGCGCTGTGCCGAGAGAAGGGGATCTCCCTGGTCGTCATCGGCCCGGAAGACCCCCTCGCCGCCGGCGTGGCCGACGCGCTGCGCGCGGCCGGCATCGCGGTGTTCGGGCCCGGACAGGCCGCCGCGCGCCTGGAGTCCTCGAAGGCCTTCGCCAAGGAGTTCATGGGCCGCCACCGCGTCCCCACCGCGCGCTGGCAGACCCACACCGACCACGCGAAGGCCCGCGCGGCCCTGTCCGACTTCTCCGGCGGCGTCGTGGTCAAAGCCGACGGCCTGGCCGCCGGCAAGGGCGTGCGCGTCTGCGCGAACCGCGCCGAGGCCGAGGCCGCCCTGGACGACATCATGCTCAAGCGGGCCCACGGCTCCGCCGGGGCCTCGGTGGTGCTCGAGGAGCTCCTGGAAGGGCCCGAGGTCTCGCTGCTGGGCTTCTGCGACGGCGAGCGCTTCCTGCCGCTGGCCCCGGCCTCCGACCACAAGCGCCTGCTCGACGGCGACGAGGGCCCCAACACCGGGGGGATGGGCGTCATCGCCCCCACCCCGCACCTGACGGCCGAAGAGCTCGCCGACGTCGAGAAGAAGGTCGTCGGCCCGGTCCTGCGCGGCCTGCGCAAAGACGGGCTGGAATACCGCGGGCTCCTCTACATCGGCCTCATGATGACTCCCAAGGGCCCGCGCGTGCTCGAGTTCAACTGCCGCTTCGGCGACCCCGAGACCCAGGCGCTCTTGCCCCTGCTCGACGGCGACCTGCTGTCGTTGTGCGCCGCCGCCGCGGACGGCAAGCTCCCCGAGGGTCCGCTGGCCTGGCACGGCGCGGCGGTCACCGTCGTGCTGGCCTCCGAAGGCTACCCCGCCCTGCCCGCCATCGGCCGGCAGATCACCGGCCTGGCCGAGGCCGCGGCGCGGCCGGGCGTCCTGGTCTTCCACGCCGGCACGACCCGGGAGGAAGGGGTCTGGAAGACGGCGGGGGGCCGGGTGCTGGCCGTCACCGGCGTGGGCAAGGACCTGGCCGAGGCCCGCCAGCGCTCCTACGCCGCCGCCGACCTCATCCAGTTCGAAGGCGTTCAACTGCGCCGCGACATCGGCAAGGTGGCGGCCCGGCCGGGGAGGCCCGCGTGAAAGTCCTCGTCCTGATGGGCTCGGACTCGGACCTGCCGGTGATGAAGAAGGCCGGCGAGACCCTCAAGAAGTTCGGCGTCCCCTACAAGATGACGGTGGCCTCGGCCCATCGCACGCCGGAGCGCGTCACCGCCCTCGTCAAGAAGTCCGAGGCCGCCGGCTGCGGCGTCTTCATCGCGGCGGCCGGGATGGCCGCCCACCTGGCCGGCGCCGTCGCGGCGCAGACCACCAAGCCAGTCATCGGCGTGCCGCTGAACTCCTCTCTGGACGGCCTCGACGCCCTGCTCGCCACCGCCCAGATGCCCCCCGGCGTCCCCGTGGCCGCGGTGGCCGTGGACGGGGCGGCCAACGCCGCCCACCTGGCCGTGCAGATCCTGGCCGTATCGGACAAGGACCTGGCCGCGAAGCTCCGGGCCCATAAGAAGGAGATGTCCGAGGCCGTCCTCAAGAAAGCCGCCGCCGTCGAAGCCGCCTGACGGTGCCAGGGGACAACTCTCGCAACTGACGCAACTGTCGGGGACAACTCTCGCAACCGTTGCGAGGGTTGCTGCCTGTCACCGGCTTCTAGAGCAGGCGCAGGACGAGGGCCAGGCGGGCCTGGATGGTGGGCAGGGCTACGGCGCCCGTCACATTCCGGCCGCTGACCGCGGCCCAAGAAAACCCGGTCTCCAGGTCCAAGGCCTTCGTGGCATGCCAGCTCAGGCCCAGGTCCAAGAAGGGAGAGACCCGGGTGCCGGAATTCTCAGGCGACAATATCTGCGCCGGGGAGAGAGGAGGCGTTGTGGATTGATAGACCTTCTTCTGGAACAAATCCCAGCGCAGGCCCGCGCCCGCGGATACGGCCCAACGGACGGGAAAGCCCCCCACTCCCGGGAGCCAGCCGCGCCGGAATTCGAACAGTCTGGCGGCCAGCCCTTCGATGGATAGGTCATTCACGGTCGTCCGTCGGTATCCGGCAGGGAACGCCAGACCTTCCTCGCGGCTGATGGAGTAGTTCGAAATCCGCAGCCCCGCCTGCCAGCGCTCGTCCAGGCGCCCGGTCACGACTCCCTGAAAGGCGAGATACGATAAATCGGTCTGCGTCCCCACCCCCGCCCAGTACGTCGTCCGCCCTTTTCCCGATGCGGAACGGCGCATCAGCCTCTGGAGCAGCGGCGCCGGTTCGGCCCGAGCCGGCCCAAGGCGGGCGACATCGAATTGTTTGACGCTCGTGAAGGAAGCCAGCGCGACCACGTACCCCTCGGGGCCGCGAACAACGCTCGCCCGGACCCAAAGGCCGTCTCTCAACGGGCGGACCTCCCCGGAGACCAAGAAGGCCGCCGCAGCGGCATCTTCGCGCAGGCGCAGGCCCGGCACGGCGACGAGGGCCTGTTCGAGGGCCAAGAACTCCTCCGCCCAGACCGATGCGGCCTCGGCGTCCAAGCCGGAATAGCCGAACGCACGCACAGACACGTCGGCGTCCATGCCCGACTCCGTGCGGCTGGAGACCTGCGCGGCGACGAAGGAAGCGATGGCGCGGCCGGTGTCTCCCGTCTCAGCCGCGGCGGGGACGCCGAGGAATAGTCCCAGAAGCGCTGCAAGGCCCGTTCTTGGGATCATCGGAAAACTATACTCCGAAGCGCAGTGTCAGGCAATGGAGCGCTTCAACTCACGTAAGATGTCCCCCAATTCTGGCTCGTCAACTCACCTAAGATGTCCCCGAACAAGTCCCCCATGCGAGGGCTTTTCTGGGAGGTATACGGATGAGTCCGTCGGCCAGGAGGGAGTACGTGGCGAGGA
>JACRDU010000151.1 GCA_016218495.1 Elusimicrobiota bacterium
CACGCTCTGCGTCCGTGGAGCGTCATTGTTCTGGAATCTCAACGGACAACGGCAACAGAAACGGAGGCAAGACCCAGCAAACTACGGCAACGGACCCTCAACGCTCTTCAGGCTCATTCCCGGATTGGAAAATGCTGCCCCGGCCAGGAGCCGGGGCAGAACCTCGGCGGCCTTCCCGCGCAGGGATGCGTGGCAGTGGGGGGTCAGGGCCGTCAGGTCCGGGTTGACCTCGGCCACGAAGGCCCCGGCCTTGCGGGCCAGGCGGGCCAAGGACGCCGCCGGTTCGACGGCCCCCGCCGTCCCCACGACCAGGTAGACCTCGCAGTCCTTGGCGGCCCTGGCCGCCTGCGCGAAGACGGCCTGGGGCAGGGCTTCCCCGAACCAGACCACCCCGGGCCGGAGCAGGCCCCCGCAGGCGCAGCGCGGCGGGAGCGCCGGCAGCGGGGTCCGGCGGTCGTCGGCCTCCGTGCCGCAAGAGGTGCAGCGCAGGGTCCAGAGGCTGCCGTGGAGCTCGAGCGGCGCCCGGCTCCCGACGCGGGCATGGAGGCCGTCCACGTTCTGGGTGGCCAGCGAGAACGAGGGGACGGCCTCTTCCATCGCGGCCAGGGCGCGATGGGCGGCGTTGGGTTCGGCCCGGGCGATGAGCCCGCGCCGCCAGTCGTACCACTCCCAGACCAGGCGGGGGTCCTCGCGGAAGGCTCCGGGGGCGGCCAGGTCCTCGGAGCGCAGCCCGCGCCAGGCGCCCTCCGGCCCCCGGAAGGTCGGGATGCCGCTCTCGGCGGACACGCCGGCCCCGGTCAGGGCCGCGGCCGAGCCGGCGCGCAGCAGGCGCCGGCGGACCTCGTCGAGGGGCTCTCCCATGGGGTGATTATAGTCGTGTGGCGCGGGGGGCGGGGATGGTCTATACTATGCGGCCATGCCATTCGAAGACACGATGTTCCTGAAGTCCTCGGTCGACGTGCTCTCGTTCTTCAACGTCGAGCAGCTGCGCCGCGTGACGCCCGACATCGAGCACAAGACCTACGGCAAGGGCGAGACCATCATCTTCAAGGGCGAGATCAGCGACTCGTTCTTCATCGTCAAGAAGGGCGGCGTCGCGGTCAACCTCAAGCCCAAGCCCGGGACCTCGGAGGCGATCGTGGTGGCGCTGGCGGCGGGGGACTTCTTCGGGGAGATGTCGCTCCTGGAGGACACTGCGGCGACGGCCCTGGTGAAGGCCTCCGAGGACGGCACCGAGATACTGGCCATCCCTTCGGCGTCCTTCCAGAAGCTCCTGGAGATGCAGCCGCTCCTCAAGAAAGGCCTGCTCGACCGCATCGCCAAGCGGCGCCCCCCTAAGAAGTAGCCTTCCGGACCGCGTCGGCCGCCTTGGCCGCGCAGTCGCGCACCCACTCGTCGGGGTCGGTCTGCGCCTCGCGCAGCGCGCCGAGCGCGCCGGAGGCGGCGGGGCCGATGGCGCCCAGGGCCTTGGCCGAGAGGGCGCGCTCCACGCGCGAGGGGGCCTTGAGCAGTTCGGCGAGGCGCCCCACGGCCGCGGCAGCGCCGATGTCTCCCAGGGCGGAGATGGCCTCCTGGCGGACCTCGTCGCGGGCGTCGGAGAGCGCCGACACGAGGTCCGGCACGGCGGCCGCGGCGGCCGGCCCGACCGCGCCCAGGGCCTTGGCGGCCCACTTCGCCGCGCCGGCGTCGGGGTCCTTCAGCGCGGCCGTCAGGGCGGGGACGGCGGGCGCCGCGCCCTCGCCCATGTAGCAGAGCAGGGCGGCCGCGCGCCAGCGCGCGTCCCAGCCGCGGTCGGCCAGGGCGGCGGCCGCGGCCGGCGACGCCGGCGCGGCGCGGGGGCCGAAGCGCTCCAGGGCTTCGGCGGCCTTGGCGCGCAGCCCGAGGTCGGCGCTCTCCAGGAAACCGGCCAGCGCCGCGACGGGGCGGGGGTCCTCGCACCCGGTCCAGCCCAGGGCCGTCGCGGCCAGCAGGCGGACCTCCTGGTCCGGGTCGGCGACGGCCTCCAGGAGCTCCGCCTCGGCCGGTTCCGCGGCGCTCCACATCGCGCAGAGCTCCCCGGCGGCCTTACGGCGCACGGCGGGGTCGGCGTCCGTGAGGCGCGCCTTGAGCCGCCCCACCGAGAACCGTTCGACGGCCTGCCCGACGCCCCACACGAGGAGGAAGAGCAGGGCGAGCGCGCCCGGCAGCATGACGAAGGCCAAGGCGCGCCGGCCCCAGGTGGGCTGGGGGATGGCGACGGCCAACGACACGGCCAGGACCATGAGCAGGATGGGGACCTCGTAGAGCGTCCCGGCCTGGTTGCGCAGGATGGGCGAGGGGCGGAGCCGGGCGGGTCTGTTCAAGGCAGGGTCTTCAGGCAGGCCGCCGTAGCGTCGGAGACCTCCTGCGAGTCTACCTTTCCGGAGGGGCCCAGGACGAGGATGTTCTGGACGCCCCGCTCCGGGGCTCCCGGCGCCATGACTGAGGACTGCGCGTCGATGTGCAGCGCGCCGGTCTCCTCGTCGCGCTGCAGGCTGACTCGGACGAGGGCCTGGCGTTCGCCGGAGCGGTCCTTGGAGGCGTGGTCCCGGCCGCCGGTCACGACCCGGACGGCGCCCTTGCCGCCCGACGCGGGGGCGCCGCGCAGCTCCGCCAGCGCCCGCGCCAGGCCATCGCGCAGTTCCGCGTCCATCAGCGCCTCCGGGACGGCGCACTCGACGGCCTTGGAGCGCCGTGCGGCGCCCAGCGCCTCGTCCGAGGACGCCGTGAACCCGTCGAGCTCCCCCGAATACAGCGCGTACTCGCCCTCCAGCCTCGCGCGCCAGGCGCCGCAGCGCGCGGTCCGCGCGGCATCGGCGGTGTCCACGCGGCCGCAGCGGCGCTTCTGGCTCCCTATCTCGTCCTGCAGGCGCCCGCGGTGCTTGAGCACCTCCCGGCGCCGCTTCTCGAGCCGGGAGCCCTCCTTGGGCGGGAGCCCGCCCGGGACCGGCGGGGGGGAAGGCAGGTCGGCCTGGGCGAAGGCGGCGCAGGCCAGCAGCAGGAGCAGCCTCATGGCCGTTTCGGGACGACGAAGCCCAGGTCCTGATAGCGTTTCTCGATGGCGGCATCATCCTTGTGGATCGCGCCGCGCGCGGCGCTCAGCACCTTCTTGTGCTCGAGCTCGAGCAGTCCCAGCGCGCCGCGTTCGACGGAGGTGCCTTCCTTTCGGGACCAGACCGCCTTCAGCGCCTCGACACGCTCCCGATAGGCGGTCTCGTGCCCCTCCTTCTCCTCGCTGAGGGCGCGCGCCTGGGAGTCTCCGCGCAGCGGCCGGGGGACGTCCCGCCACGTCTTCGGCGTCAGGGTGATGAGGCGGACGTCCTGCGCGCGGTCCTGGGCGAGGGAGCAGCCGTCGTCGAAGCAGCGCATCGCCAGCCACTTGGTCGGGTCGCTGCCCGTGTCGGCCGCCAGGGCGCTCCAGAACTCCGTTCCCCGGGCCAGCCTGAGCATCGTGGAATACCCCGGCTTGGCGCGCACGGCCTCCAGGTTGGCCCCGGCCCTCTCGTTGTCTGGGTTGAGGCGGGCGGCCTCCCGCAGGGCGGCCTCGGCCTCCAAGTAGCGGCCCTGGTCGCGCAGGGCGAGGGCGAGGTTGTTGTAGGCGGCCGAGCTGCCGGGGTCGACGAGGAGGTAGCGGCGCCAGGAGGCCTCGGCGGCGGCTCCGTCCTGCGACAAGGCGCGCTTGAAGGCCTTGTCCGTGACGGCGTTCCAGCGCTCGTCGGCCAGGCCCGCCAGCCGGCTCTCCGAGTCGGCGGAGCCCGGCCCCTCCATGCGCACGGCGGCGAGGTATTCCTCCTCGGCCTCCTCGACGCGGCCGAGCTTCTCGAGCACGAAGGCCAGGTTGTTGTGCGCGAAGGCGTAGTCGCGCAGGGCCAGCGAGCCGCGCAGCGCCGCTTCGGCCTCGCTCCAGCGGTCCTGCATCAGCAGCGAATAGCCCAGCTGATAGGCGTAGACGCTCCCGTTGTGCGAGCGCGGGTCCAGTTCCAGCGCCGCGCGGTAGGAGCGCTCCGCCGCGGCCCAGTCCCCCGCCTTCTGCTCCGCCGCGCCCGCCTGGCCGTGCCGGTAGGCGATGGAGGTCGGGGTCGGCGCCGGGGGCTCGTACTCGGCGGCGCTCCGGCCGGCGGCGCGGCCGGGGTCCCCGCAGCCCGCCGAGCACACGCCCTTGACGGAAGGGACGTCCCGCCAGTCCGCCCGGCAGGGCAGGGCGGCCGCGGCGCAGGCCAGCACGACGAGGGTCCGCGCTCTCATCTCATCAGGGGCGCCAAGGCCTTCTTGAGGCCCGAATCGAGGGCGCCGGCCTTCTTGAAGTCGGCGTCGGCGCGCTCCTTCGCGCCCTGCCCGGCGTAGGCCATCCCCCGCAAGACGAAGAGGCCGGGGTCCTCGGGGTCGAGGGCGATGGCGCGGGAGAGGTCCTTGACCGCCCCGGCGTAGTCCTCGTCGAGCGCCAGCCGGGCCAGGCCGAGCTCGCCGTAGGCCTTCGCGGCGCGCGGCGCGCGCGCCGCCGAAGCGCAGCCGGTCAGGGCCAGGGTCAGGGCCAGGGCCGCCGCCCTCACCGCGCCCCCCCGCGCAGGAAGGCGACGACCTCGTCGGCGAAGGCGCCCGCGTCGATGTCCGGGTACCTGGCGGAGCCGGAGAAGTCCCCTTTGCAGCGCAAGAGGCGCGCCCCGCCCTTCTTGGAGACGACGGCGAGGACGCGCGCGCCCCCCTCCTCGGCGAAGACGAGCTCGGCGCCGAGCCTCTCCAGGCCGTCGCGCAGCTCCGGCCTGGAGAGGGCCTGGCGCTCCAGCGCGGCCTTGAGGGCGGCGAGCGCCGCGTCGCGCGAGCGTCCGAGGCGGTCCTTGAGCGGGCCGGCCGGGACGAGCGGGAGCAGCCCGTCGAGGTCGGCGATGCCGAACCCCGGGAAGGCCTCGTAGGCGCGCACGTAGCGCGCCGCCCACTCGGCCTTCTCGGCGGCGGAGGGGCCGTCGTCGGCCAGGAGCCCGGAGAGCCGCGCCCAGTCCTCGGCGCGCGCCGTCCTGGCGGCCCGCTCGCGGCGCATCGACAGCTCGTAGGACTTGACCTCCCACTGCGTGGCCCGGGCCTCGGCGGCTTCGGCGAGGCGCGGCGCCTCGACGGCCAGGGCCTTCCAGCGGCCGGCCTTCTGCGCGGGCTCGGCGCCTCCCTCCTCGAACTCCACCGCCATGGCGAAGCGCTGCAGGTCGTCCATCGTCAGGTCCGCCGACTCGGGGGCCTTCACGGGCTCGATGGGGGAGAGCCCGGGCTCCTCCAACACCGTCGGCCGGAAGTCGGCCGCGCCAGCCGGCGCGGCGAGGAAGAAGAGCAGGACGACGGCGGCTGGGAAGCTGGGAGGCATGGGGCCTTTCAAGGAGTGAGACATGCAACGGCGCGGCCCTTCAATGGAATCCGTCATCACGCGGGCTGTCGGTTCGCCTCGTGCCGTCGGGCCTGATTTTGTATTATGGGGCTTCGGGCGCTTAGCTCAGCGGTAGAGCACTGTCCTCACACGACAGGGGTCATAGGTTCGAATCCTATAGCGCCCACCATTTTTTCCCAACCACGCGGTGGACTCGGAGGCGGCCATGAAGGCTGCCTTCGCCGTTTTGGGCGAGTTCCTGGCGAGGGTATGACCGCGTTGCCGGGCCCTGACCGGAAGTCCGAGATGAATCGGGTCCGATGAAATCGGCCGCCAGGTTCGTAATCCGATTAAGGAGGGGAAGATTCGGGGGGCCATTTTAATGGGTAAGAATCGGCTCATTCCAGGAACCGTGTCTGGGCCAAAATTAGAAATAGAGCATTTAATTTAGTAATTTATGGCATAGGCCTTGAATATTTTCTTAATTATTGCTATATTCCTATGTAGGAAATTATAGTGAAACAAGAAAATAGCACTTTGACCGAGCGTGAGGTGCTGGACGCCCTGTCCCAAGCACGAGAGCGCTTCAGCCCTCTTCAACTCGAGTCCATCACCGCTGAGCCCCGGGCGCAGCGCTTCGATGCCAGGGTGACCATCGCCTGGCGCGGGTGCGTGGTGCCGTTCATGGCCGAGATAAAGACGCGGAGCGCACCGAAGATGGTCGCCGACGCCGTCATGCGGCTGCGTGCAATCAGGAATGAGCAGTCCGCAGAATGCCTGCTCATCGTCCCGTACCTCTCCAAGGCCATCGTCGAAATCCTGGAAAGGGAGCGGATGAACGCCATCGACCTCAACGGTAACTACTTCATCCAGACGCGGCAGATGCTGGCCATCCGCCTGGACCGCCCCAACGAGTACCGTGAATCGCAGTCCATCAGGAACATCTTCTCCGGGTACAGCTCTTTGGTCGGGCGCCTGTTCCTGACCGGGAGAAGGACCTTCCCGTCCGTCAATGCCGTTTGGGCGGCCATCCGAGAAAAGGGCGGGGAGCTTTCGCTGTCGGCGGTCTCGAAGGTGCTGGCCGGCTTCGAGCGGGAACTCATAATCGAAAAAAGCCGGAGCGAAATCAGATTGATTCAGCCGGACAAGCTGCTCAAGTCCCTGGAAGAAGGCTACAGGCTCCCCAAGGTCGTCGCGACGATGCGCTGCAAGCTCCCCGGGCTCGGGCAGCCCATGCCGGTTCAGCTCATCAATTTGATTCCGAACGCGAAGTGGATGATTGCTGGTGAAAATTCGGCTTCGAGATATGAAATCTCGGCCTCGAGCGGCCCGCTGAACGTCTACATCGCCGGCCCCCGGCTCCCCGGCCAGGCCGACCTGCTCAGGGTTTACGAGGAGGATCGGTTCCCGAACGTCACCTTCCGCTGGCTCGAGGCGGCATTCCCTCTCTTCGACGCCCGGTCATTTGAGGCCGTCGACTGGGCGTCGCCGGTGCAATGCTGCTTGGAGCTGTCGAGGCTTGGTAAGCGTGAGCAGGAAGCGGCGGCCGGTATCCGCCAGGCAATCCTCAGGGAGCTCAAATGACAACCGAAAACGACCCGCTTTTGGAGCACCTTTTGGAGCTCGGGAAGAAGCTCGACGCGGCAAACATCCCGATAATCCTGGGCGGAAGGATGAGCTTGTATCTGCGCCTCAAAGACAGAAGGGAACCGACGGTGCGATACCCTTTCGTGCCTCCGACTCGGTCAACGAACGACCTGGACCTCTTCTTGTCACCAGAACTGATTGCCGACGCGGGACAGGTGAATCAGTTGCGCAAGGTTCTTGGGGAACTCGAATATGTCGTGAATCCACGGGCCAAGAACTTCCAATTCGTCAAAGTGGTCAAGATTCTCGGTGAAGACCGAGAGGTCAAGGTGGATCTCTTGACCGCCCCTCCGGCCGAGAAGGACCTACCCAGCGTCGAGATAAAGCGACCTCGAATCAAACCGCACGGCGCGCTCGAAATCCATGCCTACCTGACCGACGAGGCGGAGGGAATCGAGTTTGGAAGCAGACCAATCGACGTCTCCCGTTATGGATTGACGTTCAAGAACCAAGTGCTGTCCATCCCTTCCGCTTACAACTACCTATTTCCAGCCTAAGCGGTAGACTTCGAAACAACCAGGCGGCACTTTTCAACATCCCGGGCCGATGGTCCCGGTCTGAAGCGGCCCTTACGGTCCTTATCGCGCGCGGCGGCCTGTCATACGATGGACCCACCATGACCAACGCCACCGCCCTGCCGCTCCTGCTCGCCGCGCTCCTGAGCGCGCCGTCTTGCGCCGAGAAGGCGCCGACCGCCATGTCCCAGGCCGCCCTCGCCGCGCCCGCGCCCGCCGCTCCGGCGCCGGAGCTCCCGGAGGCCGCAAGGCTCAAGGCTTCGGGCTACAAGGCCTGCCGGGATGCGGGCTTCAGCCACGGGTCCTGCGCCGGAGCCGAGCCCGGCTACGCCGCCTGCCGGGCCTCGGGGTTCGCGCACTCGTCGTGCGTCGAAGCGGGAGCGGGCTACGAGGCCTGCCGGGGCGCCGGGTTCTCCCACGCCTCCTGCCTCAACGCCAAAGAGGGCTACGCCGACTGTCGGGCCAAGGGATTCTCCCATGGCGGCTGCGTCGGGGCCGAGGCCGGCTATGGGGAATGCCGCGAGGCCGGCTACGCGCACGGCGGCTGCATCGCCGCCAAGGCCGGGTACGCGGCTTGCCGCAAGGGGGGAGCCGGCCACGGAGCCTGCCTCGAGGCGTCGGGAGGCTACGGGGACTGCCGCGCCTCGGGTCAGAGCCACGGGACCTGCTTGGGCGCGCAGGAAGGCTACGCCGGCTGCCGCGGCGCGGGCTTCAGCCACGGGACCTGCCTGAGCGCGCGCGAAGGCTACGCCGACTGCCGCGCCTCGGGTCAGAGCCACGGCGCCTGCCTGAACGTGCGCTGACGGCGGGGGTCTTGCTATCCTCGCAGGATGAAGACCCTCCTGGCCGTCATCGTCCTGCTCGCCGCCTGCGCCCCGCGCCCCGCGCGCCTCGTCGAGGCTCCCGGCGAGAGGGCGCGCGCCTTCGCCGCCTTCGACCGGCTCCAGCAGGCCCTGGGCGCGCGTCTGACGCAGGAGATGTCCCAGGGGCCGGAGGCGGCGCTGGCCGCCTGCCGGACCGAGGCGCCGGCCCTGGCCGGCCGGGTGCGCGCGGAGCAGGGCCTGGCCCTGGGGCGTACCAGCCACCGCCTGCGCAACCCGGATAACGCCGCGCCGCGCTGGGCGGCCCCCTACCTCGACGCGGCGGCCGGACGGCCGGCGGCCGAGGTGCGGCCCGTCGAGGTCGACCTGGGTGGGACGGTGGGGGTCCTGCGTCCCATCGGCGTGCAGCCGCTCTGCCTGCGCTGCCACGGCGACCCGGCCGGGATGCCCGACGGGCTGAAGGCCCGGCTCAAGGAGCTCTACCCGAAGGACGCCGCAACGGGCTTCACGGCCGGCGAGTTCCGCGGATTCTTCTGGGCCGAGGTCCCGAAGGCCCGCTAGGCCCGGACGGCCGCGCGGCGCAGCGGCTCCAGGCGCGTCTTTTCCAGCTCGCCGCGGTAGAACAGGTTGTAGGTGTCGAAGGGGATGAGGCGGCCGTCGGGGTGGACGATGTGCACGCAGGTCTTCTTCACCGAGCGCACGTCGAAGGAGTACGCGTCGATGAACTGCATGATGATGAGCCGGAACACGTCCTTGTAGCCGATGTCGCCGGCGGCCACGCGCGGCAGGCAGCAGAGCATCTCCTTGAGGCTGAGCGCGCTCGAGGCCGGGGAGTGGTTGGTGGCCAGCAGCTTGAAGAGCGCGCCCCGCACCGCGTCGTCTTTCTCGTAGATGATGGTGTTGCGCCCGCCCTCGATGAGGAGCTTGGGGTCGATGAGGCCGGTCAGGGGCGTGACCTTGCCGCCGCTCTTGAGGGCGTAGGCCATGGCCAGGCTGTCGGGGTGGCAGGGGACGGGCAGGATGTCCTCGGGCCGGAAGACCGCGGTCTGCTCGAGTATCTTCCGCCTGACCTCGGTGAGGGTCAGGCGGTCCTTCACCGGGTCGTAGCCCTCCAGGCGTCCCGCGGCCTGCACCGGCTGGAAGGTCACCCCGCGCACGCAGGGCTGCTGCAGCGCGAAGTCCACGATGCGGCCCAGCTCGTGGTCGTTGAGGCCCTTCTTGAGCGTGACGACGAGCGTCGTCGATATGCCGAGCCGGTTGAGGCGCTCCAGGGCCTTGGCCCGGACCTGGCGCAGGTCGGCGCCGCGCAGCGCGCGCAGCGGGCCCTCTTCGAGCGAGTCGAACTGCAGGTACAGCTCGAAGCCCGGCATGTAGGAGGCCAGGCGTTCGGCGAAGGACTCGTCCTGGGCGATGCGCAGGCCGTTGGTGTTGACCATCAGGTGGCGGATGGGGCGGGCCTTGGCCAGGTCGAGCACCTTGAAGAAGTCGGGATGCAGCGTCGGTTCGCCCCCCGAGAGCTGCACCACGTCCGGCTGTCCCTCGTTGGCCACCACGGCGTCGAGCATGGACTCGATGAGGGGGAGGGGGTGGAAGCCCGGGCGCGACGGGCCGCTCTCCGCGTAGCAGACCGGGCACTCCAGGTTGCAGTGGTCGCCCAGCTCGACCAAGCTCAGGCAGGAGTGCTGCTCGTGGTCGGTGCACAGCCCGCAGTCGTACGGGCAGCCCCAGCGCACCGGCGTGTTGTAGCGCAGCGGCATCTCGGGGGCCTTGAGGAAGACCTCGCGGCAGCGCCGGTAGTAGTCGACGTCGTCGGCCAACAGCACCGTCTCGGGCCCGTGCTCGGGGCAGCGCTTGAGCATGAGGACACGGCCGTCCTGGAAGACCACCTTGCCCTCGAGCTTCTTGAGGCACTTCGAGCAGAGCGTGACGGCCACGTCGTAGAAGACGTACGGCCGCTGGCGCGCCATCAGGCCTGACGCGGGGCGGGCGCGTGGGCGTCGATGACCCACAGCCCGGCGAAGACCGGCGCGAGGAACAGGGCCGCCGCCTGATAGGCGGTCAGGGGGCCGAGCAGGCGGGGCTCGGGGCGGATGAACTCCGTGAGGAAACGGTAGGCCAAGTAGGCGAGGATGTAGAGCTTCAGCAGTTGTCGCGGGAAGAGGCCGCGCCGGCGCAGCGCCGACAGGGCGAAGGCCGCGGCGAGATGGAAGGCCGCCTCGTAGGCCTGGGTGGGATGGCGGCGCAGGCCGTCGCCGAAGTCCACGCCCCAGGGCAGCGCCGTCGGCACGCCGTAGCAGCAACGCGCGAAGAGGCAGGAGAGGCGTCCCACGCCGATGGCGGCGGCGACGGGCACGGCGAAGCCGTCGCCGGTCTTCACGCCCACGCCGAGCAGGGCCTTGGCCGCCTCGACGGCCAGATAGCCGCCGACCAGGCCTCCCAGGACGGTGCGCCCGTCGGAGAGCCAGGCCGCGGCGCTCAGAGGGCCCGCCGGGTGGAGCAGGGCGAAGGGCAGCTTGGCGCCGAGGAAGCCCCCGCAGAACGCCGCGAAGGAGAGCCCGCGGCGCTGGGGAGGGGTCAGGCCCAGGCAGGCCTGCGCGCCTCGCCCCAGGAGCCAGGCGACGGCCACGGCGGCGGCCATGACGGCGGCGCTGACGGCGGTGGCTTGCGAGGCGACGGCCTCGCTAGCCATGGCCCATCGCGTAGAGGCAGACCGCGAAGGCCGCGACGGTTATGGCCGCGCCGCCGACGATGCAGATGAAGATGAATGTGCCGATGACCTTGAGGACCTTCTCGAGCGGGGTCTCGGGCTCCTTCGGGCGGCGCACCAGGCGCAGCGGGCCCGGGGTTGCCGCGGCCTGGGGCTCGGCGGCGGGCCCGGAGAGCATGCGGTCGCCGACCAGCCAGGCTACCGGCAGGATGATCACCAAGGTCGCCGCCAGGCCCGCGCCCAGCGAGATGACCAGCCAGCCGGCTGAGACGGAGACCAGGCCGACCACGAGCGCCGCCGCGGTGGCGCGGTCGTCGAAGCCTCCGTCCGCCAGGGGGAGCGGGGGAGGCGGGGGCACGACCTCGGCGTCGCGGGGCAGGCCGCAGAGCCAGCAGGGTTCGGTCCGGACGGGGTCCAGGAAGGCGCCGCAGCCGGGGCAGTTGACCGGGCCGCTCACGACGGCTCCGTGCGCGCCCGGCGCAGGACCTGGCCGACCATGACGCCCGAGAGCACGAGCGCGGCGAGGAAGACGAGCTGGTGGCCGCGCGGGACGGCCAGCCCGGGCCGGTACAGGGCGGTGTGGCCGAGCACGACGAGGTAGCCGAGCGCCGCCCCGGCCGTGGCGAAGCGCACCAGCGGCAGGCTCAGGCGCAGGGCCGCCAGGGTCGGCAGCAGCAGCAAGGCCACGGCCAGCGGGCTGCGCGGCCCGTCGGCCACCAGCAGGACGGCCGTCAGGTAGGCGGCGTCGAGGCCGGCGGACAGGTACATCAGCGCGGGCGGGAAGAAACGCCGGCGCTGGAAGACGTAGACGCCCCAGGAGGTGATGAGCCAGGACCCGGCCAGCGCGCTCATGGCCAGGTGGAAGCCCCGGTCCACGGCGCCGGAGCGGAAGTCGGAGAGCTCGATGAGGTAGAAGGCCGTGATGGCGGCCGCGCGCAGCAGGTTCGCCCGCGCCTCGCCTTCGAAGGCCCCGCGCCGGCCGCCCGTCACGCGCGCACCGCGGGGCGGGTGCGCACCTCGAGGGCGCCCAGGAGGTCTTCGAGGGTCATCGAGCGCGAGCCGTCCGGGGCGTCGGCGTACTTCCCGACGGCGCGGGCGATCTGGGAGAAGGCGTCGCGGAAATGGTAGCCCTTGGCGGCCCGCATCATCACGATGGAGCGCCGCTTGTAGTTGTCGAGCACGCCGTAGAGCGGCATCTTGAAGTCGACGACCGCCTCTTTGATGCTGGCGTAGTCGACGCCGCCGGGGGCCGCAAGGTACATGCGCAGCAGGTCCGAGAAGAAGCCGCAGTGCCGGGCCTCGTCCTTGCTCAGGGCGTCGAGGACCTGCTTGAGGACGGGGTCGGCCACGGCCTCGCGCAGGCAGGAGTAGAACACCTGGGTGGCCTTCTCCTGGATGACGGTATAGACCGCCATCTGCATGGGGTCGAGATGGGGGGCCTTGTACTCGTTGGCCCCGGCCTTGAGCATCTCCGCCTCGAGCGCGGCCGGGGTGATGCGGCCGGTGGCGCGGATGTAGGTCTCCAGGGTCTGGGCGTGGCGGTCCTCGTCGGCGCACCATTTGAAGACGAAGTGGAGCATGTGCCGGCGCACGAAGAGCTCGTCGGCGGGGAGCCCCGGGTCGAGCCGGAACAGGCCCAGGTAGGCGTTCGCGTAGCCGGGGATGTGGTCTTCGACCAGCATCGAGGTCTTCAGGGCGTCGAACTGCTCGTCGCTGAGGAGGTCGCCCTTCGCGGCGTCGAAATCGAAGTCCTTGAAGCGGTTCCAGCCCAGGGTCTCGAAGCGTTCGAGGTAGCGCCGGACGAGGGCGGAGACCTGCTCACGGAGGTACGGGGTGGACATGGGGACCTCTCCTAAAGGAAGGTCAATTATAGCAAAGGGGAGGTCGTTGTCCGGATACTTGAAGAATCGGAGGAATCCGGTCAGAATCATGGGGATGGGAAAGACCGCCTCCGGCTTGGCCGTCCTGGCCCTCCTGGCGGGGGCCGGTTGCGTCACCGCCCCCACCACGTTCGAGGCGGCGTCTCTGCGCCATGAGGCCGAGGGCCGCCGGTTCAAGACGGTGGCCGTCCTGCCGATGAGCGAGGACCCGGGCCTGCGCAAGCACTTCGCCGAGAGCGTGGTGGGCTTCCTGCGGCCCTGGACCGTGCGGGCCGAACGGGGGGCCGACCTCCTGCCGCGCCAGCTCTACGACGCCGACGGGGACGGCCGCATCGACCCGGCCGTGGACCGAGACCTGATCCGCCTGCGCCTGAGCGAGGCCGGCTTCGAGGCCGTCCTGACCGTGGCCTACCAGCCCAAGGAGGACGCCCTCCCGGCCGCGGGGGCGCACCAGTGGCCGGAGGCGTCCCTGCCCGAGTACATGACGGCCCAGTACGAGAAGGCCCGCGCGGCGGGCGCCGCGCGGCCCGACGAGCTGCTGCTCGAGACCAACCTGTACGACTCTAAGACCGGCAAGGTGGTCTGGTCGGCCCACTCCCGCACGACGCGCTCCGCCAGCGCCACGGTCCTGGCCGAATCCTACGCCGCGGCCGTGGTCGACGAGCTGGTCAAGTACGGCCTGATTGGAAAGCGCTAGCGGGGCGGAGCCCCGCTGTGCCGGGCTTCAGCGGGGCTAAGAGGACGCCGGGCCTAGCTAGGGGCGGCCGTAGCCGCTTCCCCACGCGCCCGGCTCCCAGCTGACTCCCGCGACGGCCTGGGGGCCCGCGGGCGCGATATCGGCGTGGAACAGCGTCCCGTCCTTGAACTCGACCTTGTCGCCCCAGATCCTTCCGAACACCTCCATGTCGAGCGTGAAGTCCCCCGTCCGGTCCTCCAGGTAGGCATGGAGCGGGGAATCGCACTTGATGCTGTGGCTGGAGCTCGAGCCCTGGCCGTAAAAGGCCACGAGGGACGGGGTCTGGGAGAGGTTGTTGATGGCGCAGCTGGAGTCCGTGGTCAGCTTCCCGGTGAAGTAGATGGTGGCGGGCGTGCTGATGTTGAGGGTCCCTTTCACGGTGATATGGCGGAAGTAATAGACGCCGGGGGCCAGGGAGGCCGTCTTCCCGTTGTCGACGAAGAGGTCCTTGCTAGAGGAGGAATAGACGCTGGAGGGGGAGATGCCGGTCCGGTTGTCGTTGCCGGCGGCGCACGACGGGCAGGTGTGGTTCGGGAGGGTCAGGGTATAGGTCGCGTGGGCCACGGCCCCCGAGGCGGACGCCGGACTGGGGGCGGGGGCGTCGGTATACCAGATGCTCCCCTTGACGCAGGGGTTGGAGGAGCACTGGATGTCGGCCCGGCCGTTGGACCAGATGCCGCCTTCGCTGCCCGGGGGGCCCGGGGGAACGAACGAGTCGACCACGGCGCCTTGGGACTTGAAATAGTCGGTCACGACGGCGAAGCCCGATCCGCCGCCCGCGACTGCGGCGCCGCCGGAATAGGTGAGGCGGGCCCGGGCTGAGACGCTGCGCACGGCCGAGCCGAAGAGGAAGATCCCCATGGAGTATCCCGTCGAGCGGACCAGAGGCTCCGTGTCGGTCGAGAGCGTGACCGTATAGCGGCCCCCGGCGAAGGGCTTGTCGGTGAAGCCGGTCCGCCAGGACGGGTTTTCGTAGAGCTGCCGCAAAGCGTCCTCGAGCCCGGCTTCGCCGACGGCCTGCGCCTGCGCCGAGCGCATCTGCCAGGTGGTCTCCCGCACCAAAGTCCGGGTCAGGCGGTAGGTCGTGGCCGCCAGGATGGAGAGCACGGCCACCGCGAGCAGGCTCGTCACCATCGCCGAGCCCCGCTCGGAGCTCACCGGTTCCTCAGCCGCGCGCCTGAGAAGAAGCGCTGCTCGCCCGAACGCGGGCGCGTGACGCCCAGGTCGAAGGTGACGAAGGCGGCGCCGGCGGCCGCGGTCGATTCGATGACCCTGCCCGATTCGTCGAGGTTGTAGTAGGCGAGGGTCAGGCTGGATATGCCCTCGGCCTGGACCTGCTCGACGCCGAGCTGGCCGCGCAGGAGCGTCGCGGCGGTGGTCCTGAAGGTGACGGCCGCTCCCGCCGACTGTCCCAGGACGAGGGTCCCGGTCGACAGCGAGGCGGACGAGGAGGACTCCTGGCCGGTCCAGACCAGGCCGTGGCGAGAGGCGTCGCCGAGCACGGACATGCGGGCGCTGGAGAGGAAGGAGAGCTGGTTCAGGGTGTAGGTGGAGGCCTTCAGGCCGGCCTTGAACAGCCCGGCGACCGCCAGGCCGACGATGGCCAGCACGGCGATGCCGACGACGGCCTCGGCCAGGGTGAAGCCCGAGAGGGAGGGCCGCCTCACCGGTTCGTCACCAAGGTGTCGAGGCAGACGGGGCGCATCTGCGGCGAGACCGTGCAGGCGGTCAGCTTCTTGTAGGCGGTGGGGGGGCCCGAGGCCGCCAGGTTGGAATCCACATATGCGACGGCGACGGTCCTCGAGTAGCTCGGGAAGGCCCCCAGCGGCCGCCCGACCGGGTCCTGGGGCGGAGCCTCGGACCAGCCGTTGAAGTCGTCGATGTCGTCGAAGGTGGTCTTGTCGGCGGCGGTCTCCCCCGCGTCGAGGCCCAGGGCGCTCGGGGTCGCGATGGCGGCAGCTGGGGTCGGCGTCGCCTCGTCGAAGCGGCGCAGGCGGACCTCCTCGAGCAGCTCGACCGAGAGGTGGGTGGCCACGGCCACGCGCCGGGCGTTCTTGGCGGCCCTGATGGAGAGGACGAAGAGCGGCATCAGGGCGACCAGGGCCAGGGCCAGCACCACATAAGTGACGCTGGCCTCGACCAGGATGAACCCCCGGTTCATTGGATGGAGTTGCCGAGCTCGAAGATGGGCAGGAGCACGGCGACGGCGATGCCGGCCACGATGACGCCCAGGCCGACGACGAGGATAGGCTCGAGGACGGCGAAGAGGTCCTTGATGGCCGAGTCGGTCTCGCGCTCGAAATAGAAGGAGAGCCGCTCGAGGGCTTCGGGCAGGGTCCCGGTCTTCTCGGCGTTGGCCACCATGTTCGTCACCATCTCGGGGAAGTAAGGGCTCTCGGCCAGGGCGGAGGCCAAGCCCCTGCCTTCGGACGCGGCCTTCTGGACTTTGGCGAGGATCTCGTGGAAGATCATGTTCCCGGAGGCGTGCTGCGACAGGTTGAGCGATTTGAGGATCGGGACCCCGGCGGCGACCAGCGAGGCGAGCGTGCGCAGGACGCGCGTCATGACGATGTTCCGGACCAAAGTGCCCGCTACGGGCAGGCGCAGCTGCAGGTCGTGCACCGTGCGCGTGTTGGACGGGGACGAGAGCCACATCCAGAAGTACCACCACGCGCCGCCGATGCCGAAGAGGTACAGGTACCAGACCGAGCGCAGGTGGGCGTTCGCCCCGAGGAGCATGCGGGTGGGCAGCGGCAGGTCCAGGTCGAACTGGGAGAAGACCTCGGCGAAGGTCGGTATGATGAAGAGCACGAGGAAGGCGACGACGCAGAAGGCCACCAGGACCACGACGGAGGGGTAGAGCAGGGCGGAACGGACCTTGGACCTGAGGTCGATCCGGAACTGCAGGTGCTGGGCCAGGCGGTCGAGCATCTGGGCCATCTGCCCGGTGGCCTCGCCGGCGGACAAGAGGCTGACATAGACCTCGTCGAAGGCGTTGGGGAAGCGCGCGCAGGCCGCCGAGAGCGGCTGGCCGTGCTGGACGCTGCGCGCCACCTCGAGGACGACGGCCTTGAAGGTCGGGTCGCTCTGCTGGCGGCCCAGCGACTGGATGGACTCCATGAGCGGCAGGGCCGTGCGCACCATGATGGAGAGCTGGGTGGTGAAGAGCGCCACGAGCTGCAGGTCGACCGGGCGGCCTTTCGCCCCGGCCAGGTCCGCCACCGCCTGGGGCCCGGGCCTCGTGTCCGCGCCCGCCGCTTCCCGGGCGTCGACCAGGAACAGGCCCTGGGAGCGCAGGATGGAGGTCAGCTCCTTGAGGCCGGTGGCCGTGGAGACGCCGCTCGTCTTCTTGCCGGACGCGTCGAGCGCCTCGTAGCGGAACTCGGGCATGGCCTATTCTTCGGACTCGCGGGTCACGCGCACGACCTCGCCCAAAGAGGTCTCGCCCGCGGCGGCGCGCTGCAGGGCGTCGGCCTGCAGGGTGGCCATGCCGGCCTTGAGGCCCGCCTCGCGCAGCTCGTCGGCGGAGGCCCGCCTCAGGATGAGCTCGCGCGCCGCGCGGTCTCCGGCGAACCACTCGTGGATGGCGAAGCGGCCGGAATACCCCGTCTTGGCGCAGGCGTCGCAGCCGGGCGCGTCGAAGAAGGAGGCCCCCGCCGGCAGGGCGGCTCCCAGGGCCTCCCGTTCCTGCGCCGTAGGCCGGTGCGGCGCCTTGCAGCGGGGGCACAGGCGCCGGACCAGGCGCTGGGCCATAACGCCGGCCAGGGCGGCCGAGATGAGGAAGGGCTCGACGCGCATGTTGAGCAGGCGATGGATGGCGGAGACGGCGTCGTTTGTGTGCAGGGTGGCGAAGACCAGGTGCCCGGTCAGCGCCGCCTGCATGGCGATCTCGGCGGTCTCCAGGTCGCGTATCTCGCCGACCAGGACGATGTTGGGGTCCTGGCGCAGGATGGCCCGGAGGCCCGCCGCGAAGGTCATGCCGATCTTGGCGTGCGTCGCCACCTGGTTGATGCCGGCGATGCGGTACTCGACCGGGTCCTCCAGGGTGACGATGTTGCGCTCCGGGGCGTTGAGCTCGGTCAGGGCCCCGTAGAGCGTGGTCGTCTTGCCGCTGCCCGTCGGACCGGTGACGAGGACGATGCCGTTGGGGCGGCGGATGGCGGCCGAGAAGGCTTTGAGGTTGCCCTCCGAGAGGCCGAGCTGGCCCAGGCGCTTGAGGGCCTTGGTGGAATCCAGGATGCGCATGACCACCTTCTCGCCGTAGATGGTCGGCAAGGTCGAGACGCGCACGTCGATCTTGCGGTCGCCGTACGGGAAGCTCAGATGGCCGTCCTGGGGGAGGCGCGACTCGGTGATGTCGAGCTTGGAGAGGATCTTGATGCGGGCGATGACGGCCGTCTCGGCTTCCTTGTCGTGTCCCCGGGCCTCTTGGAGCATCCCGTCCACGCGGTAGCGCACGCGCAGGCCCGTCTCGCCGGGCTCGAGGTGGATGTCGCTGGCGTTGCGCGACATGGCTTCCTGCAGGAGCAAGGTCACGCTGTCAACTATGGAACGCTCCTGATGCCGGGGAGGCGCGGCGCTCCCCGGTGCCGGTTTCGCGGACGGGGCCTCCCCCCCGTAGGACTCCTGGACGGCGCTGAAGAGGTTGGCGAGGGTGGTCATCACGGGGATGACGCGCAGCCCGGACTTCTGCTCGAGCTCTGCGATGGCCTCGAGGTCGATGGGGTTGACCATGCCGACGGTCAGGGCGTCGTCCGAGGAGTAGATGGGGACGGCCAGGAGGCGCCGGGCGACGATTTCCGGGACCAGGCGGGCCGCGTCGGGGTCCAGCATCCCCTCGAAGCTGGTGAAGTAGGGGATGCCCAGGCGCAGGCTCACGGCCTTGAGGATCTTCTCCTCCGTCGTATAGCCCAGGGCGACCAAGGACTTGCTCAGGCTCTTCTGGTCGCCCTTGCACTCGCGCAGCGCGTGGGCCAGCTGCTCGGCGTCGATGACGCCGAGGTGGACGAGCGTCTCGCCCAAGGTCGAGCGGCGCGGGTCGAAGGGTCCGGCGGCCGTCATATCTTCCCCTGCGCCTTGAGCTCTGCGACCCGCTTGAGGAAGTCCGCGGGGAGGAAGGGCTTGACCACGACCTCGTCGGCGCCCAAAGACAGGGCCAGAGTCCGCTTCTCGGCGCCCTCGTGGCTGGAGATCATGATGATGTAGGGCCGCTCGGCCTCCGCCTTGAGGGCCGCGAGCACGCCCGGCCCGTCCATCAGGGGCATCTCCCAGTCGAGGATGAGGAGGCTGGGGCGCCGGGCCTTCACGGCCGCGACGCCTTCCTCGCCGTTCTCGGCCGCGAAGACGGCGAAGCCCTGCTTCTTGAGGATGTGCTCCTCGATGCGGAGCAGGGTCCGGTCGTCGTCGCAGACCACGGCGGTGAGCGCGTTCATTGACCGGATGTTAGCCGATTTGCCCTCCCGCAACAATGGCGTCCGCGCGGTCAAAAGAGCCCCGTTCCGTGGCATAATAACGGCAGGTAAGTTCGAGCCCGGCGATGGACCCCGCAACAGAGAACTTCGTTCCCCACGCGAGAAGTCGCAGCTCTAAATCAAGGACTTACACGCCGCAGCTAAGGGTAAACGCACAATGAAAGGCACAGTGAAGTGGTTCAACGACCAGAAGGGCTTCGGATTCATCACGCCGGAGGACGGGTCGAAGGACCTTTTCGTCCACCACACCTCCATCATGGGCCAGGGCTTCAAGACCCTCGCCGAGAACCAGAAGGTGGAGTTCGACGTCGAGCAGTCCGAGAAAGGTCCCCGGGCGGCGAACGTAAAGCCTCTCTGACCCGGTCGCGCCCTGCCGGCTGGGCCCCCCGGTTTCGGCCGGGGGGCCTCTCTTTTTATTAGGATGCCGGCATGAAGCTCCCCGAACCCAAGCTCCTCGTCGCCGGGGCCGCAGGGGCCGCCGCCGCCTTGGCGCTGGCCGCGGCCTGGAACTCAGCCTCCGGGCGCCGGACCGAGACCGCCGTCTACACCCTGGCCGTCCCCGCCGGGGCCGCCGCGCCCGCCGTTCCGGGCCCGGGCGCCGCCGCGCTCCCGGCCGCCCACCGCGCGGACGTCCTGTTCGAGTCCGGGCGCTTCGCGGAGGCCCTGCCCGTCTACCGGCAGGCCGTGGCCGAGGACCCGAAGGACGCCGACTCCTGGATGGACCTGGGGCTGACCCTGGCCCAGTTGGGCCGCGCCGAGGAGGCCATCGAGCCCCTGACGGCGGCCGCCCGCATCCAGCCGGGCTACCAGCGCGCCTGGCTCAGCCTGGGGTTCGTCCTCAAGGGAGCGGGCCGCGCCGACGAGGCGCGCGCCGCGCTGGCCAAGTGCATCGCCATCGACCCCAAGAGCGGGCAGGCTCAGGAAGCCAAGGCCATGCTCTCGGGGATCTAGTCAGCGCTTCTTCTTCGGCTTGTCGGCGAAGCCTTCGAGCTCGGAGGCCAGGTTCTTGAGGCCCGCCGCCAGGCGCTTGGCGAAGTCCGAGGCCGCCTCGCTGCCGGCGGACTTCCCGGTCTTGGCGACCTTCTCGGCCTGGCGCACGAACGCCTCCCCTTCCTCGCTCGAGCGGGCGGCCGCCGCGGCCTCGGCGAGCTTGTGGGCCGCGCCGCGGATGGACACCGTGATCTGCTCGATGCCCTCGCGGAACTCGGGGCGTGTGACGGCGGCGCCGACGGCCTCCTCGAAACGGCGGCCTAGTTCGGCCACCTCCCGGATGAGGGCGTCCCGGGGGTCGGTCCTGCGTCCGTGGGTCTTGCGGGGCATGGTTCCTCCTGCTATCCGACCTCTTCCAGGGCGACGGCCGTGAAGCGCCCGGAAGAAGGCGGCGGTGTCGACGGGTTGAGCGGCGGCTTGTGCTTGGCGACCAGGGCTCCGGCGATGTCCTTGAGGTCGTCGAGGGAGTCGCCGTCCCAGCCGGCGACGTAGTCGAAGTAGACGTCCTTGGCGGCCTTGAAGAGGTCCTCGGAGGCGGGGCGCAGGTTGCCCATCATGTGCTGGCCGAGGGCGTCGTAGACGGTGCCGCCGGCGTCGGGCAGCGCGAGCCCGACGAAGAGGACGCGCGGCTGCAGCTTCTCGTCGAAGGTCACGAACTCGTAGACGCCGGGCTTGCGCGGCGCGTGGTTGGGCAGCGCGTCGGGCTTGAAGCGGAAGCAGCGCTCCGACATCGTCAGCTTGAAGGTCCGCGCGCTCACAGCTGGCTCTGCCACAGGGCCTTGCCGACGAAGAACGGGCCCATGTGGGCGATGTAGGTGGAGGTCTGCACGGTCTTGCGCATCCGCTCGACCAGGGCCGAGAGCGGGTGGAGGCGCTTGCCCAGGAGGCCGATGACGAAGTCGTGGTCGTCCTTGTCGAGGCCGTGGCAGGCCAGGCGGATGTCGTGGGCCAGGTCCGCCTCGCCATAGGAGTGCCCGATCATGCCGTGCTCGCGCAGGATGGCCTTCTGCTCGTCGGGGGGGAGCTTCGCGAAGTCCCCGCTGCGGCGCACCGGGTACCACACGGCCCAGGGCCAGGCCGGCTCGAGCGCGTTGCGGCGCATCTTGTGGATGAGCCAGTCCTCGAGGTTGGGCTCGTGGCCGAGCGCGTAGGTGCGGCCGAACATGGCGAACTCCGGCTTGAGCGAGAGCGAGGCGAACGGCTCCTTGAGCAGGAACGGGCGCACCGTCTCGACGAAGTGGGCCTCGTCTTTGGAGAAGCTCAGCAGGGCCACGCCCTGCGGGTCGTTGAGGTCGGCGTAGAGCACGGACTCGAAGCCGGCGTGCTGCAGCGCGCGCACGAGGACGGAGGCGTCCTTGGCCCCGCCGAAGGCCAAGAGCTGCATGAAGAGGCGCTCGTCGAGCGTCTGCGGCGCGCCGTTCCTGGGCGCGCCCTTCTCGCTGAGGTCGGGCCGTTCGGCCGGGGGGCGGCCTCCGGCGGGGGCGGCTCCGGGGTGCGCGGCGGGATGCTGGGGATGGGACATGGGTTCTCCTCTCACGGCCTCGGGCTGGCGGCGAGCAGCGCCCAGCCGACGAGGAACAGGACGCCTCCGAAAGGGGTGACGATGCCGAGCTTGCGCGCTCCGGTGAGGCTCAAGAGATAGAGGCTCCCCGAGAAGAGCAGGATGCCGGCCAGGAAGCAGGAGCCCGCGGCGGAGGGCAGGCGTCCCGGCCAGCGCTCCATGAGCCAGGCGGCCGCGATGAGCCCCAGCGCGTGATAGGCCTGATAGCGCACGCCGGTCTCGAAGACGGCCAGCATCTCGGGCGAGAGCCGGGCCTTGAGGCCGTGTGCGGCGAAGGCGCCCAGCGCCACGGCTGCGAACATCAGCGCGGCTCCGGCGCGCGCGAGGAGGGCGGCGTCCATGGGGCGATTATAGGTCTTTGGCGAGGCGCTCGACGAGGGCGGGGGCGTCCTCGGGGGTGAGGCCGCAGAACCATTCCCCGTCCGGGTA
Organism: Elusimicrobiota bacterium; assembly: GCA_016218495.1. Lineage (GTDB taxonomy): Bacteria > Elusimicrobiota > Elusimicrobia > UBA1565 > UBA1565 > SCTT01. Next base: position 22,126 of record JACRDU010000151.1, read on the forward strand.
CAGGAAGGCGTTGGGCCCCTTCTCGCACAGGTCCAGGCAGCCGGAGCGGGCGATGCGCACACCCTGCAGGCCGTGGGCCCGCGCGGCGTCCTTGACGGCCTTAAGGATGTCGAAGCCAGCGCGGCCCTTGTCGGCGCAGGCGACCCGGCCCTCGGCGTCGCGCGAATGGGTGCAGACGAAGAGGGACCTCTTGAAGGGGACGGGGCGCTTGTCCATAGGTATATTGTACCAATGCCGTCCCTGCTCCTGGCGCTCCTGCTCTCTGCCCTGCCCGCCCGCGCGGCCTCCGTCGAAGAGGAGATGGCGGGCGTGGTGGACCTCTTCTACGGCCTGCGCTTCGAGGAGGCTCTCGCCGCCGCCCGCGCTGCCGAGGCGGCCCATCCGGGCCACCCGGCCGGCCCGTTCTATGCCGGCGTGGTGCGCTTCCAGCAGTTCGTGGCCGGCGACGCCCTCTCCGAAGAGGAGTTCTCCGCCTTCGAGGCCGAGAGCCGGCGGGCCGAGGCGGCCGCCGAGGCCTGGGTCTCGAGCCAGGCCGCGGTGGGGCACTATTACCTCGGCGCCGCCCACGGCTTCCGCGCCCGCGGCCTCGTCGCCCGCAAGAGCTGGATGTCGGCCGTCGGCAGCGCGCGGCGCGGGGCCAAGCACCTCAAGAAGGCCCTGGCCCTCGACCCCGCCCTGCTGGACGCCCGGCTGGGGCTGGGGATGTACGAGTACTACATAGCCCGCGCGCCGCTCCTGGCCCGCCCCCTGGCCTTCGCGATGATGGGGCTCTGGGGGGACCGGGACGCGGGGCTGGCCCACCTGCGCGCCGTCGCCGAGCACGGCGGGGCGGCGCGCATGGAGGCGCGCTCCGTCCTGTCGGCCATCTACGCCTCGGACCCGGAGGGCCGCTGGGACGAGGCCGAGGCCCTGCTCGGGCCGCTGATGGAGCGTTATCCTGGCAACCCGCTCTACCGCCTGCGCCGCGCCTATGTCGCTTTGCGCCGCGGGGCGTTCCTCGACGCCGCGCGCTTCGCCGACCCCGGCGGGGCGTGGCTGCAGTCGGTGCCGGCGGGCATGAGGGAGCGGGCCCGGGCCGCCGCGCTCTACCGGGCTGCCGAGGGGGCGCTCCTGGCCGGGGACGCGGCGGCGGCGCGGGGGCATCTGGCCGCCCTCGCCGGGCTGCCGCTCCCGGACGGGCTGGCGCCGTGGGTGGAGCGCCGGCGCGCGGAGGCGGAGGCCGGGAAGGCGGCGGACGCGGCGGTCTGGCCGCAGGTCTGGCCGCTGACGGGGACGCCGGACTAGGCCCAAAGCCTGTCGTTCCGTAGAACCGACGACCCAGGCCGAATCAGGATGCCGTCGCTATCCTTGATGTCATGCGACTGCTTCTGCTCGCCGCCGCGTTGACATCGCTTCCCGCCTCGGCCCAGGTCCGTTTCGTCGCGCCGGTCGCCCCCGTGGTCCCCGTCGCGCCGCGCCTGGTCCTGCCGGCCCCGGTCCTCACCCCCGCCCTGCCCAACCTGACCCCCGCCCCGCCGCGCCTGACGCCGGCTCTGCCGGGCCCCGCGCTCCAGGCCCCCGCCCTGGGGGCCGGCGCCGAGGTGACCCCGCCCGCGCCCTCCCAGGCCGAGCTCGACTTCGCCGCCGACGCGTCGGGGCGCGTGGCGCTCCTGGCCGACGACATCGCCGCCGAGGCCGGCTACCGTTCGATCCGCATGAGCGGGGCCGACTTCAGCGCCGTCGTCGCGGAGGCCGCGGCGCGCGAGGACGCGGCGGCGGCCCCCACGCCGCAGGCCGGGGCCGCGGCCGTGCGGGTGCGCGCGGCCCTCTTGCGCGTGGTCAAGGCGCTGCTCAAGCCCGAGCAGCCGCTCAACACCCAGGTGCGCCGCCTGCTCTCGGTCTGGCAGGTCTTCAACGAGGAGATGGCGCGCGCCGCGGCGGAGAAGCGCACCCTCGAGGGCGTGGCCGCCGAGGCCGAGCTGTTCGCCGAGCAGGTGGAAAGTTCGGCCTGAGGCGGTTCAGCCCTTAGCGCCGTTCTTCTCGACGCCCCACTGCAGGCGGTAGAGCTTCTCGTAGAGCCCGCCCTTCTTGAGGAGCTCCTCGTGCGAGCCCTCCTCGCGCAGGCGCCCGTGGTGCATCACCAGGATGCGGTCGGCCTTCCGCACGGTGGCCAGGCGGTGCGCGACGATGAGGGCGGTGCGGCCCTCCAGCATCGACTCGACGGCCTCCTGCACCAGGCCCTCGGTCTCCGCATCGACGCTGGAGGTGGCCTCGTCGAGGACCAGGATGGGCGGGTCGGCGGCCAGGGCGCGGGCGAAGGACAGGAGCTGGCGCTCGCCCACCGACAGCGCCGCGCCGCGCTCGTGGACCGGGGTGTTCCAGCCCTGGGGGAGCCTGGCGATGACGCGGTCGGCCCGGGACAGCCGCGCGGCGCGCTCGAGCATCTCGGGCGAGACGTCTTCTCCGAGCCGCAGGTTCTCCGACACGGTGCCCGAGAAGAGGAAGACGTCCTGGAAGACCATGCCGAAGCGGCGCCTGAGCTCCACGGGGTCGTGCTCGCGCACATCGACGCCGTCGACCAGCACGCTGCCCTGCTCGGCGTCGTAGAGCCGGAGCAGGAGGCTCAGCAGGGTGGTCTTGCCGGCGCCGGTGTAGCCCACGATGGCCACCTTCTCGCCGGGCTCGACCTTGAAGGAGACGTCGCTGAGCACCGGGGTCTTCCCGTCGTAGGAGTGGCTGACGCCCCGGAACTCGACGGCCCCGCGGCGCGGGGGCCGCGCGGGGGAGGCCGGCGCGGCGATGGCCGGGACGGTGTCGAGGAGCTTGAAGAGCCGCTCGGAGGAGGCCATCGCGGCCTGCAGGATGTTGTACTTCTCGGCCAGCTCCTGGATGGGCTCGAAGAACTTGCGCACCAGGTGCCAGAAGGCCAGGAAGGTGCCGAAGCTCATGCGGCCCTGCAGGATCTCCCCGCCCCCGTGCCAGAGGATGAGGGCGGTGGCGGCGGTGCTGATGAACTCGATGCCGGGCCAGAAGAACGAGTAGACGAAGGCGGCGCCGAGGGCCTTCTCGAGGTGCGCGTCGTTGCGCTCGGAGAAGCGCCCCAGGCACAGCGCTTCCCGGCGGAAGGTCTGGATGGTCTTGACGCCGCCCAGGCTCTCGTTGAGATACGAGGTCACCGCGGCGATGGCCTTGCGGGACTCCGAGTAGGTGCGCCGCGCGTGCTTGCGGAACAGGCTGGTGGCCGCGGCGAGGAAGGGGACGACGGCGAGGGTCATCAGCGCCAGCCCCGCGTCGAGGTAGAACATCCCCGCCACGGCCGCCGCCAGGAGGACCACGCTGGAGAGCATCCCGACCAGGCCCGAGGTGAAGAGCTCGGCGAGGTTCTCCACGTCCCCCGTCACGCGGGTCAGCAGCCGGCCGACGGGGTTGCGATCGTAGAAGGAGACCGGCATCTTCTGCAGGTGCGAGAAGACCTGGCCGCGCAGGTCGGAGATGATGCTCTGCCCGGCCAGGTTCGACACGTAGTGGCCGACCGTCTCGAGGACGCCGTCGAGGGCGACCAGGGCGAAGAAGAGCGCGGCCCAGCGGGTCAGCCCCGCCGGGTCGCCCGCGGCGACCGGGCCGTCGAGGGCGGCCCGGATGACGAAGGGGGAGGCCAGGCCGGCCGCGATATGGACCAGGGTGACGGCGAAGGTCGCCGCCGTCGGCGCCCAATGCGGGCCGACGTAGCCCAGGAAGCGCCGCAGCAGCTTCCCGTCGTAGGACTTCTCGGCTTCGTCCTCGTCGTGGGCGCTCATACCTCTTCCAAGGCCTCCTCGAGCCTCTGGCGCTGGGCGAGCCGGGCGTAGAGGCCGCCGCGGGCGCTCAGCTCGGCGTGGGTGCCTTCCTCGACGATGCGTCCCTCGTCGAGGACGACGATGCGGTCGACCCTGCTGACGACCGAGAAGCGGTGGGTGACGATCAGGCAGGTGCGCCCGCGCATCCACGCGTCGATGCGCTCGAGGATGTCGGCCTCGGTGTGCACGTCGACGCTGCTGAGCGCGTCGTCGAGGAGCAGCACGGCCGGCTCGCGGACCAGCGCCCGCGCGATCGCCGCGCGCTGCTTCTGCCCGCCGGAGAGCGTGATGCCGCGCTCGCCGACGACCTGCTCGATGCCCTGGGGGAAGGCGGGCAGGTCCGCGGCCAGGCGGGAGGCTTCGGCGGCCTGGGCGATGCGGGCGGAGGGGACGGGGCCGGCAGAGCCGAAGGCGATGTTGTCCGACAGCTTGTCCGAGAAGAGGAAGATGTCCTGCGGCACGCAGGAGAGGGCCGAGCGCAGCGCGTCGCGCGGCCAGTCGTTGATGTCGAGGCCGTCGAGGAAGAGCGTCCCCGCGGGCGCGGGATACAGCCCGAGCAACAGCTGCACCAACGTGCTCTTGCCCGACCCCGTCCGGCCCACCACGGCGACCCGCTCGCCGGGGGCCACGCTCAGGTCCACGCCCTCGAGGGCCGGCGGCCGGTCCGGCGCGTAGCGGAAGGTGAGGCCGCGGGCCTCGATGGCTCCGCGGGGGGCGGGGGCCGGGCCGGCGGGGGCGGGGGCTTCCGCGGCCTCGAGCAGGAGCGCGAGGCGGTCCATGCAGGCGGCCCCGCGCTGGATGACGGTGATGACCCAGCCCATCGCGATGACGGGCCAGGAGAGCATGAACTGGTAGGCGGTGAACGCGACGAAGTCCCCCTTGCTGAGGGTCCCCGCGATGAGGCCGTGGCCGCCGACCAGGAGGGTGATCCCCATCGTCGCCTCGATCAGGAGGGTCATCAGCCCCCAGGTGACGCCCCGCGTGGCCGAGAGCCGGAGGTTGGCCTGGAGGTAGTCCTCCGACGCGCGCGCGAAGCGGCGCTCCTCGACGGCCTGGCGCGAGAAGGCCCGGATGACGCGGGCTCCGGTGAAGTTCTCCTGCGCCAGGGTGGAGATGTCGGAGAGCTTGTCCTGCACGGCCTCGGACTCCGCGTAGATGCGCCCGGTCAGGAGCCAGGTCGACAGGCTGACGAGGAGCAGGGGCCCCAGGGCCAGCGCCGCGAGGCGGGCGTCGATGAGGAACATGGAGACGAGGCTGAGCAGGAACAGGAAGCCGCTGGAGATGACCATCATCAGCGCCATCCCGGCCACCATGCGCACGCCCTCGACGTCGTTGATGACGCGGGAGGCGATGTCGCCCGAGGAGTTCTCGTCGAAGAAGCGCGCCGGCAGGCGCAGGAGCTTCGCGTAGAGCTCGGCGCGCAGGTCGTTCTCCAGGCGCCGCGAGGCGGAGATGAGGCCGAAGCGCCCGCGGAAGATGAGCAGGGCGCGCACCAGGCCGATGGCGGCCAGGGCCCCGGCGAAGGAGCCCAGCGCGGCCCCATGGCGGCCGGCCTCCAGCGAGTCGATGGCGCCCTTGACCAGCGCCGGGCTGACGACGGCGAGGAGGCTCGATACCAGCACCATGCCGCCGGCGGCCGCGTAGCGGGCCCGGTATTTCCTTATATAGGGGACCAGCTTCTTGAGCGAGGCGAGCCCTGCGCCGAACTTCGGGTCCATCGGAGGCAGATTCTACGAGTTTATGGGGTCGGGGGCGTGCGCCGGGAGAGCAGCAGCGCCCCGCCGTGGAGGGCGAGGTGCGCCGCCGCGCAGGCGGCGGCCGCGGGAGCCGCGTCCCGGATCAGCCGCGTGAAGAGGTCGGCGGCCAGGGTGGTCGTTCCGAAGGAGACGAACCCCATCGCCAGCGACCCGAGGCTGAGGGCCAGCGGCCGGGGCGCTCCCTCGCGCGAGGCGGAGCGCAGGAGCACGACGGTCGCTCCCCAGCAGGCGAGCACCATGAGCCCCAGGGCCGCGGCGGCCGCGCCGGCGCCCAGCGCCCACAGGGCGGCGGGGGCGGTGACGGCCGACGGGTCCTCGGCGAGGCGCATCGCGGCCACGGTCCCGGCGGACAGGGCGGCCCCGGCGGCGCACAGCCCCCAGCGCCCGCCGGCGAGGGCGGGTCTCAGCAGATAGAACAGGATGACCAGGGCCAGCCCGGCCGCACCGACGGCCGCGTGCAGGTTCTCGGCGAGCAGGCGCCGGCGCGACGGGGCCGGCAGGGGCGCGGCCCCGGCGGGCAGGTCGATGGAGAAGACGACCCGCTTGCCGAGCTCGAGCGCGCCCGGCGCCCGGGCGCCGCCTTGCCCCTCGGCCAGCGGCGCGGCCGCGCCCGCCTGGGCCAGGCGCGCGGGGGCGCTCGAGCCGGAGAGGCTGACGGCGGCGCCCGCCAGGCGCTCCCCCCATTCCGGGCCGGGCAGGGGGAAGCTCAGGCGCACGCCGGCCGGGACGGCGGTGAGGATGGGCTCCGCCTCGTAAAGCAGGGTCACCGCGCAGTCGGGCGGGGCGGGCGCCGGGCCGATGCTCAGGCGCGTGCCGCGGGGCCTGCGCTCGAGGCTCCAGCCCGCGGGGGAGAGGCCCAGGCCCGTCCCCCGGAAGACCCCCGTGACCCGCACGCGCAGGAGCCGGCGCAGGCCGTCGAAGCCCAGGCGCTTGGTGGGGAGGTCCCGCCGCAAAGGCCCGCAGAGCGCGGCGGGGTCGTCGGCGGGGCGGAAGGTCTCGACGACGCGCAGCGCCCCGCCGGGGTCCAGGGTCAGGACGGCCGTGTAGGCCCCCGCGGAAGCGGCGGCGGCCGGGACGGCCAGCGCAGCGGCCAAGGCCAGGGCGAGCACAGGCCATCGGAGGAAGGGGAGAGGCCCCGGCGCAAGCCGCACATTCGCCGGCGAATGCGCCGGCGCTTGACTAGCGGGCGGGTCCCTGGGATAATGGCCCTCATGGACAAGCTCCTCTGGCTGCTGCTGCTCTTCCCGTCGTCGGCGTTCGCCGGCGGACCGGCCAAGGGCGCGCAGCCGCCCCGCAAGCCCGGCCCCGACGCCTCCGCGATGGAGAAGCTCGTGCGCGAGTACGTGCGCGACCAGCAGGAGGAGGAAGGGTCCTTCGTCGTCGAGGACGATGTGCTGGGCCGGAACTGGGAGCTCCATCTGCTGCGCGTGCGCAGCGACGCCGTGACGCGCCTGCCGGACGGGCGCTTCTTCGTCTGCGTCGACTTCAAGGGCGACGACGAGAAGTCCGCCCAGCCGGTCGACCTCGACTTCTACGTCGTCGAGTCCGACGGCGAGTGGGCCGTGGACGAGGTGCTGCTCCACAAGGTCTCCGGCAAGCCGCGCTTCAACTACGACAAGAACTTCAAGCGCGTGCCCGTCAAGGCCGGGCCCAAGGCCAAGAAGGCCCCGGCCGACCCGGAAGTGCTAGAATGACCTCCGTTATGGCCATCACCAGAGACGACCTGGGCAAGCTCCTCCTCGTCCAGGCCCAGGACAAGGAGATCGACGCGCTCAAGAAGCGCCTCGCCCAGATTCCCGAGGGCATCGCCGCCATCCGCGCCGAGACCGAGGCGGGCAAGGCCGCGATGGAGGCCGCCAAGAAGAAGTCCCAGGAGGTCCAGCTCAGGCGCAAGGAGAAGGAGCTGGAGATGTCCCAGAAGGAAGCCGCCATCAAGAAGCACCAGGGCGAGCTTAACGCGGTCAAGTCCAACGACGCCTTCAAGGCCCTGCTCAAGGAGATCGAGGAGGCCAAGAAGGCGGTCTCCGACATCGAGACCGAGGTCCTGACCCTGATGGACGAGGGCGACGCGGCGCTCAAGGGCGAGAAGGCCGCCGCCGCCGACTTCAAGGGCTTCGAGTCCAAGCAGGGCGAGCAGGTGAAGTCCCTCGAGGCCAAGCAGGCCGAGCTCAACGCCCAGCTATCCTCCGCCGAGGAGCGCCGCAAGGGCCTGCTCGAGGGCGTGCCGGCCGAGCTCTCCGACAAGTACGAGAAGACCCGCCAGCGCCGCCAGGGCATCGGCCTCTCCCGCGTGGACGGGAACCTCTGCACCGAGTGCCGCATGGCCCTGCCCCCCCAGATCCTCATCAACATCAAGAAGGGCCACTCCATCGAGTACTGCGACTCGTGCCAGCGCATCCTGCACGACATCGCCACCGTGTCCTCCTCGGCGGCGTGAAGATGCGGGCGTTCATCGACGGCGCCAGCCGCGGCAACCCGGGCCCGGCCTCGGTGGGCGTCTTCCTGCAGGACGCCCAGGGCAAGGTCCTCAAGGAGCACGGCCGCACCCTGGGCGTGCAGACCAACAACGTCGCGGAATACCAGGCCCTGCTCGACGCGCTGCTCCTGGCCAGGACCCTCGGCGCCAGCGAGCTCCTGGTGCACTCCGATTCCCAGTTGCTCGTGCGCCAGGTGTCCGGCGAGTACAAGGTGAAGAACGAGGCCCTGAAGGGGCTCAAGGCCAGGGCGCAGGTCCTGATGCGCGGCTTCAAGGCCGTCCGGCTCGTCCATGTGCCGCGCGAGCAGAACAAGGACGCCGACCGGCTCGCAAACGCCGCGCTGGACGGCACGGTCTCCGACCTGGGGCCGGGCCTGGAGCCCGGCGGACAGGCCGAGCTCTTCTAGAGGATTTGGGACGGCCGGGGGGCCGCCTCCGCACCCTGACGGGAGCGGGGGAGGAACTTCCGGACTCCATAGGACGCGGTGCCCGTCGAAAGGCGGGACGCGGGGCGGCCCAAGCCTCCCGCGATGGAAAGTGCCACAGAGACATACCGCCGGGGTTCGCCCCGGTAAGGGTGAAAAGGCGAGGTAAGAGCTCACCGCCCCGGGGGCGACCCCGGGGGTCCAGGCAAACCCCACCGGGAGCAAGGCATAGGGCGGCATGCGCGGTCCGCGCTCCGGCGTAAGGCCGGGACCCGTCCGGTGGCTGCATCAGAGAAATGGTCCTCCAGCGGCCGTGAGGCCGTGGACAGAATCCGGGGTACAGGCCGTCCCAATCGATTGACCGCGCTCAAGCCCGGCCGTTGACCTAGGTCCTACGGCCGGGCTGGGCCTTTAGGGCACCATCTCCCTGTCGGACCGGAGGTGGCATGTCGAATCGGACCCTTTCTTCGTTCCTCGCACTCTCTCTCACCCTCGCCCTGGGCGCGTCCGCCCGGGCCGCCGGCCTCGAAGGCGTCAGCGCCTCGGCCGGGCTGTCGTTCGGCAAGGAGCTCGCGGGCGCCGTCGACGCCATGGCCCCCAAGGACCTCTTCGCCGAAATCCCGGAATGCCTCATCGTGGACGCGCGCTTCATCCGCGCCCCGGGCCTCCAAGAGGCCGTGGACATGCTGCGCCCCTGCGCCAAGGCCCTGACCCGGCGCGCCGCCGTGCCGGTCTCCATCGTGGACCCCGCCGGCCCGGTGGAGGCTTCGGCCCCCCTGCTCGAGGTGCGCCTGGGCGCGGGGGCCCTCGCGGCTTCGGCCTTCATGCGCGACCTGCGCTTCTCTTTGGAGAAGCGCGAGCACAGCCTCCTCGGCTACCCGGCCAAGATCGTGCGCGGGGACTGGAAGCCGCTCTAAAGGTCCCTTGCAAGGGCGGGGCGGGGATCTTACAATCACAGCATGCGACGCCTGCTCCTGACCGCCTGCCTGCTGCTGCCGCTGGTCTTCGCGGTCTCCTGCGACGACGGCGGCGGCGACAGTCCGGCTCCGCCCCCGGTTTCCGGAGGGGGGGGCGGGGGCGGCTCCACCTGCCTGCGCGAGGGCCGCACCTGCTCCTCCAGCGCGGATTGCTGCGGGGCGCTGACCTGCAACGAGAACAAGGTCTGCATCGGGGCCAGCGCCTGCCAGCGCGAGGGCACGGCCTGCACGAGCTCCGGACAGTGCTGCGGTCTGCTCACCTGCAGTTCCGGGACGTGCTCGGGCACGGCCCTGTGCATGAAGCGCGGCGGCGGCTGCACCTCCTCGGGGCAGTGCTGCGACACCATGACCTGCTCGGAAGGGGTCTGCTCGGACGGGACCTGCACCGGCCGCGGGTCGCGCTGCACCTCCTCGGCGAGCTGCTGCGGCAACCTGACCTGCATGACCGGCTCCTGCCGGTAGCGGCCGGCGGGGTTATCAGCGCCCAGCGAGCTTTGTCAGCGCCTTCAGCGCCAACAGAGCCCAGGGCGCGCCGTGCATCAGCAGGTCGAAGACGTCGATGGGCTTCCTGAGCTTGCCCGAGAAGAGCATCCTGAGCTTCTCGACCACATGCGGCTCGGGGACGAAGGGCGCCAGGCCCAAGGTCAGGCAGGCCGCTATCAGGATGGTCCAAGGGATGCGGTCCAGAAACGCGCCCATGAGCTAATCTAGCAAACACGACGCCCGAGGGTGCGCCCGCGGCGCGTATTTCGTAGCATCCCGATAGAATGGACTGGGACCTCCTGCAGCGCGTATCCCGGTCGATGTACCTGTCGCTTCGGGTCCTGCCCGCCTCCGTGCGCCCGGCGATGGGTCTGGGCTACCTCCTCTGCCGCGCGGCCGACACCATCGCCGACACGCGCCTGGTGAAGAACGGCGAGCGCCGCGCGGCCCTCGACGCCTTCCGCGAGGCCCTGGACGGCAAGGGGACGCCGCGGCTCTCGCTGGCGGCGGACCTGGCGCGCCATCAGGCTTCGGGGGCCGAGCAGGAGCTGCTCGGGCGGCTCGAGGAGTGCGTGCGCCTCTACGAGGCCCGGCCCGAGGCGGAGCGCCTCCTGCTCCTCGCGGTCGTCCAATCGGTCGTCGACGGCATGCGCATGGACCTCGAACGCTTCCCGGCCGACGACGAAAAGGGCCTGCGGGCGCTGCAGAGCGCCGACGAGCTCGACCGCTACTGCGCCCTCATTGGCGGCGGGCCCGGGCTGTTCTGGACGCGCCTCTTGCGCCTGCACCTGCCCGAGCTCGCCCAGGTCCCGGAGAGGCTGGAGGAGCAGGGCGAGCGGCTGGGCAAGGGGCTGCAGATCACCAACATCCTGCGCGATGTGCCCAAGGACCTGCGCCTGGGGCGCTGCTACCTGCCCGAGCCCGAGCTGGCCGCGGCGGGGCTGGCGCCCAAGGACCTGCTGGACCCCGCCAACGCCTTCAAGCTGCAGCCGGTGCTGCGGCGCTGGCTGGGCTGGGCCCTCGGGCACCTCGACGAGGGGAAGGCCTACGTCCTGCAGATGCCGTCCATCCGGCTGCGCGCGGCGGCGGCCTGGCCGCTCCTGCTCTCGGTCCGGACCTTGGCGCTGGTGGGTCGCTCGTCGGAGCTGCTCCGGCCGGGGACGGGGGTGAAGGTGGACCGGCGCGACGTCTACGGCCTGCTGGCCGCCACGCCCTGGACGCTGTCCTCGCAGACCCGCTTCAAGCGGCGCTACGAGGCCGCGCGCGTCGAGCTGGCGTCCCTGGTCTGAGCGGCTAGCCCTTCTTGCGCAGCAGGGCCAGCCAGGCCTTCGGCCGGCGCGGGCCTTCGAAGACTCCTTCGGAGAGCTCCTCGAAGACGAACAGGGGGGACCAGGCGGCCTCGAGCTCGGCCTTCGAGAACCGGTGCGGGCCCGGGCCGGGAGCCTCCTTGTCGCTGAAGGTCCTCAGGACGACCTTGCCCCCCGGCTGGAGCATCCGGGCGGCCTCCCCCACATAGGCGGCCCGGTCCGGCTCGGCCATGGTATGGAAGCAGCCCCGGTCGTGGATGAGGGCGAAGGACTCGGACGGCTCCTTGATGTGGAGGATGTCCGCGGCCCGCAGGGTGACGCGTCCCTGCTCGCAGGCCGTCCGGACGGTCTTGGCGGCCAGGTCCAAGGCGGCTTGGGAGAGGTCGACGGCCAGGACCGTCCAGCCCTTCCCGGCCAGGAAGGCGGCGTCGTGCCCCGGGCCCGTGCCGGCGTCCAGCGCGCGCCCCTCCGGCAGGCGCCCCGTCTCCACCAGGCGCACGAGGTCGGCGTCCGGCCCCCCGGCGTTCCAGGGGAGCTCGTCTTCCGGCACGTTCTTATAGACCCCGTCCCAGCCGCCGTGCTGGTCGACCAGGCCCTTGGGGTCGGAGCTCAATTCGCCGCGGGGGTGTCGACGACCAGGCAGACGCGCTCGTCGGTCTTCGAGAAGCGCGGGCCGCCGTTCTTCGCGCGGGCGACGATGCGGTGCTCTCCGGCCTGGGTCGGGGCCCAGTCGAACCAGTAGTAGCCGACGGCCGGGCGGCAGGCCAGCCACTCGCCGCCGTCGATGGAGACCTCGACCGACAGGTCGGAGTTGGCCGCCACGCGGATGGCGTAATGGCCGGGGGCGACCTTCTCTTCCCGGGCGGGGAAATCGAGGACGACGGCGGCGGCCTTGGGCGTCTTCGGGCTCGCGGCGCGGGGCTTGGCGGTTGCCTTGGGCGCGGCCTTGAGGGGAGCGACGGCCAGGACTGCGGCGGGCGACAGGGGGTTCTTCTCGGTCTTGCTGCGGCGGACGGCCATGGTGTTATCCTCCGGGCCGACGCTGCGGCCCACGACGGGGATATTATACGAAATCCCCGCCGCCGGGGGGGTGACAAGGGTCAATATCCTGGACAGCATGTTGCTACTGCTTCCATATAATCGGTCCTTTTGTATACTCGGAGGCCTATGGCATTCCCCATCAACCGACCCCGCCGTCTGCGCGCCAGCGCCGGCATCCGCACCTTGGTGCGCGAGACGGTCCTGTCCCCGGCGGATTTCGTGCTGCCGCTGTTCATCCGGCCCGGGAAGGGCGAGAAGCGCCCCATCGGGTCGATGCCCGGCCATTTCCAGTGGTCGGTGGACACCGTGGTCGGCCCGGCCAAGGAGGCCGCCAAGCTGGGCGTGCCGGCCGTCATCCTCTTCGGCATCCCCGAGAAGAAGGACGCCAAGGCCTCGGGCGCCTACGCCAAGGACGGCATCGTGCAGCGCGCGGCCAGGGCCATCAAGGACGCCGTCCCCGGGCTGGTCGTCATGGCCGACCTGTGCTTCTGCGAGTACACCGACCACGGGCACTGCGGCATCATCAGGAAGTCCAAGGACGGCTTCATCCTCGACAACGACCCTACCCTGGACCTGGTCGCGAAGACGGCCCTCAGCCAGGCCGCGGCCGGCTTCGACGTCGTGGCCCCCAGCGGCATGGCCGACGGCCAGGTCGGCGCCATCCGCGCGGCCCTCGACGGGGGGGGCTTCAAGGACACGCCCATCCTCGCGTATGCGGTCAAGTACTCGAGCGCCTTCTACGGCCCCTTCCGGGACGCGGCCGAGTCGCCGCCCGCCTTCGGGGACCGCTCCACCTATCAGATGGACCCGGCCAACTGGCGCGAGGCGATGCGCGAGGCGGCGCTGGACGTGGCCGAGGGCGCCGACATGCTGATGGTGAAGCCCGGCCTGCCGTACCTGGACGTGCTGAGCGCCGTGCGCGAGCGCTTCGGCCTCCCCACGGCGGCCTACAGCGTCTCCGGCGAGTACGCGATGGTGAAGGCGGCGGGCAAGATGGGCTGGATGGACGAGAAGCGCACCGCCCTCGAGGTCCTGACCTCCATCAAGCGGGCCGGGGCCGACTTCATGCTGACATACCACGCGCTCGAAGCGGCGCGCTGGCTGGGGGCTTAGGTGAAGCGATCGAAGGCTCTGTTCGCGGCGTCGAAGAAGGTGCTGGTCGGAGGCGTCGACTCCCCGGTGCGCGCGTTCCGCGCGGTGGGAGGGGACCCGGTGTTCATGCGCTCGGGCAAGGGGGCGCACCTGACCGACGCCGACGGCAAGAGCTATGTGGACTTCGTGCTCTCCTGGGGCCCGATGATCCTCGGCCACGCCCACCCGGCCGTCGTCCGGGCGGCGGAAGGGGCCCTGCGCAAGGGCTCGAGCTTCGGGGCGCCGACCGAGGAGGAGCTGCGCCTGGCGGAGGCCGTGCGCGAGGCCCTGCCCTCGATGGAGCGCCTGCGCTTCACGAGCTCCGGCACCGAGGCGGTCATGAGCGCGCTGCGCGTGGCGCGCGCGTTCACGGGCCGCGAGCTCGTCATCAAGTTCGTGGGCGGCTACCACGGGCACGTGGACTCGCTGCTCGTCGCCGCCGGCTCCGGCGCCACGACCTTGGGCCGTCCGGACTCCGACGGGGTCCCCGCGGCCTGGGCCAAGACCACCCTGTGCCTGCCCTACAACGACGTCGCGGCCGCGCAGAAGGCCTTCCGCGAGCACGGCCGGCGCATCGCCGCCGTCATCGTGGAGCCGGTGGCGGCCAACATGGGCGTCGTCGCCCCCGAACCGCCCTTCCTCGAGGCCCTGCGCGAGCTGACGAGGAAGAACAAGTCCCTGCTCATCTTCGACGAGGTCATCACGGGCTTCCGTTTCTTCTACGGCGGCGCGCAGACCGGGATGCGCATCACCCCGGACCTGACCACGCTGGGCAAGATCGTCGGCGGGGGCTTCCCCGTCGGCTGCTACGGCGGGCGCAAGGAGATCATGGACCTGGTCGCCCCGCTGGGGCCGGTCTACCAGGCGGGGACCCTGTCCGGGAACCCCGTGGCGATGGCCGCGGGTCTGGCCACCCTCCAGGTCCTGAAGAAGGACAAGCCGTACGCGCGCATGGCCGAGATGGCCCGCGTCATCGTCACCGAGCTGCGCGGCATGGCGCGCTTCAAGGGCCTGCCGGTGCAGGTGAACCATGTCGCCTCGATGTTCACCGTCTTCTTCACCGAGACGCCGGTGCGGGACTTTGCCACGGCCAAGACCTCGGACACGAGGATGTACGGCCGGTTCTTCCACGCCCTCCTCGAGCGCGGGGTCTACTTCCCGCCCGCGCAGTTCGAGGCGGCGATGCTCTCGGCGGCGCATTCGAAGCTGGACCTCGAACGCACGCTCGAAGCCGCCGCGCGGGCCCTGCGCCGCCTTTGAGAAAGGCCAAGCCCAAGACCCCAGCCGCCAAGCCGGAGCGCACCCTCGCGCTGCTCCTCCCCGTCCCTGTCGCCGGAATGGCCGGCGGCCTCTGGCTGGCCTTCGTCGCCGTCTCTTACACGACGAAGGGGATGTCCCTGAGCGGGCGGGACTGGGCCGATATGGCGGGCCTCTTCCGGGGCCTGTCGGGACCCGTGGCGGGCGGCCTGCTCAAGGACCTGCTCTTGGCCTGCGGGCTCTGGGCGGGGGCGGCCGGAATCGGCGGGCGCCTGCGCCGCGCGCTGACCGGCCCGGCCTGCCGGGACTTCTCGGCCTTGGCGGTGGACGCGGGCCTGGGCCTGGGAGCCCTCTCGCTGCTGCTGCTGGGCCTGGGCTGTGCCGGGTTTTTCTCCGCGGCCGCCCTGCGCGCCGTGTACGGCCTGTTCGTGTCCGCCGGCGTCGCCTTCCTCGCGCTGAGGCCGCGCGAGGCGGGGGCCGCCGCGGAGAAGGCCCCTGAGCCTCTCGGGCCTTGGGCCGGGGCCGGCCTGGCGGTGCTGCTGGTGTGCGCCGCCCTGAACCTGCTGGCCTCCGCCGCGCCCGAGGTCTTCTACGACTCCCTGGTCTACCACCTGGCCCTGCCCAAGCTCTACCTGCTGCGCGGCGCCGTCGTCCCCACCCCCGAGAACGTCTATTCCGGCCTGCCCCAGGGCGTCCAGATGCTCTTCGGCCTGGCGCTGGCCGTCTCCGGCGACAGGCTGGCCTCCATGCTCCACGCCCTCTTCGGCCTCGCCGCCGCGGCGGCCCTGTACGCCTGCGTCGGCCGGCTGGCCGGGCGTCGGACCGGGGTCCTGGCCGCGCTGCTCTTCTACCTCTGCCCGGTGGTCGTCTATGCCAGCTGGGCCTGCGGGGTGGACCTGGCCTCGGCCTTCTACGTCGTCGCGGCGGTCTGCGTGCTCTGCCGCGTCCCCGACGCCCCCGCCGAGAGGGCCTCCGGGATGGCGGCGCTGGCCGGCCTCCTGGCCGCCTGGGCGGCGGGGACGAAGTTCAACACCATCCCCGCCGCGGGGGCGCTCGTCCTGACCCACCTCTGGCTCGAACGCCGCGCCGGCCGGGGCCTGGGCGCTACGGCCCTGATGGCGGGCGTCGCCGCCTGCGGGACCATGCCCTGGTTCCTCAAGAACCTCGCTTTCTACGGAAACCCGCTGTACCCCTTCCTGCACGGGAGGGTCGGGACCCTGCGGCCGGCCGATTGGCAGGGCTTCATCGAGGCCGCGGGCTCGCGCGACCTGCACGCCGCCTTCACCACCTGGCGCGGGTTCTGGGAGCTGATATCGCTGCCGCTGCGCTGTTCGTTGGGGACCTGGCCCCTGGGGGACTGGTCCGGCCCGGTCCTGGTCGCTCTGACCCCGGCCGCCTTCGCGCTGCGCTGGCGCTGGCTGTCGGCCGATGAGGACCCGCCGGCGGTCTGGCGCGTGGTCGCGGCCATGGCGTTGGTCGGCGCGCTGGCCTGGGCGCTGGCCTCCAGCCTCGTGCGCTACATCGTCCCGTCGCTGCCTCTGGTCGCGGCGACGACGGCGCTGGCCGTCGAGCGCGGCGCCTGGCCGCGCTGGCTCAACCGGGCGGCCTGGGCTGGGGCCCTGACGGGCAGCCTCCTGGCCCTGCAGTGCGTGTACCGGCAGGGCTGGGGCATCGGGCAATGGGAATACCTCCGGGGGAAGGTGTCGCGGGAGGCCTATCTGCACACCCAGCGGGTGACCTACGGCCTACCCTACTACGAGGCGGCGGCCTGGATCAACGCGAACACGCCGGCGGGCTCCAAGGTCCTGGTGCTGGGCGAGTCGCGGGGCTACTACCTGGAGCGCGACTTCATCGCGGCCACCGTCTACGACTACAACCCGTTCTGGACCGAGGCCGCGCTGTCCAAGGACGAGGACGACCTGCGCGCCCGCCTGGCGGCCAAGGGCGTGACCCACATCCTGCTGAGCGCCAGGCAGCTGCACTTCCGCTCCGCCGCCCACGCCGTCCTGCCGCGCGAGCTGGCGGGCAGCGACATGCTGGACCGGTTCATGCGCAACTGGGCCGAGCGGCTCTGGGAAGACAGGGTGGACGGGGGCAGCCAGCCGCGCTGGCTCATCGTCTATGCGCTGCGCGCCGCCCCGCAGGAGCAGCTCGGGTTCCTGAACCCCTTGCGCGTCGTCCTCGACGTGCTCGCGCGCCAGGGAGTCTAGGTGCCCGACTATTTCCCCGTGGCGGCCGGGATGTTCTGGACCTATGAGTCGGTCTCGGCGCGCGGCCGCCGCGTGGTCCGGGTCGAGATCGCCTCCGCGGAGACCTCCGGCGGGGTGACGCGGGCGGCCGGGCGCAGCCGGGTCGGCGACGGGGCCTGGCTCGAGTTCAGCGTGGTCGCCGGCCCCGACGCCGTCCGGGTGGAGGGGGTTGTGGAGCTGCTCCTGCCGCCCGTGGTCGGGGCGTCCTGGACGGCGGGCGGGGACTCCCTGCGCATAGCCTCCGACCGGGCCGCGGTCCGGACGCCGGCGGGACGCTTCACCGACTGCCTCAAGGTCGAGGTGCTGCTGTCGGGAGGGGACGCGGGGAGCGCCGAGCGCTTCTACGCCCCCGGCTTGGGCCTGGTGCGCGAATCGGTCTCCGAGGAGGGCGACCCCTCCGACAAGGCCCTGCTGTCCTACGGGCGGAGCGAGCCTTAGCCCAGCGGCTGGGCGGTCCGGCCCGAGCACTTGTTGGGCCAGACGCAGGGCTGGAACTGCGCGAGGACGGGGACGGCGGCTTCCTTGGCGCAGGTGTTGGGCCAGACGCAGGGCTGGGACGGGACCAGGGCGACGGCCTCGGCCTTCTTGCCCGAGCACTTCTTGGGGTAGACGCAGATCTCGAAGTCGGACTTGGCCACGCTCTCGGAGACGCAGGTCCGGGTCTTCACGCAGTCGTCGATGGTGCCCGCGGGCTGGGGCAGGGCGGCGGGGGTCAGGCTCAGGATCAGAAGCAGTTCGGTCATGGGTTCGTCCTCCAAAATCTGTCTGGGACCATCGTAGCCCGGACGCCGCCCTGCCGGGGAGGAGGACGGTCAACGCGCCGCGTTGACGGGGGGCGTTGAGCGCGGCTTTTGAGCGCGGTCAACATTTCCTATCCTAGTCCCATGGAACACGAGCTGCTCTCCCGAGAATTCCTCGGCAATCCGGCGCGCGCATGGGTGTTCGCCGCGCTGGCCTTCGCCGCCTTCATGGCCGCGGGGGTCTTCCTGAAGACCGTCGTCCTGGCGCGCCTGCGCGCGCTGGCGGCGAAGACCGACACCGACCTGGACGACGTGCTGGTCGAGGCGGTCTCCTCGGTGCGCCTGCTGGAGCTGGCCGTGGTGGCCCTCTACCTGGCCACGCGCTCGCTGTTCTTGGGAGGCATGCCCGACAAGCTGCTGCACATCGCGCTGGTGGTGGTGGCCAGCCTGCGGGCCACGGCCCTGCTGCAGGGGATGCTGGCCTACGCCTGGCGCGCGGCCACCGCCTCGGCCCACGAGGGCGACCCCACGGCCCGGTCCGCCTTCCGGAACGTCGAGTACATCCTCAGCGGCGCGCTGTGGGTGGCGGCCGCCCTCTTCATCCTCGACAACCTCGGCGTCAACGTCACGACGGCGGTGGCAGGCCTCGGCATCGGCGGCATCGCCATCGCGATGGCGGCCCAGCAGATCCTGGGCGACCTGTTCAGCTCCTTCGTCATCTTCATGGACAAGCCGTTCAAGGTCGGCGACTTCATCACCGTCGACGAGCTGATGGGGACCGTCGAGAACGTCGGCATCAAGACGACCCAGGTCCGCAGCCTCTCGGGCGAGCTGCTGGTCTTCGCGAACTCGGACCTCACGAAGGCGCGCCTGCGCAACTTCCAGCAGATGCGCGAGCGCCGGGTCGTGTTCGGGTTCGCCCTCCCCCACGAGACGCCCGCGGCCAAGACGGCCGCCGTCCCCGCGATGGTCAAGGAGATAGTCTCCGGGCTGCCCAAGACCCGCCTCGACCGGGTGCACTTCAAGGCCTTCGGCGCCTCGAGCCTCGATTTCGAAGTGGTCTACTACGTCCTCGACTCCGACTACAACCTCTACATGGACATCCAGCAGGACATCAACCTGGCCTTGATGCGCCGCCTGGAGGCGGAGGGCGTCCGGCTGGCCTACCCCACCCGGACGGTGCATCTCGCCGGCGGGGCCAAGGCCTAGCCATGCTCGACCCCAAGGGCTTGACCGTCCTCATCACCGGCGCCACCTCCGGCTTCGGCGCCGCCGCGGCGCGGCGCTTCATAAGGGAAGGGGCGAAGGTCGTCGTCACGGGCCGCCGCGCGGAGCGTCTGGCGGCCCTCAAGGAGGAGCTGGGGGAGCGCTGCCACGCCGCCGTCCTCGACGCCCGGGACCGCAAGGGGACCTTCGCGCTGGCCGCCGGCCTCCCGGCGGCGTTCGCGCGGGTCAACGTCGTCGTCGCCAACGCGGGCCTGGCCCTCGGCCTCGAGCCCGCCCACAAGGCCCGCCTCGAGGATTGGGAGGAGATGGTCGACACGAACATCAAGGGCCTCATGTACACGGCCCGCGCCTTCCTGCCCGGCATGGCCGAGCGCAAGGAGGGGCATCTGCTCCTGCTGGGCTCCGTGGCCGCGGACTTCCCCTACCCGGGCGGCAACGCGTACGGGGGGACCAAGGCCTTCGTGGGGCAGTTCGCGCTGAACCTGCGCGCCGACCTGCTCGGCACGGGGGTGCGCGTCACCAACATCGAGCCGGGCTTGGCGGAGACCGAGTTCTCCCTGGTGCGCTTCGGGGGGGACGCGGCCAAGGCCGCCGCCCCCTACAAGGGCCTGAAGCCGCTCTCGGGAGACGACGTGGCCGAGACCATCTACTGGGCGGCGACCCTGCCCCGGCACATCAACATCAACCGCATCCAGGTCATGCCGGTCACCCAGGCCTTCGGCCCGTTCGCCTTCAGCCGGGAAGGCTGAGGGAGAAGGCCGGAGTCCCCCGGCCCCGGGCCTCAGCTACTTGGCGAGGATCATCTTGCCTGCGACGAAGAGCAGGAAGACCCCGAAGATGCGCTGGAGGGACTGCCTCGGGACGGCGACGGCCACCTTGGAGCCGATGACGCTCCCGACCAGGAACCCGAGGCAGATGAGGACGGCCACCCGGACGTCGACGTAGCCCTGCTTCCAGTAGGTGTAGGCCGCGAAGATCCCGATGGGTGGGACGAGGAGGGCGAGCGTCGTCCCCTGGGCCATGTGCTGCGGCATCCCGAAGAGGAACACCAGGGCGGGGACGATGACGATGCCCCCGCCCACCCCTACGAGGCCGGCGAAGGCGCCGGAGAAGAGGCCGAGGACGACGAGGGCTCCGGGGTTGTACATCACATCTCCTGGGGGGCCGATACTCCGAGCAGGCCCAGGCCCTCGGCGATGACGGTCTGTACGCCCCGGCATAGGGCCAGGCGCGCCTTGGTGCGCGCGGCGTCCTCGGGGTCCAGCACCCGGCAGCGCTCGTAGAACTTGTGGTAGAGCCCTGAGAGCTCCATCAGGTACGTCGGGAGCGGGTGTGGGGACAGCTCCTTCTCGCAGGCTCTGAGCGTCTCGGGCAGCCAGGCCGCCTTGACCAGGAGCGCACGCTCCTCGGTCTCGGTCAGGAGCGCCCAGTCGGGCTCGGCCTCCGAGGCCCCGGAGGCCCCCGCCTCGCGGAAGATCGAGGCGATGCGCGCGTGGACGTACTGCACGTAGAACACCGGGTTCTCGTTCGACTGCTTGCGCGCCAGCTCCACGTCGAAGTTCATGTGCGAGTTCGGGGAGCGCATCGCGAAGAAGAAGCGGCAGGCGTCGAGCCCGGCCAGCTCGACGAGCTCGCGCAGGGTGACGAACTCGCCGGCGCGCTTGGACATCTTCACCGCCTCCGAGCCGCGGAAGAGGTGGACGAGCTGGTGGACGATGGCGTGGAAGGCCTCGGGGGGGTGCCCCAGCGCGGACATCGCGGCCTTCATGCGCGGCACGTAGCCGTGGTGGTCGGCCCCCCAGATGTCGATGAGCTCGTCGGCGCCGCGCGAGAACTTGTCCTCGTGATAGGCGATGTCGGCCAGGAAGTAGGTCGGCCGGCCGTCGGCCCGGACCAGGACGCGGTCCTTGTCGTCGTCGCCCTCTTCGGCGGTCGAGCCCAGCCAGACGGCCCCCTCCTTCTCGTAGGCCTTGCCGAGGCGCTTGAGCTTCTGCAGGACCGCCTCGACCGCGCCGGCGGCGTGCAGCTCGGACTCCCGGTACCAGCGGTCGAAGCTCACGCCGTAGGCAGCCATGTCGGTCTTGTGCTGGGCCAGCATGGCCTCGATGGCGAAGCGGGAGAAGTCGGCGGGCGTCCACGAGGCGGCCGCGGGCGGCGCGGAGGCGGCGATGTCGGCGATGTAGCCGCCCTGATAGCCCTTCTCCGGCAGCGGGGTGTCCATGCCGCGGGCCTGGTCCCAGCGCGCCTTGACCGACAGGCCGAGCTTCTCGACCTGGTTGCCGGCGTCGTTGACGTAGTATTCGGTGGCGACGGAGTGGCCGCGCCGGCGCAGGATGCGCGCCAGGCTGTCCCCGAGGCCGGCGGCCCGGCTCGAGGCCAGGTGCACGGGACCGGTCGGGTTCGCCGAGACGAACTCGAGCAGGATGCTGCGCCGCGCCGCCAGGGAACCACGGCCGGCCGTCCGGGAATCGGCGATGACCCCGGCCAGGTCGGCGCCCAGGGCGGGCGTCGAGAAGGTCAGGTTGACGAACCCGGGCGGGGCCGCCTCGGCCCCGACGACGCCGGGGAGGCCCTTGAGCTGGTTCGCCGCCTCGGCGGCCACCTCGAGGGGCTTCTTCCTGAGCAGCTTGGCCGCGGCCAGCGGCCAGGGCAGGGAGGCGTCGGCCAGCACATGCGGGGGCGCCGGGTTGAAGACGGCCGGGGGGGCGTCGATGCCGCGCTCCTTCCCCCAGGCCGCCAGCCGCTCCTGCGCGGCGGCGCGCAGGTGTTCGAGGATCATTGTTGCGGGCGCCCCATGTTGATGAGGGCCTTGAGGCCCTCGGCGTCCCGGGACTTGGAGAGGGCGTCCTCCAGCGTCACCACGTTGGACTTGACCAGGAAGGCCAGGTGCTGGTCCATCGTGATCATGCCGAACTTGGCCCCGGCCTCGATGGCGCCGTAGAGCATGTGGGTCTTGCCTTCGCGGATGATGTTGCCGACCGCGGGCGTCCCCACCATCACCTCGCGGGAGGCCGCTCGGCCCTGCCCGTCCTTGCGGGGGAGGAGGACCTGGCTGACCACGGCCTGGAGCACGGTGGAGACCTGCACGCGCACCTGCTGCTGCTGGCTGGGCGGGAAGACGTCGATGATGCGGTCCACCGAGGTGGGGGCGTCCTGCGTGTGCAGCGTCCCGAAGCAGAGGTGCCCGGTCTCGGCGGCGGTGATGGCCAGCTGGATCGTCTCCAGGTCGCGCAGCTCGCCGATGAGGATGACGTCGGGGTTCTGGCGCAGGGCATGGCGCAGCCCTTCGGAGAAGGACTTGGTGGACTGGCCTACCTCGCGCTGGAGTATGAGCGACTGCTTGTCCTCGTAGACGAACTCGATGGGGTCCTCGATGGTGAGGATGGTGCGCCGTCGGTTGGCGTTGATGGTCTCGACGATGGCCGCCAGGGTGGTGGACTTGCCGGAGCCCGTGGGGCCGGTGACGAGGACCAGGCCGCGCGGGAGGTCGGCGAGCTTGACCACCGACGGCATCAGGCCGATCTCGGCCGGGGTGGGGATGTGGGAGGGGATGACGCGCAGGACGCAGCCGACGCCCTTGCGCTGCTGGTAGACGTTCACGCGGAAGCGCGAGACGTTCGGGACCTGGAGCGAGCAGTCGAGCTCCATGTCCGCCTCGAAGCGCGCCCGCTGGTCCTCGTAGAGGATGGAGTAGGTCAGGCGGCGCGACTCCTCCTCGCTCACGGCCGCGGCTCCGGGCAGGGGGAGCATCTCGCCCTTGACGCGGGCCATCGGGGGGCGGCCGGGGGCGATGTGCAGGTCGCTGGCCCCCATCTGCACGGCGGTCTTGAGTATGTCGACGAGCTCAGCCACCCTTCTCCTCCCAGCGGACCTTCTTGGCCCCGGCGAAGACGCTGTCGAGCCGGTAGTGCTCCCGGGCCTCGGGGTGCATCAGGTGGACCAGGAGCCCGCCGTAGTCGAGCACGCGCCAGCGCGACGACAGGCGTCCGTCGCGGTGCCCCGGCAGGTGCCCCTCGTCCTTGAGGAGCTTCTTGATGTTGTCCTCGACGGCCTCGATGTGGGGCGCCGAGGTGCAGGAGGCGATGAGGACGTAGTCCGCCACGCCGCTGACGGGCCGGACGTGCAGCAGGGTCAGGGATTCGGCCTTCTTGTCGGAGGCGGCCTGGGCCGCGAGGAGGGCGAGGCGCTTGTAGAGCCGGCCTTGGGACTGCGCTGTCACGGCCATCAGTACGGTCCCGACTGGGTGTTCTTCTTGAGGCGCGCCCGCATGTCGTCCTCCGCCCGAAATGAGATGTTCTCGAGCGCCGAGGCGATCAGGCGGGCCGAGGTGGTCAGCGTACGGGCGATCTCGTTCTTCTCCTCCTTGTCGATGCCCGTCGAACGGTGGAAGACGATCGAGCCGTGCGGCCGCTTCTTGCCCGGAAATACGACCTGGTAGGTGGAGTCGCCCAGCCAGGAGTTCTGCGCCGCCGCGGGGTCGACGGCCAGCTTCGTCAGCGCCGCCTTGAAGTCCCCTTCGGTGTCGACCAGGTCCATCTCGTCGTTGAACACGTTGTAGAGGTAGGCGCCCGACACCCATTCCCCCTCCAGGTACTGCATGATGCGGGGCATGGCCTTGTCGAACATGGTCGTCGCGTTCGTGAAGGGCTCGAGCAGCAGGTGCGAGAGGTCGAAGAGCAGGGTCAGTTCGTTGGAGGAGCGGCGCAGGCGCCCGGAGAGCGTCTGCACCAGGCGCGAGAAGAAGCCCATCGCCAGCTGGGGGTTGGCCGAAAGCCAGCGGTTGAGGTCGTCGCGGGTGAGCTCGAAGAGCGTGGAGGCGCCTGAGGCGATGGCGCTGGCCGAGCGCGGCGCCGAGGCCTCGATCAGCGCCATCTCGCCGAAGCAGTCCCCCGGGCCGAGGACGGCCAGCTCCTTGTACGAGGAGCCGCCCTCCGAGCGCAGGTGCTTGGCGATTCGCACATGGCCGTCGGTGATGAAGAACAGGCTCGAGCCCGTCGAGCCCTCCTCGAAGACGGGCTGGGCGTCGCTGAACTCGCGCGGGGCCAGGAACTCGCCGAGCTGGGCCAGCTGGTCGTCGGGGATGCCGGCCAGGAGCTTGAGCGACTTGAGCAGCGTCAGTTTGTCGGCGGCCATGGCCTCACCCCATCGCCTGAGCGCTCTTGCCGGCCTTGCGGCCGGTCAGCTGCTCGAGGGTCGCCAGATTGTGGCAGCGCTTGGCCGCCTCGTCCATGTCGATGAGCCCCTGCTTGACGAGGGCCCCCAGCGCCTGGTCCATCGACTGCATGCCGAACTTCGCGCCGGTGTCGACGGCGCCGTAGATCATGTGGGTCTTGCCCTCGCGGACCAGGTTCGAGATGGCGGGCGTCATCACCATGATCTCGCGCGCCGCCACGCGGCCCTGTCCGTCGAGGCGCGGGATCAGGATCTGGCTGACGACCCCCTGCAGCGCCACGGCCAGCTGAACGCGGATCTGGGTCTGCTGGTGGGGCGGGAACACGTCGATGATGCGGTCGATGGTCGAGGGGGCGTCCTTGGTGTGCAGGGTCCCGAAGCAGAGGTGCCCGGTCTCGGCGGCGGTGATGGCCAAGCCGATGGTCTCCAGGTCGCGCATCTCGCCGATCAGGATGACGTCGGGGTCCTGGCGCAGGGCGCCCTTGAGGGCGTTCGCGAAGCTCTTGGTGTTCTGGCCGACCTCGCGCTGGCGGACGACCGACATCTTCGAGTCGTAGACGAACTCGATGGGGTCCTCGATGGTGAGGATGTGGTGCGCCATCGAGGAGTTGATCAGCTCGACCACGGCGGCCAGGGTCGTGGACTTCCCGGACCCGGTGGGCCCGGTGACGAGGACCAGCCCGCGCGGCAGCTTCGAGAAGCCGACGATGGCCGGGGTCAGGCGCAGCTGCTCGGGGGTGGGGATCTTCGACGAGATGACGCGCATCACGGCCTCGACCCCGTTCTTCTGGACGAGGACGTTCACGCGGAAGCGCGCGAAGCCCGTCACCGCGAAGGAGCAGTCCAGCTCCCAGTTGTCCTCGAAGCGGGCGCGCTGCTCCTCGTAGAGGATGGAATAGATCAGGCGCTTGGATTCGTCCGCGCTCAGCGGGGGGAACCCGGGGATCTCCTGGATATGCCCGTCCACGCGGCACATGGGGGGCTTCCCGATGACGAGGTGGATGTCGCTCGCCCCGGAGCCGACGGCGGTCTTCAAGATCTCTACGAGTTCCATCAGTCCTCCCCAGTGCCCGCGCCGTGCAGATGCGCGCAGGCCTCCCAATCCCGTCCCACGGCGATCGACGCCATCGTCAAGGGCGCCGCCTCGAGGTCCGTCACGACCTCGGCCCTGCGGCAGCCCAGCGCCGCCAGCGCGGCGCGGGCCGCATCCGGCCGCCCCACGCGGTCCACGGCCGCGGTCTCGGCCTGGTCGGACGGCGCGTTGCCGAAGTGGACGACGTCGAAGCCTGCCAATCTTAATAATTTCGTCGCCTTGAGGGCGACCCCGGGGAGCGCGCCGGAGTTGAGCACCTCCAGCGTGGTCACCCCGCGCGCGTCCCCCTTCCCCGTCCCCTCGAAGAGCCAGGACGTGAAGTCCCGCTCGAGTTCGGGGGCCGGCCAGCGTGCCGCGCTCAGGCCCTGGGGCGGCAGGGCGCGCAGCGCCCGCAGGAGCGACGCGGTCTCCCAGGCCGACAGGGTGGAACGGCTGCGCGCGCCGCGCAGCGGGGCCTTTACCCAGAGCAGGGGGTCGGCGGCGGCGGCGGCCAGCCGCCGCCGGGCCTCTCCGGGCGAAGCGGGCCTCGCGGCGG
Organism: Elusimicrobiota bacterium; assembly: GCA_016218495.1. Classification (GTDB taxonomy): domain Bacteria; phylum Elusimicrobiota; class Elusimicrobia; order UBA1565; family UBA1565; genus SCTT01. The sequence continues at coordinate 47,811 of JACRDU010000151.1, forward strand.
GCCCGAGCGTCAAGGACGCCGAGAAGAGCGGGTCGGGCGAGGCTTCCGGCCAGCCGGCGGCCGCGCGCACGGCCGCGGCGGCGTCCGCCAGCATGCGCAGGTCGGCCTCCTGCGGGGGGGCCCCGCCCTGCAGCGCGGCGGCGTAGGCGTCGGCCAGGGTGGGCGGCTTCGCCCCCGCCGGCGCCGGGGCGCGGGTGCCCGGAGGCAGCAGGGCGAGGCGCAGCGCGCGCCGGTGCGGGTCATGGACCAGCAGGTAGACGGCGGGCGGGATGACGGCGGGTTGTCCTTCGTAGCGCAGCGCGCTCAGGGCCCAGAGGGGACGCCGCGCGCGCAGGGCCGTCGCCGCCCCGGAGCGGGCGTCGAGGCCGGCCGCGGCCGCGCAAAGGACGAGCAGCACGGCGGCGGCCAGGCGGTTCAGGCATCCCCCAGGGAGGCGTTCCAGGCCGCGGCCGCCCCGGGGTGCAGCCAGGCGTCCTCCCGGAGCACGAACTGCAGCTTCACGCGCAGCGCCTCGCGGTAGGCCGCGTCCAGGCCGCGCGAGGCGGCGCGGCGGATGCGAGCGACGCCGGCGAAGGCGCGGTCGTGGGAGCAGGCGTCGGCGGCGTAGAGCAGGCGGTCGAGGGGGCTCATCGCGGCGTCGGCCAGGGTGTGCTTGCGCACCGCCGAGAGCACGGCGGGGTCGTCGACCCCGTAGACCCGCCAGGCGCGGTCCTCCGAGATGTGCGCGTGGAGCAAGAGCGGGGCGCGCCGGGCCGTCTCGCGCAGCGCGCCGACGCGCAGGCGCCGGCGCCTCGCGTAGGCCGCCATCGCCTCCGGGCGGAGCGCCCTTCCGCAGTCATGGAGCAGGCCGGCCAGCGCGGCGCGCTCCGCGTCCAGGCCGTGGCGGACCGCCAGCCGGACCGCCGTCCGGGCGACCGCCAGGGTATGGGCGAAGCGTTCCGGGGAGAGCTCCCGGGCCAGCCTGCCGCGCAGCGTGCTCCCGTAAAGGAGGCGCGAGCGGATCAGCCCCAGCGTCCCCGGCGCGGCCTCCGGCGGCTCCAGGCCGCAGAGCAGCTCGGCGCGCAGCCGCGTGGAGGAGACGTCGGGGAAGGTGCCCGGGAGGAGTTCGAGCGCCGGCAGGCCGCGGCCGGGCCGCGGCACGGGGGCGCCCGGGCGCCGGCCGACGAGGAACCGGCAGAGCCGGGCCACCTCGGCGGGACGCCGCCACTTCGGCAAGGCGTCCCAGGAGTCGGCTCCGGCGAGGAATAGCAGGTCGTCTAACGGGCGCAGGCGGCGCAGGCGGCGCAGGCTCTCGAAGGTGTAGCAGACCCTCCCCCGGCGCAGCTCCCAGGGGTCGAGGATGACGCGCCGGGCCAGGGCCGGGCCGAGCCCGGTGAGCGCGGCGCGGGTCAGCGCCAGGCGGTCGGCGGCGGAGGCGGACGGGAGGCCCTTGAGCGGGGAGCGCCAGGCGGGCTGGACGACGGCGCGCGCGCGCGGCCGCCGGCGCAGGGCGGCGGCCAGCAGCGCCAGATGGGCGCGGTGCGGCGGGTCGAAGGAGCCCCCGAAGACGATGGTTTCGGCCATGGCCGCCTGATTATATATGATGCCCCGACCATGAGCCTGCGCGCGAAAGCCTTTCGGGGCCTCCGCTACGATTTCAAGCGCACCCCGTTGAGCTCGGCGGTCTGTCCTCCTTATGACGTCATCCGCGGGCCGCTCGACTCCTGCCTGCGCCGCGGGCGGACCAACGCCGTCCATGTCGAGCTGCCGCGCGGCGCGGACCCCTATCGTTCGGCCGCCTCCCTGTTCGCGCGCTGGCGGCGGACGGGGGTCCTGGTGGCGGACGCGGCCCCCGCCTACTACGTGGTGGAGCAGGAGTACTCCGTCCGGGGCCGCCGCATGCGCCGCACGGGCGTGCTGGCCGCCCTCGGCCTCGACCGAGGAACGGCGTCCCGCGTCCTGGCCCACGAGCGCACCCTCTCCAAGCACAAGAAGGACCGCCAGCGCCTGATTCGGGCCGTGCAAGCCAACACCAGCCCCATCTTCGGGGTCTTCGCGGACCGCCGCGGGACGCTGGCGCGCATCCTCGCCGCCTCCAAGCGGGCGAAGCCGCTGGCCCGGGGACGGGACTCCGGCGGCCTGGGCCTGCGCCTGTGGCGCGTCGACGACCCGCGCGTCACCGCCGAGGTCGAAAGGCTCCTATCGAAGGAGACGCTGCTGATAGCCGACGGGCACCACCGCTATGCGGTCGGCCGCGCGCATTGGGAGTCGACGCATCGCGAGGGCAGCGCGCGCCTGCTGGCCTTCCTGGTCTCCGAGCGGGACCCGGGCCTGGTCGTGCTGCCGACCCACCGCGTGGTGGAAGGGACCTTCGCCTTGCGCCGGACCCTGGCGCGGACCTGCCGCGTCAGGCCGGTCTGGGACCTGCGGGCGCTCGAGGCGGCCCTGGCCCGCCAGGCGTCGCCCTACGCGCTGGGCCTGGTCGACGGGGCCGCGACGGCATTGCTGACCCCCGCCGCCGGCGACCGCGGGGTGCGCAGCCGCTTCGGCACCGACTGGCTGGCGCGCAAGGTCCTGGCCGGCGTGGACCCGCACGACATCTCCTACTTCCACGACGCCCGGGAGGCTTCCGCCGAGGCGCGCCGGACGGGCCGCATCGCCCTCATCCTCAAGGACTTCTCGGTCGCGGACATCCGCCGGGCCGTGTCGCGCGCCGGTCTGCTCCCGCAGAAATCCACCTACTTCTACCCCAAAATCCCCACCGGCCTCGTCTTCCGCCCCTTCGACCTCGACCCTTAGTTAGGGTCAGACCCTCACTAGCCACACTTTTGGCGCTAGAGTCCTAGTGTTTTATTGATTATTTTATTCCTCTCAATTCAGCGGTTGCCGCGTTGGCGCAAAAAATGGCGAGCCCCCGACGGGGGGGCTCGCCATAAGTGCGGTCTGTGAGGGTCTGACCCTGGCTAGCCGAGCACTTCCTTCACCTTGTTGAGGATGGCGTCCATGCCGGCGCCTTTCTGCAGGGCGCCGTCGGAGCCCTTCAGGTGGCCTTCCTTCTGCTCCTTGGCGATGTCGCGGCCGGTCATGATTATTATCTTGGCCTTGGTCCGGGTCTTCTCGCGGACCATCTGGGCCGGCGTGACCGGGTTGAGGCCGGGCATGCCCATGTCGAGCAGGATCAGGTCCGGGTTGACGGTCTTGAGCTTGGCGACGATGGCGTCGGCGGAGGCGGCGGATTCTACCGCGAACCCCTCGGCTTCCAGGGCGGTGCGCAGGAAATCCGCCATATCGGGTTCGTCGTCGGCGATTAGGATGGTCTTGGCCATGGTGCCTCCGGTGCTCGGTCCGCAGCTCCTAATATAGCGCCCGTGGGGAGAGGCGTCAAGAAGGCGCGCTCAGTCGATTCCCGGCACGGGCTCACCGAGGAGCTTGGCGCGGATGAGGGCGACGGGGATGGAGCCTTCGGCCAGCACGGCGTCGTGGAAGGCCCGGTCGGTGTAGGCGGGCCCGAGCTTCCGGCGGTATTCCTCGCGCAAGGCGAGTATCTGCATCTTGCCCGTGAAGTACCCGACGAGCTGGCCGGGCCAGTTGATCGCCCGGAGTATGTCCTCGTCCACCGTCCCCTTGCCGCGGCGCGCCTGGGACTTGAAGTCGGCGCCTTCCTGGAGCGTCCAGTCCCCGGATTCCACGAGGACGTCGTAGAAGACCCGGCGGACGCGGTAGCGCCAGGATTCCAGGGTGCTCTTCTCGGATGCGGCGGAGGGGCCGAACCCGCCCGCGCGCCAGAAGATCTCCTCGGCGTAGAGCGCCCAGCCTTCCACCAGGCCGTTGTCCCAGAGCACGCTCCGTAGCGGGTTGGCGTTGAGCCGCGCGATGGAGAGCTGCAGGTGGTGGCCGGGCACCCCCTCGTGCACGGCGTACGGGCCCATGTCCGTCTCCTTGTGGTTCTGCGCGGCCAGAACCATCTCGAGGCGCTTCGCCCCGTCCCAGGCCGGGCTGAAGTGCTCCACGTTCCACCAGCCCAGCGCCGAGTCGCCCAAGGGCGGCGGCGGGTTCATGCTGCCGCCGTCCCCGGTGAGAGGGATCATCGCGTCCGGCGTCGGGCGGGTGCGGATGGGACCTACGCCGGAGGGTATGCTCAGGAGGCCGTGGGAGTCCAGGAAGGCCCGGTACTCTCGCGAGATGTCGTCGTAGAGCCCCAAGAGCGCCGTCTGGTCGAGGCCGGCGGCCAGCGCGGTCTGGGCGGGGGTCGGCGCGGCGGCGGAGGAGACGCGCGGCGCCAGCGCCGCCAGGGCCGCGTCGGCCTCGGTGAGCTCGCTCTGGGCCAGGGCCAGGAGGCGCCGGGGCTCCCAGGGCAGGAGCAGGGCGTGCTTGAGGCGCCAGGCGTAGTTCTCCGCCCCGACGACGGCGAACTCGGGGAGGCCGCGGCGCGCGGCCAGCTCGGCCAGATAGGCCCTCAACGCGGCGGCGGCGCCGTCCCGTCCGGGCCCGGGAGGCTCCGCCTCCAGCATCTTGAGGATGCCCTGCGCGACCCCGTCGGCGGTCTTCGCGTCCCGCGCCGTCGGGGCCGTGCAGACCCGGCGCATCTCGGCGATCATCCCGGGCAGGAGCGTGACGGCCTTCGCGCGCAGGTCGGCGCGCTCCGGGGCGTACGTGGTCAGGGCTATGAGGTTGTTGGCGACGGGTTCCAGCCAGGCGGAGGGGCGCCTGAGGAAGAGGCGCTCGACGGCGACCTGGCGGCGGGCGTCCTCGGCGTTGGCGTAGACCCAGCGCCAGTCCACTTGCCTGTCGACGTCCCAGGAGCGCCAGGGCATCCGGCGCAGCGCCGCCAGGTCGGCGTCGAGGCGGCGCGTCAGCGCCGCCGCGGCCTCGGGGGAGAAGGAGGGGACGCGGACGGAATCCTCGAAGAGGCCGGCGTTGGAGGCCATGCTGGGGTCGAGCGCGAAGCGCGCGTCGATTACGTCCTTGGCGGCCTTGGCAAAGGCCGCCGTGCCGGGGATGTCGAGTGAGGCCAGCGTCGGGGTCGCGGCCGCGGGGGCGGCGAGGGCGAGGGCTAGGAGGAGCGCTCTCATGGGCAGGCCTAGGCGCCCAGGCGCGTCTTGAGCTCGGCGGTGAGCGCCTCGAGGGCGGCGACCCGCTCCTCCAGCGCCGAGACGCGGTCCGCGGAAGGGGCGGCGTCCGGGAGCGCGGCCGCGCCGGCGACCGCTCCAGAGAGGGTGTGGGCCCAGCGCCCGCGCGCCTGGCGGACCACGAAGGGCCCGTCACCGTGGGAAGCCAGCTTCTCGAGCACGGCCTCGACGGCGGCGTTGTCCTGGAACTGGGCGATGCGCTCGGTGCGCGCGCGCAGCTCGGCGGCGGTCTGCGGGCCGCGCAGCAGCAGCATGCAGACCATCCCGAGCGTCTCGGGCGCCTCGCCGACGCGCAGCAGCTCGGCGTGGTGGGCGTACTTGGGGACCCGCGCCCCGAAGCGCTCGGCGGCCAGGCTCTTGTCCTTGAGGCCGGCCAGCCCTTTGGCGACGGCGTCGACGTCGAGCTCCATCACCGGCTCGCGGCTGGTCTTCTGGTTGCAGGCGTTGAGCAGGGCGTTGAAGGAGAGCGGGTACTGGTCCGGGGTGAGGTATGACTTCTCGATGAGGCACCCCAGGATGCGGGCTTCGACTTGGTCGAGTTCGGGCTTCATGCGCGTATTCTACGCGCTGGGGCCGCGGGGGTCAACGAGCCGGAGGCCGGGGACGGCGGCGCCGCCGTCCCCGGCCATTAGGCCCTACTTCGCCGGCGCCTGGACCGCGGGGAGCTCGCAGGCCTTCCCGCAGTGGCGGCCCGCGAAATACCCCCCCAGCCCGCCCACGGCCAGCAGGGCCAGCGCCCCCAGCGTCTTGCCGCCGCAGCACTTGGACTTCGAGCAGCAGCCCTTCTCGTCGGTCTTCGTCTCCTGGTTCTCCATGGCACGCTCCTTGTTTTTATTTACCATCCACATGGATGGTATTAGGCCCAAAAAAATCACTTCTTGTACCCCTTGAGGTAGCTCACGGCCATCACCTTGGCGCTGTCGAAGGGCTGGGTGTCCTTGTTGGCCTTGCACATGAGGGTGGCCCCCTCGAAGAGCGAGAGGATGGCCTCGGCCGACTCCCGGCACTTCATGTCCTTGCGGAAATAGCCCTTCTCGCGCGAACGCTCCAGCGCCGCCGCCAGCTGGCCGGTCCACTCCTTTATATGTCCCGATATGCGCAGGCGCATCTTCTCGTAGTGGTCGGAGAGCTCCTGGGCCAGGTTTCCCACGAAGCAGCCGCCGCGGCAGGCGTTGGCTTCCATGCCGTCGGCCACCTCGGAGAACATCCCTTCGACCAAACGGATAGGGTCCTCTCCCTTAGAGAAGCGCTCCTCCACGCGGGCGCGCATGCGGGCCGAGGCGTAGTCGAAGACGGCCAGGCCCAGCGCCTCCTTGGTGGGGTAGTAGTGGAAGAGGTTGGCCTTCTTGAGGCCGGCGGCCGAGGCGACGTCGTCCATGCTTACGTCGTTGAAGCCGCGGTCGTACATCAGTTTGAACGCGGCGGCGACGATCCTCTCGCGGGCCTCGGTGTTGGGCTGGCGGCTCATTTTAAACCATCCACATGGTCAGTTTAATACATCTCCCCGCACCTGTCAAGGCCGCAGCCCTCCCCGCGCTTGACAGACGCCCGGGTAAATCCTTTTCTGGACGCGTGGACCTCCTGACCCGGAGCGCGCCGCGATGACGGGGTTCGTCAAGGAGAACTGGTCCAACCTCCTGCTGCTGGCCTTCTTCGTGCTGCTGGCCACCCAGCCGGTGACGCGCTGGGCCGGCCTATACCTCGGCGCCTGCGTCTGCCTGGGCTTCCTGCTCTACCGGAAGCAGGACCCCGCGCGGGGGCCGCGCAGGTGGCGGGCCGGGGGGCGCCTGCTCCAGGTCGTCGGGCCGGCGCTCGGCCTGCTCGTCATCGCGCAGGTCCTGTGGGACGCCCCGTTCAACGTCGGCCTGGCGATCAGCGTGTTCGTCGGGCTCGGAGCCCTCGGCCTGCACCACTGGGGCGGGCTGCTGAGCCTGCCCGACGCCCACGAGGTGATGAAGCGCGACCCGCGGCCGCCGGTGGTCTTCCTGCGCTCGTTCAAGGAGGAGGAACGCCAGGTCCATTCCACGCCGGTGGGCGAGCGCGACGGGGGCGAGGCCGTCACCGACCATTCCTTCCCCGCCAGCCGGGAGCAGGAGATGGCGCAGGCCTTGGACCGCATCGGACCGTTCGTCGCCATCGGCCGCCCCGGGGAGCCGCTGGCCACGCTCGGCGCGGCGCGCGTGTACCTGGGCGACGGGGACTGGAAGGCCTTCGTCGAGGCGATGGTGCCCTGCTCCGCCGCCATCGTGCTCCAGCCGGAGTTCACGCCGGGCACGCTCTGGGAGGTCGGGCTCGTGGTGAAGGCCGTGGACCTGAGGCGGCTGCTGCTGGTCGTGCCCGACCCCGCGGTCCGCCCGTTCCGCTACGCCAGGGTCCGGGGCCTGGTGTCGGAGACCTTCGGGGTCTCCCTCCCGGAGGCCGACGCCTGCGGGTCCTGCGAGGCGTTCTATTTCGACCGCGGCCGCCGGCCGGTCGCGCTGCGGCTGAGCCCGCCGTCGGCCCTCGACCCCTTCGTCGCGCACGTGAACGGGCTCGGTCCGCCCCGGGGGGTCTCATGAGCGAAGCGAAGCCGTTCTCCGCGCAGCTGCGCCGGCGCGCGCTGCTGGCCGACATCAAGGGCAACATCGTCATGGCGCTGATCTCCCTGGGCCTCGTGCCGTGGGGGCTCTACTTCCTGCTCGGCAAGTGCGAGGACTGCACGGGCTGGAACGTGGGCGGCGTCATCATCGGGCTGGGCATGGAGGCGGGCTCCGCCGCGCTCGCCTGGTACATGGTCCGCGGCATCAGGGAGAGGGCGGCCCCGGGCGGCGACGCCCTGAGCGAGCAGCTCAGGCCCTACGGCGATCCGCGGGCCCTGGCGGGCGAGCTCGACGCGGACTTCGTGGGACAGCGGCTCCGGCCCAAGCGGCTCTTTCTGGGGAAGCGCTGGCTGGTCTATTGCTCGGGCGAGCCGGTCGTGCGGCGGGTGGATGACCTGGTCTGGGCCTATGTCGAGGCGATCAAGGTCAGGCTCAACGGGGTCATCCCGCTGGGCACGAACTACCAGCTCGCCGTCTGGGAGCGTTCCGGCCGCGGCGCGGCGATGGGGCTCAAGAAGGAGGAGGCCGAGGGCGCGCTGGCGGCGCTGGGCGAGGCCGCGCCGTGGATGCTCTCGGGCTTCACGGAGGCGGTCAAGGAGAGCTGGAACAGCGACCGCGAGGACCTGCTCGCCTTCGTCGAGGGGCGCCGCAAGAAGGGCTAGGGCCCCGCCGGGCGATTTGGTAACCTAGACGCCCCGGAGGACTGCCATGACGACGACGACGGCCCCCCAGCTCCATCCCGACGCGAAGGCCTTCCTTGATAAGAAGTCCCACAAGCTCCTCATCGGCGGCCAGTGGGTGGACGCCCTGAGCGGCAAGACCTTCAAGACCACCAACCCGGCCAGCGGCGAGCTCCTCGGCACGGTGGCGGAGGCCGACAGGGCCGATGTGGACGCGGCCGTCGCGGCGGCCCGGGCCGCCTTCGAGGGCCCCTGGTCCAAGGTGACGCCCTCCGAGCGCGGCAAGCTCCTCAACCGCCTGGCCGACCTCGTCGAAAGCCACGCCGAGGAGCTGGCCCAGCTCGAGACGCTCGACAACGGCAAGGTCATCGGCGAGGCCTTGAAGGGCGACCTGCCCCTGTCGGCCGACCTGCTGCGCTACTTCGCCGGCTGGACGACCAAGATCGCCGGCGAGACGACCCCCGTCAGCGTGCCCTACTACCCGGGCGCCAGGTTCATGCACTACACCGTGCGCGAGCCCCTGGGCGTGGTGGGCGCCATCATCCCCTGGAACTTCCCGCTCCTGATGGCCGTCGAGCGCCTGGCGCCGGCCCTGGCCTGCGGGAACACCGTCGTGCTCAAGCCCGCCGAACAGACGCCGCTCAGCGCGCTGCGCCTGGGTGAGCTCATCGGCGAGGCTGGGCTCCCCCCGGGAGCCGTCAACATCGTGCCCGGCTTCGGCCCGACGGCGGGAGCGGCCCTGGCCGCGCACATGGGCGTCGACAAGATCTCCTTCACCGGCTCCACCGAGGTGGGCCGCGAGGTCGTGAAGGCCTCGGCGGGGAACCTCAAGAAGGTGTCCCTGGAGCTGGGCGGCAAGTCCCCCAACATCGTCTTCGAGGACGCCGACCTGGACGCGGCGGCGAAGGGCATGTTCATGGGCATCTTCTACAACCAGGGCCAGACCTGCTCGGCCGGCTCGCGGGTCTTCGTGCACGAATCCAAGTTCGAGGCGATGGTGGCGGCGCTGGCCGAGCGCGCCAAGAAGGTGCGCCAGGGGCCGGGCCTGGACCCGGCCAGCCGCATGGGCCCGCTGGTCAGCGAAGAGCAGATGAAGCGCGTGCTCTCCTATGTCGAGGCCGGGAAGAAGGAGGGCGCGAAGTTGCTGGCCGGCGGCGAGCGCGCCGGCGGCCCGCTGGCCGGCGGCTGGTTCGTCCAGCCCACCGTCTTCTCGGACGTCAAAGACTCCATGCGCATCGCCCAGGAGGAAATCTTCGGCCCCGTCGTGGCCGTGATGCCCTTCAAGGACGAGGCGGAGGTGCTCGCGCGCGCCAACGGCACCCCCTACGGCCTGGTGGCGGGCGTCTGGACCAAGGACATCAAGAAGGCCTTCCGGATGGCGCAGGGCCTGAAGGCCGGCGTCGTCTGGCTCAACTGCTACCAGTTCGTCGACGCGGCGGCCCCCTGGGGCGGCACCAAGCAGTCCGGCTACGGCCGCGAGAAGGGTCCGTACGCCATCGAGGCCTATACCCAGGTGAAGAGCGTCTGGGTGGACCTCAACTAGGAGGACCAGTGAACGAGACCATGCTCCGGGACGAAGTCCTCATCGACAAGAGCGGCGCGGTCGGCGTCGTGCGCATCAACCGCCCGCAGGCGCTCAACGCCCTGAGCTTCTCCGTGATGGAGAAGCTGGTCGCCGCCCTGGAGATGTACGACCAGGACGCCGCGGTGGGGTGCCTGCTCCTGACGGGCTCCGAGCGCGCCTTCGCCGCCGGGGCGGACATCAAGGAGCTCGAGGCGGCCACGCCGGTGGAGATGGCGCTCTCGGGACGCATGGAGCTCTGGGACCGGCTGCGCCGCCTGCGCAAGCCCCTGGTCGGCGCGGTCAGCGGCTTCGCGCTGGGCGGCGGCTGCGAGCTGGCGATGTGCTGCGACATGATCGTGGCCTCGGAGACGGCCGTCTTCGGCCAGCCCGAGACCGACATCGGCACCATCCCCGGCGCCGGCGGCACGCAGCGCCTGACCCGGGCGGTGGGGAAGGCCGTGGCGATGGAGATGATCCTGGCCGGGCGCAGGCTCGGGGCGCGCGAGGCGCTCGCCCTCGGGCTCGTCAACAGGGTCGTCCCGTCCGAATCGTTCTTCGAGGAGGCCCTGGCCCTGGCCGCGGCCGTGGCCGCCAAGCCGGCGGTGGCCGTCCGGCTCGCCAAGGAAGCCGTCGTCCGCGCCGGGGACCTGAGCCTCGAGGAAGGGCTGGCGTTCGAGCGCAAGCTCTTCTATCTGACCTTCGCCAGCGCCGACCAGAAGGAGGGCATGAAGGCCTTCCGCGAGAAGCGCCGGCCCGCGTTCACGGGGAGCTGAAATGACCGAGCCTAGCGCAGGAAATGGTCGTCCTCTGAATCCGCAAGGAGCGACCATGGCCGAGACCAAGACCGAGGCCGCCGTGGACCTGCTGGTCGAGCAGGAGGGGGCCGTCCTGACCTTGACCCTGAACCGGCCCAAGGCCCTGAACGCCCTGACCCACGGCCTGATGGAGGGGCTGCTCGCGGCCCTCAAGAAGGCGGAGAAGGACCCGTCGGTGGGCGTCGTCGTCCTGACCGGCGAGGGCCGGGCCTTCTGCGCCGGCGCGGACCTGGAGGAGCTCAAGGATGGCTACCAGGGCGGCGTCGTCCCGGAGCTCGACAAGGACCTACGCCGCTGGTTCAACCCGCTGGTCTCGCAGATCCGGCGCATGGAGAAGCCCGTGCTCTGCGCGGTCAACGGCCTGGCCGCCGGAGCGGGGGCCAGCCTGGCGCTGGCCTGCGACATCAAGCTCTGCGCCCCCACCGCCAAGTTCATCGCCGCCTTCGCCCAGGTGGGCCTGGCGCCGGACTCGGGGTTCACCCAGGCGCTGCTCCGGGCCATGGGGCGCTCCCTGGCCCTCGAGCACGCCTGGACGGCCAAGCCCATCCCGGCCACCGAGGCCGAGCGCTGGGGCCTGGTCAACAAGGTCGTGCCGGCGCTGGAGCTGGGCCGCGAGGTCTCCGAGTTCGCGGCCAGGCTCGCCGCCATGCCGGCCCGCGCCCTGGCGCTGACGAAGCGGGCGTTCAACCGCGCGGGAGACTGCGATTTCGATTCCATGCTCGAGTACGAGGCCCAGCTGCAGGGCGTGCTCGGCAGGACCAGGGACCACCTCGAGGGCGTCAACGCCTTCCTCGAGGGCCGCGCGCCCAAGTTCAAGGGGGAGTAGCATGGCGAAGATGACCGAGGCGCAAAAGGAGCAGCTCCTGGCCGACAGGCTCGGCAAGGGCGAGAAGATCCTGTCCGTCGACGAGATGACCGAGGAATACCGGCACCATCTGACCAACCTCATGATGATGCAGGCCGACTCCGAGCTGGCCGGCGCCTACGGCTACGTGCCCTGGATCATGAAGTCCCCCGACATCCGCGAGACCCTGGTCGTGAGCCAGATCGTCAAGGACGAGGTCCGCCACGCCCGGGTCATGTACCGCCTGCTCGAGGGGATGGGCATCGACGTCGACGACTACTTCACCAAGCACAACTTCAACCTGCGCGTGGAGGAGGCCGACATCGGGACCGAGCGCCTGGCCGACGACAAGCGCGTGAACATCTTCTACTACCCCATCAACACCTGGAACGACTTCATCATGTTCAACTTCTGCATGGACCGCGGGGCGGGCCACCAGCTGGAGGACTCCCTGGACTGCTCCTACAAGCCCTGGTGCGACACGATGGAGGGCATCTTCAAGGAAGAGACGATGCACATGGCCCACGGCGACCAGTGGGTGAAGCGCCTGGCCTCCGACCCCGAGACCAAGGAGGACATCCAGAAGGCGCTCGACGTCTGGTACCCGCGCACGATGAACATCTTCGGACGGCGGGGCTCGAAGAAGAACGCCGTCTACCGCCGCCTGGGCCTCAAGAAGCGCGACAACGACGACGTGCGGCAGTCCTTCGCGGCGGACATCAGGAAGAACTGCGCCGTGGTCGGGCTCGAGGTGCCCGCCTGGACCCCCGAGGAGAAGAAGATGACCGAGGAGCCGTTCATCCCGGGGTGAAGACCCTCGGCGTCGTGGGCGCGGGCACGATGGGGCGGGGCATCGCCCAGCTCGCGCTCCAAAGCGGCCTTTCGGTCGCCATGAACGATGCGGACCCCTCCGCCCTCGAGCGGGCGCGCTCCGCCGTCGAGGCCGGCCTGGCCAAGGGGGTCGCCCGCGGCAAGCTCTCCGCGTCCGACGCCGGGGCGGCCCTGTCCCGGCTCTCCTTCGCCCGGGAGCTCCACGCCCTCGCGGCCTGCGACATCGTGGTCGAGGCCGTCTTCGAGGACCTGGCCCTCAAGCGCGGCCTCTTCGCGAAGCTCGAGCGGCTCGTGCCCGCCCCCGCCGCGCTGGCCACCAACACCTCCTCGTTCCTGGTCTCCGGCGTCGCCGACGGGGTCGAGGCCAAGGACCGCGTGGTCGGGCTCCACTTCTTCAACCCGCCGGTGGCGATGCGTCTCGTGGAGGTCGTGCGCCACCCCGGCACCGGCGAGGCCGCTTGGGCCGGAGCCTGGGACCTGGCCCTGGCGCTGGGCCGCACCCCGGTGGCGGTCAAGGACGGGCCGGGGTTCCTCGTCAACCGCGTGGTGCGCTCCTATTACCTCGTCGCCCAGCGGCTGGCCGCCGAGGGGGCGGGCACCCTCACCGAGCTCGACGACGCCATGACGGCCCAGGGCCTGCCGATGGGCCCGTTCACCCTGATGGACTTCATCGGGCTCGAGGTGAACCTCGCCATCACCAAGTCCATCTACGAGGGCCTGGGCCGGCCCGCCCGGCTCGAGCCGCACTGGCTGCAGGAGAAGCTGGTCGGCATGGGCTTCAAGGGCGTGAAGTCGGCGGCGGGCTTCTACCTCTATCTGGGGGGGAGGAAAGACCAGGAGAACCCGGCGGCGGTCTCCCTCCTGCCGCGGCAGCGCCGGCCCGTGCCGGCCGGCACGGTCTTCCGGCGCGTGATGGAGGCCGTCCGGGCCGAGGCGGAGCTGATGGTCGAAGAGGGCGTGGCCTCGTCGAAGGACGTCGACACGGCCGTGGAGCTGGCGATGAACTTCCCGGAAGGGCCCTTCGCCTGGGGGCGGCATGCCGCGCAAGCATAGGGCGCTCCGGCGGCGCGAGCCGCTCTTGGGCGACATCCTCAGGGAGAGCCCGGAGGCCGCCGCCGTGCTGGCCAAGCACGGCGTCCAGGTCTGCTCGGGCTGCCTCGTCACGCTCAACTCGACGCCGGAGAAGGCCGCGGCCTACCACGCCGTGCCGGACCCGAAGGCGTTCGCCCGGGATTTGAAGAGAGCCGTGGGGAGGCGTCGATGAGGGGCCGGGTCATCATCCGCCGTGCCGGCGTGCCGGACCGCTCCGTGTGGATATTCGAGGGCCCGGTCTACGTGGTCGGGAAGGCCCCCGGGGTCGAGGTCTCCGTGCCCGACGAGCCGGACTTGGGGCGCCACCACCTCAAGGTGATGATGGGGGGCGGCAAGCTGCATGTGAACCGCCTGGCCGAGGCCCCCGGCCCGGTCTTGTGCGACGGGGCGCCCCAGGAGTCCTTCGCCCTCGAGCCCGGCGGGTCCTTCATGGTCGGGCACACGCGCTTCCTCTTCCAGGCCGAGTAGCCGCCGGCCCTACGCGTCGAGCTGTTCGAGGACGTCGCCCGAAGAATCGTAGACCAGGAAGGTCCCTCTCGCCCCGGCCTTGAGCGCGCCGTCCCGGGCCAGGAAGGCCGCGTCCGAGGCCTCGATGAGCTTCTCGAAGACCCCCAGCGGCGTCAGCCCCGCCGCGTCGCGGCGGGCCGCCCCGAACGACTTCGCGGGGAGGGGGGCGGACCTTACGAGCTCGGCGATGTCGGGGGGTATGGGCCGGGGCGCGCGCTTGATGAGGGCTACCAGCGCCCAGGCGCCCAGGAAAGGCAGGACGAGCCAATAGAAGAACGAGATGAACACCGGGGGCCTACCAGCCCGAGGAGAGCGGACCGCGGTCCTGCTTGCGGGCGATGACGGGCGGCCGGGTCCTGAGCGTCCGGTGGATCAGCGAGGCCAGGACGGCGGGCTTGACCGGCTTCTCGATGTATTCCTTGACGTTGGATTCCCGGCGCAGCATCTCGGTCTGGGCCCGGTCGAGGCGCCTGCCGGTGATGAGGAACACCGGGACGGCGCGCGCGTCGCCGCTCTGGAGCTCCTTGGCGACCTCGTAGCCCCCGGTGCCCGGGAGCATGTAGTCGAGCAGGATCAGGTCGGGCGTGCGGGCGTCGATCTTGCGCAGGGCCTGGTCCCCGGAGGCGGCCGTCTCGACCTGGAAGCCCTCGCTCTTGACCCAGGTGGAGAGCATGTCGACGAGGCCCGCATCGTCGTCGACGATGAGGACCAGCTTGGTCTTGGGGTCTTCGAGCTCCTCGGACATAAGTGCCGCCGCAAGTATAGCCTGCGTCCGCGCCGTCAGCCAGCCTTCGTCGCCGGCTTGACCTCTACGACCTCGATGGAGAATTCCAGGGTCTTGCCCGCCAGCGGGTGGTTCAGGTCGATCTTCGCGCCGCTCTTGCCGACCTCGAGGACCTTGGCCTGGAACGGGCGGCCGTTGGCCTGGCCGCTGACGACGTCGCCCGCCTTCAGGCCGTCCTTCTTGCCGCCGAAGGCCGTCCAGGGCACCTCGCGCACGCCCGCGGAGTTGTGCTCGCCGTAGCCGTCCTTCGGGGAGACGGAGACGTCGAACTTGTCGCCGGCCTTGTGTCCGGCCATCTTGGACTCGAGCCCTGGGACGATCTGCCCGGTGCCGTGGGTATAGGGGAGGGGTTCGCCGCTCTTGGAGGAGTCGACCACTTGCCCGTCGACCTTGAGGGTGTAGTGCATCTTCACTTCGGCGCCGTTCTGGATGTCGGGCGCCGGCTTGGCGCAGGCGGCGAAAGCCAGGGCGAGAATGAGGAGTTTCTTCATGGCCCCACTTTACATTTTCCTTACCTCTCGGCCAAGCTCATGTAACACGGGGGCGGCATCCTTCGGAGGGGAGGCGACCATGAGAATCCTGCTCATCCTGAGCGCCGTCTGTCTATCGCTGCCGGCCCGGGCCGCCGAGCACCGCTCCTCGCGGCCCAGCGCCATGTCGGTGCGCCGGGTGGCGGCGCGGGCCTCGGCGATGTCCCTGCGCCGGGCGGGCATCCCGCCCGACCCGTCGCCCGCGCCGGTACCTTCGATACCCGACCCAGGCCCCGGGGCCCCGGCGGCCGCGCCGCCCGAGCTGGGGCCGCGCCTCACGCCCCCCTCGGGGACCACCGTGCCCGCTCACGACCTGAGGAAGGGCCGGGGCGTCCGTTACGAGGAAGCCGAGCCGGCGCGGCCGGGCAAGCCCGCGCCCATGGTGCGCGACGAGGCCCTGGCGGCCTTCCAGGGGGCGGTGCAGGCGGCGTCCGCCGCTCCCGCGCCGGCCGCGGCGCCCCCGGCGCGCGTGCTGCAGGCGGGCTCGGACGGGCGCGCGGTGGGCGGGGCCTCGGACCCGGTGGTGTTCATGACGGAGGCGGCGCCGGCCGCCGAGACCGGCGCCCACAACCGCGACCAGGGCGGCAAGCCCGCGGACCCGTCCTCGAAAGGGAAGGGGAAGTAGGCTAGAGCAGCCCGCGCGGGGCTTCCAGGCGCTTGACGAGCGCGGTGGTGAAGCGCGCCGCCTCGGCCCCGTCGAGCACCCGGTGGTCGAAGGACAGCACGACGTTCATCATCGTGCGCACGACGACGGCGCCGTCGCGCACCACGGGCATGGGACGCATCTTCATGAGCGCTAGGATGCCGGTCTGCGGGTGCAGGATGATGGGCGTGGCGAAGAGGCCGCCGATGGGCCCGATGTTGGTGACGGTGAAGGTCCCGCCGGTGAGCTCGGAGAGCTGGACCTTGTTGTCGCGCACCTTCTGCGCCAGCGCGGCGATCTCGGCGGCGACGGCCCAGACGTCCTTGGATTCCGCGCGCTTGAGCACGGGGACGTAGAGCCCCTGCGGGGCCGCCACGGCGATGCCCAGGTTGTAGTACTTCTTGAGGACGAGCTCGCTCTTCTCCTCGTCGAGCACGGCGTTGAGGGCGGGGTACTCCGGCAGGGTCAGAGCCAGCGCCCGGCAGACGAAGGCCAGCTGGGACAGCTTCACCCCGCGCTTCTCCGCTTCGGGGGCGAGCTCCCGGCGCAGGGCCTCGAGCTCGGTGAGGTCGGCCTCCTCGAAGTGGGCCACGTGCGGGATGGTCCGCGCGGACTGGACCATCTTCTCGGCGGTCTTGCGCCGGATGCCGATGAAGCGGACGCGCTCCTCGGCCGCCTCCTGACGGATTTCCGAGGCGGCACTTCCTCGGGGCAGCCCTCGGTCGGGGGCGGGCGCGTCAGCCATCGATCTCGACGATGACGGCGCCCACCTTCACCTTGTCGCCGTCCTGGGCGTGGAGCTTGGCGATGCGTCCGGCCTTGGGGGCGGGAATCTCCACCTCGGCCTTGTCGGTGAGGACCTTGACCATCGGCTGGTCCTCGGTCACGACGTCGCCTTCCTTCACGAGCCAGGACACGATCTCTCCCTCTTCGAGGCCTTCGCCGAGGTCCGGCAGCTTGAATTCGAACATGTTGGTGGCTCCTTAGACGGTCTGGTGGCTCAGGGCCTTCTTGACGCCGCGCACCACGCGGTGGGCGTCGGGGATGTAGTACTTCTCGAGCTGGAACAGCGGCTGGCGGATGTCCCAGGCGCCCACGCGCAGGACCGGCCCGCGCAGCTTGTGGAACAGCCGCTCGTGGAGCAGCGAGGAGACCTCGGCGGCCCAGGAGCCGGCGTTCGGGGCCTCGTGGGCGACCAGGGCCCGGCCGGTCTTCTCGATGGAGGCCGAGATGCCCTCCCAGTCGAGCGGGCTCAGGGTGCGCAGGTCCAGGACCTCGCAGGAGGCCCCGTCCTTCTCGAGCTCCTCGGCGGCCTTCAGGCAGGTGTGCACCATCGCGCCCCAGCTGAGGAGGGTGATGTCCGTGCCCTCGCGCGCGACGCGGGCCTTGCCGATGGGGGTCTCGAAGTACTCGTCGGGGACCTCGCCCTTCACGGTCCGGTACAGGCGCTTGGGCTCGAAGTAGACGACCGGGTCGGGGTCGTTGACGGCTGCGATGAGCAGCCCCTTCGCGTCCTCGGGCGTCGACGGGATGACGACCTTGATGCCCGGGGTGTGGGTGAAGTAGCCCTCGGGGCTCTCGGAATGGTGCTCCGGGGCGTGGATGAGGCCGCCGTGCGGGGCGCGCAGCACCAGCGGCAGGCTGTTGCGCCCCTGGGAGCGGTTGCGCATGCGGCCGAAATGGCAGATGACCTGGTCCATCACGGCGGGCAGGAAGCCGTCGAACTGGATCTCGCAGACCGGCCGCATCCCGGCCAGGGCCAGGCCCACCGAGCAGCCCACGATTCCCAGCTCGGCCAGGGGGGTGTCGACCACCCGGTCGGCGCCGTAGAGCTTCTGGAGGCCTTCGGTGACGCGGAAGACGCCGCCGTTCTTGCCCACGTCCTCGCCGAGGACCAGCACGCGCGGGTCCTTCTCCATCGCCTGGCGGAGGCCGTCGTTGATTCCCTGCAGGAGGTTCTTCTGTGCCATGGTCGTCTCCTCCCCGCTTACGGGAAGCGTCCTTCGGCCGGAGGCAGCTCGGGGATCTCGTGGCGGGACTTCTTCTCCCGCAGGACCTCCTCGAGCTCGGCGCGCTGCTCGACGAGCGTCCAAGGGGCCACGGCGTAGTTGTTGGCGAACATGTCGAGCGGATTGGGCTTCGGGAAGGCCTCGTAGGCCTTCACCTCGTCGGCGACCATCGCCTCGGCGTCCTTCTTGGCGGCCTCGGCCGCGGCGGCGTCGAGGAAGCCCTTGGCGGAGAGGTACTTCTCGTAGCGGGCGAGCGGGTCCTTCGCCTTCCATGAGTCGACCTCGGCCGCCTCCCGGTAGCGCGTCGCGTCGTCGGCGGTGGTGTGGTGGCCCAGCCGGTAGGTCAGGCACTCGACCACGCTCGGGCCGCCGCCGCGCCGGCCGCGCTCGACGGCTTCGCTGACCGCCCTGTAGACGGCGAGGACGTCGTTGCCGTCGACCTGCATGCCGTGGGCGCCGTAGCCCCAGGCCTTCTGCGCCAGGGTCTCGGCCGCGCACTGCTGGGCGCGGGGCAGCGAGATGGCCCACTGGTTGTTCTCGATGAGCATGATCAGCGGCAGCTTGTGCACGCCCGCGAAGGTCAGGGCCTCGTGGAAGTCCCCCTTCGAGGAGGCGCCGTCGCCCAGCCAGCACAGGGCCACGGCCCCCGTCTTCTTCAGCTTTTCGGCCCAGGCCAGCCCGGCCGCCTGGGTCATGTGCGACCCGACCGGGATGGCGAAGATCAGGTCGTTGTTCTCGGAGGGGAACTTCACGCCGCGGTCGTCGCCGCCCCAGTAGAGCAGGGAATAGCGCAGCTGCATGCCGCGGGCGAAGTAGGCTCCCTGCCCGCGGTAGGTGGGGACCAGCCAGTCCTTGGGCTCGAGGCAGCAGGCCGGGACGATCTGGGTGGCCTCCTGGCCGATGATCTGGGGATAGGTGCCCAGGCGCCCCTGGCGCTGGAGCTTGAGGGCCCTCTCGTCGAAGGCCCGGATGGCCACCATCTTCCGGTAGATCTCGAGGAGCTTCTCCTTGGGGGCCTTGGGCTCTAGCGCCGCGTCCACTCGGCCTTCGGCGTCCAGGATTTCGAGGCGCTGGGTCCTGGCCTCGTGCACGGTGGAAAGGGGCATGGGGTCCTCTATGATACGACTGGACGTCATTGTCCGATTTTCACGGCTCCGGAATCAAGCAAGTGGTATACTCCGCCCATGATTCTTCCTTATATGTCCCTGCTTTTGGCGCTGCCGCTGCGCGCAGCCGAGCCGGCCCTGCCCCTCGACCTGGAGCTGGTCCAGACCGCCCCCGTCGAGACGACCCTGGCGGAGCCCGCCCTGCGGGGGGCCGGCGCGGTCTGGGCCGAGATGTTCGACCGTGCGGGCAAGTACATCGACATCGAGCAGTTCTACGTGACCGACAAGGCCGGCGAGCCGCTCGAGCCCGTCATCGCCGCCCTCAAGCGCGCCGGCGAGCGCGGCGTCAAGGTCCGCTTCCTCATCGAGAAGAAGTTCGAGAAGAACTCCGCCCCCAGCCTGCCGCTCTTGACCGCCATCCCCAACCTGGAGCTGCGCGTGCTGGAGTTCTCCAAGGTCAAGGACGACGGCATCATCCACGCCAAGTTCTTCGTGGTCGACGGCCGCGAGGCCTTCGTCGGCAGCCAGAACTTCGACTGGCGCGCGCTCAAGCACATCCACGAGCTCGGCCTGCGCGTGGCCGAGCCCGCCGTCGTCGCGCGCATGGCGGCCGTCTTCGAGCACGACTGGAGGGCCCAGGAGGCCGTCGCGGCCGGGAAGACCGTGCCGCCCTTGCGCGGGGCGCCCCTGGCCGCCGAGCCCGAGGGGCGCGTCGTCCTCTTGGGCAGCCCCTGGGCCTTCGACCCGGACGGCGTGGCCGACTCGGAAGGGGAGCTCCAGCGCCTCATCGGGACGGCCGAGAAGGAGCTGGCCATCGAGCTGCTCGACTACTCCCCGCTGACCCGCAAGGGCCGGTTCTACCCGCCCATCGACAACGCGCTGCGCGCCGCGGCGGCCCGCGGGGTCAAGGTCAAGCTGCTGGTCTCGCACTGGAACACGGCCAAGCCCGGCGTGGACTGGCTCAAGAGCCTGGCGCTGGTGCCCGGGGTGTCGGTGCGCATCCTGACCGTCCCGGAGGCGGCGGAGGGCTTCATCCCCTTCGCGCGCGTGAACCACGCCAAGTTCATGGTGGTGGACGGGAAGACCCTGTGGCTGGGGACGAGCAACTGGACCGGGGGGTACCTCGACAACTCCCGCAACCTCGAGCTCGTCGTGCGCGAGCCGGCGCTGGGCGCCCAGGCGCTGTCCGTCCACTCCCGGGCCTGGGACTCGGCCTACGCCGCCGAGCTCGACCCGGCCAAGGACTATCCCGCGCCGAAGAAGGGCTGACCCTTGTCCGGCCGCCCAAACCGCGCTAAACTCAGACCTGCCAAGAGAGGCGGCGCCCATGGCCTATAAGGTCCTCATCATAGACGACTCCCCGGTCCTGCGCATCATGCTCGGGGAGATGCTCAAGTCGCTCGGCCACACCATCGTCGGCGAGGCGGACTCCGCCGCGGCGGGTCTGAAGGCCTTCCGCGAGAAGAAGCCCGACCTGGTCACCCTCGACATCTCGCTGCCCGACGAGAACGGGCTGCAGGTGCTCGAGAAGCTGCGCCGCATCGACCCCGCGGCCAGGGTCCTGGTCGTCACCGGCAACGACCAGAAGTCCATCGAGGAGAAGGCCCTGTCCCTGCGCGCCCTGGGCGTGCTGCACAAGCCCTTCGACGAGGGCGAGCTGCAGGCCATGCTGGAGAAGGCCGGGAAGGCGCGTTAGCCGCATGAACCTGACCCTGGCCGAGAAGGAGCGCATCCAGGCCCTCGTCGAGGAGGGCGTGTCGCGTTCCACGGACCGGCTCGGCAAGCTCTCGCACACCCAGTGGGGGGTGGTCTCTTCGAGCACCAACGAGATCCCGGTGGTGCGCCTGCTCTCCTGGTTCAACAGGGACGCCAGCGAGCATGTGGCCGCCGTCCTGCGCGCCTCCGAGGACATCCCCACCGAGGCGATGATGATCTTCTCGGCCAAGGGCGCCCAGGCCGTGGCCGACGCCGTGACGCGGCCCTGGGCCGAGAAGATGAAGGCCCTGCCGAACCTCGTGGAGCTCACCATCGGGGAGGTCTCGAACATACTCGCCCAGAGCGTCATCGGCGCGCTGGCCGACCAGTTCGGCAAGACCGTCATCCTCTCCGTCCCGCAGGTGAAGCGCGGCAAGAAGGCCGACCTGCTGGCCGCGGCCCTGGAGACCTACGACGGGCGCAAGGACGTGCTCCTGATGTCCCATGTCGAGCTTTTCTCCAGCGACCTGGCCGCCGACTGCTCGATGGTCCTCGTCGTCGACTCGAAGACGCTCCACAACCTGGTCCGGGCCCAGCCGGTCTGAGGCCCGGAACAATCTAGACGGGGAGGTGTCGTAATGCCGATGCGCCCAGTCTTCGCCGCCGTCCTGCTCCTCGCCGCACCCTCAGCCGGAGGCGCCATGCCAGACCTTCCCGACGCCGACGCCAAGTTCGACAAGGGCCTCTACCAAGAGGCCCTTCCCTTATACGAGGCCGTCCTCTCTGGCGGCGCCGAGGCCGACCGGCCCAAGGCCCTATGGCGCGCATGCGAGTCGGAGGCTCTGTTGTTCCGCTACGGCGCGGCCTTCGAGCGCCTGCGCGCGGCGAAGTTGCCCGGCGACGCGCGCTGGCAGGACCGCTATATGCTGCTCCGGGCCGAGCTGGGCCGCGAATACCTCAAGCAGTATTCCGGCGGGCAGCCCGAGGACGAGGAGGAGGGGGCCGAGGACGCCTTCAAGCTCACGGAGGAACAGCTCCGCGCCGGCGTCGAGTCCGCCTTCTTCTCGCTCTGGGAGCGGCGGGACGCCCTGGCCCGCATACCGGTCAAGGACGAGCCGCTGGTCATCGAGGCCGACCGGTCCGACGCGGAGCGCTATCCGACCGTGCTCGACTTCGTCGTGCTGCGCTGGGGCGAGTACCTGCTCGAGGAGAAGCCCCAGCCCGAGGGGGCGCGCAAGCCCGCCGCCGCCTCCTTCCTGAAGGAAGGCTACGACGGCCGCGCCGTCAAGGCCGCCCCGCCGGCGGCGCTGGCCGCCGCCGTGTACGAGGCCGCAGCCCGCCTGGGCGGCGCCGGGCGGGAGACGGCGTCCGAGATCTGGCGCCTGCGCCGCGCCGAGGTGCCCTTCTCGGCGGGGGAGAAGGTCGTCCCGTTCGACGACGAGGCCAAGGGTCGCGAGGCGGCGGCCGCGCTGTTCGAACGCTGGTGGAAGTCCATGGCCTCCCCCGAGGGCCGCGGCGAGGCGGCGTACAAGGCCGCCGAGCTCCTGCAGGGCCTGGGACGCCCCGACGAGGCGGTCCGGCTCTGCGACGAGGCCGCCGCGGCGGTGCCCGGCACCTGGGGAGCGGCGCGCTGCGCGCGCCTGGCCGCCCAGATCCGCATCCCGGAGCTGACGCTGGGCGCGCGGGTCGTGCCCCCGCCCGGGGACGCGGCGCTGACCCTCAACGCCCGGAACCTGGAGCGGGCGCACCTGCGCCTCTACGCGACGAACCCCGACGAGCTGCGCGGGTTCTCCCGCTCCGGCGCCGAACAGCCCTGGTCGTCGGTCCTCAACTCGGCCTCCGACGAGGCCATCCGGGCCTTCCTGCGGCGCCAGCCGCTGCGCGCCTGGACGGTCGCGCTGGAGGCCCCGCGCCCCCATGTCCATGTCGCCACCACGACGGGGCTCCCCGGCGCGGCCCCCGGCCTCTACCTGGTCGTCGCCTCGGGCGACGCGGCCTTCGAGCCCGGCGCCTCCCTGCTCTCCGCCGTCGTCGTCAACGTCACCGACCTCGTGCTCTTCGGGAACGCCGGCATCGCCGGGCTCGACCGGGACTTCATCGAGGTCCCGGGCGGGCCCGCCGAGAGGACGGCCCCCGTCTTCCGGATGACCCTGCTCGACGGGCGCTCGGGCCGCCCGGTGCGCGGCGCCGAGCTGGACCTGCGCCGCGGGCGCGACTGGTCCTGGCGCGCCGAGCGCGGCCGGACCGACGAGCTCGGACGCCTCGAGCTCTCCGAGTCGGTGCCGCTGACGCAGCGCGGCCACATGAATGCGACGGCCGACGCGCTGGCGCGGCGCGGCGAGCACCTGGCCTACTGGGCCGGCCCGCTGCAGGCCTATTTCTCCGTCCCGGAGCGGCTGCGCGTGCTCGTGGAGACCGACCGCCCCGTGTACCGGCCCGGGCAGACGGTCTTCTACAAGGTCACCGTCCTCGAGCGCGTCGTGCAGGGCTGGAAGGCCCACCCGGGCGCCCGGGTCGCGGTGGGCTCGAACGACCCCAACGGCCAGCAGTTCTACAACGAGGCGAAGGCCCTCTCGGCCCTGGGCTCGGCGGCGGGCTCCTTCAAGATCCCGGCGGGACGGCTGCTCGGGGGCTATCACCTGCAGGTCTCCGTCCCCGGGGGGGCCCGCAACTACGGCGGCTACGCCCAGTTCGCCGTCGAGGAGTACAAGCGCCCCGAGTTCGAGGTCTCCCTCGACGAGTCCAAGGGGGCCTGGCGCTACGGCGCGAAGGTCTCGGCGTCCGGGAAAGCCGCCTACTATTTCGGCGGCCCGGTGCCGGACGCCGAGGTCTCCTACACCGTCACGCGCCAGGACTGGGTCCCGTGGTGGTGCTGGTGGTGGGCGTGGCGTCCCCGCGGCGGCCAGTCCGAGGTGCTGCGCGGGACGGCGAAGACCGACGCCCAGGGCGCCTTCTCCTTCTCGTTCACGCCGGAGCCGTCGGACCCCGACGCGAAGGACCCCCTGCCGGCGCGCTTCGTCGTGAAGGCCGAGGCCCGCGACGCGGGCGGCCGCACCATCGCGGCCGAGCGCACCTTCACCGCCGGCGCGCAGGGCGGGCTGTTCCGCCTGACGCCTCAGGCGGGCTTCGCCGAGTCCGGCAAGCCGTTCGCCGTCGCGGCGCGACTGGTCAGCCTCGACGAGGCCCCGCTGGCGGGCAAGGGCCGCTGGCGCCTCTTCCGCCTCGACGGCGGGCCCGAGAACGCCGCGCCGCCGCCGCAGTGGGGGGGGGACTTCCCGCACAGCCCGCCCCTCGACCAGGCCTTCCGCGCCGTCCCAGACGGCCGGGAGGCGGCGTCCGGCGCGCTGGCCTTGAAGAAGGACGGGGAGGCCCGCATCCCCCTGGGCGGGCTCGCCCCCGGGGCGTACCGCCTGCGCGTGGAAGCGGAGGAGCCTTGGGGAGGCTCGGCGAAGGCCGAGACGATCGTCGTCGCCGTGGACCCCGCCAAGCCCGTGCCGCTGGAGTTCGGCTCCATCACCCTTCCCGAACGCGCCGAGGCCGAAGTCGGCTCGACGGCCCGCTTCCTGCTCGGCTCCGCCTTCGTGGACGCCGTGACCTGCGTGGAGGTCTGGGGCGGGCCGTTCCTGCTCGAGAGCCGCGTGTTCGAAGGGCGCGGGCCGCGCCTGGTCTCGGTCAAGCTCGACCAGCGCCACAAGGGCGGCGTCACCGTGCGCTGGTTCGGCATCAAGGACTTCGTCGTGCGCGCCGGGATGGCCCAGGTCTCCGTCCCGTGGTCCGACAAGAGGCTGAAGGCCGTCCTGTCCGTGCCCAAGGTCCTCAAGCCGGGCGCGCGCGCGCGCGCGTCGGTGTCGGCGAAGGACCTGCGCGGGAAGCCCGTCTCCGGCGAGGCCACCCTGCGCATGTACGACCGCTCGCTGGAGTACTACGCGAAGGGCGCGTCCGACCCCGGCCTCGGCGAGCTCTACGGGACCCGCCCCTGGCCCGGCCAGGCCGTGGGCTCGCAGCGCCCGCTCTGGGCCAACAGCATCCGCGTCGAAAGGGGCTGGATAGACGAGCTGCTCAAGGTCTTCCGCCGGGCCACCAAGGAACCCCTGCCGCCCGCCCTGCGCATGAGCCGCGCGCGCGTCTACCGCCGACAGCGCTTCATGCTGGGCGCCGTGCGCGGGATGGCGATGGAGTCCGAAGGGCTGATGATGGAGAAGGCGGCCGCGGGGGCCATGGCCGACCTGGCCGCGCCCGCGTCCGCCCCGGCGCCGAGTGAGTTCTCGTCGGCCGACAGGAAGAACGAGGTCTCCGAGCAGGCCAAGGAGCCTGCCGCCCCTCCGGTGAAGGCCCGCACGGACTTCTCCGAGACGGCCTTCTTCGCGCCGCAGGTGGCCGTGAAGGAGGGCAAGGGGGCCCATGCCTTCAAGGCCCCCGAGCGCCTGACCTCCTACAAGGTCTCCGGCTACGTGGTCACGCCGCTGGCGGCCTATTCCCTCCTGGGCGCCGAGGTCGACGTCCGCAAGGACCTCATGGTGCGCGTCGAGATGCCGCGCTACCTGCGCGAGGGGGACCGCTCCACCCTCAAGGCCCTGGTCAACAACATGTCGGGCAGGGCCCTGAAGGCCTCCGTGACCCTTGAAGTCACGGAGGACGGCAAGGACGCCGGCGCGCGCTTCGGCCTCAAGCCCGGCGCCCAGGAGGCGTCGGTGGCCGAGCGCGGCACGGCGGCCTTCTCCTGGCCGGTGACGGCCCCCGACGGCGTGGGCGCGTTCAAGGTCCGGGCCGTGGTGCGTTCCGGGGCCGAGGCCGACGCCGAGGAGCGCGACCTGCCCCTGCTGCCCGCCCGCCAGCGCCTCATCGAGAGCGTGATGCTGGCCCTCGACGGGAACACGGTCAAGACCCTGACCGCGTCCAAGCTGCTCAAGAAGGACCCCTCGCGCCTCGACGAGCTCCTCCAGCTGCAGGTGGACCCGCAGCTGGCGCTGACCGTGCTCAACGCCATCCCGTTCCTGGTGGAGTACCCCTACGAGTGCGTGGAGCAGACCCTCAACCGCTGGCTGCCGGCCGCCGTGGTCAGCAAGCTCTACGCGCGCCACCCCGCCATCGCCAAGGCTGCGGCCAAGGTCCCCAAGCGCGGCACCATCACGCCCGCTTGGGAGCAAGACGACCCCAAGCGCCTGCAGTCCCTGATGGAGACCCCCTGGGTGCAGGCGTCGCAGGGCCTCAAGTCCGCCTATCCTCTCGTCGACATGCTCGACCCCGCGGCGGTGGCCGCCACCGAGAAGTCGGCCTTCGAGCGCCTGAGCGCCGCCCAGCTCGGCGACGGCTCCTTCCCCTGGTTCCCGGGCGGCCGGGGCGACGCGTACATGACGCTCTATGTCCTGGCCGGCATGGCCGAGGCCAAGCACTACGGCGTGGCCGTCCCCGAGGACATGACGCGCCGGGCGCTGCGCTACGCGATGAACGAGGTGCCGCGCCGCCTCAGGCCCGAGGAGGGCGACCTGGCCTTCGTGCTCTACGCGGCCTATGTGGTCAGCTCGTTCCCCGCCGAGGGCCGCACCAAGGAGGTCGTCACCGCCTGGCTGGAGTTCGCGGCCAAGCACGACCGCGCGTTCACGCGCCTGGGGCACGCCTACGCCTCCTACGCCTGGCGCAACCTCGGAGAGACGAAGAAGGCCGAGTCCTACCTCGACCGCGCGCTGGACGCCGCGCGCCACGACGAGCTGACCGGGACCTACTGGACGCCGGAGAAGAACTCCTGGCTCTGGTACAACGACGACCTGGAGACGCACGCCTTCCTCATCCGCACCCTGCAGACCCTGCGGCCCCAGGACAGGCGCCTGAGCGGCATGGTGCAGTGGCTGCTCTTCAACCGCAAGGGCTCGGTGTGGAAGTCCACCAAGGCCTCGGCGGCCGCGGTGTTCACCCTGCTCGACTTCATGAAGAAGCGCGGCGCCCTGGAGAAGGGCGATTCCTATTCCATCCGCTGGGGCGCCTCCACCGACACGGTGAAGGTCGGCCCGGAGGACTGGCTGGAGAAGCCGCTGCGCTGGACCCGGACCGGCCAGCGCTCCGCCGAGGACGCCGAGGCCGTCGTGACGAAGAAGGGCCCCGGCTTCGCCTTTGCGTCATTGACGCACGTCTTCTCCACCAAGGAGCTCGAGCAGGCGCACGCCGGCGGCCCGGTGGCCGTCGAGCGCGCCGTCTTCCGGCGCGTGGGCAAGGAGGGCGGGTACAAGCTGGAGAAGCTCGCCAGCGGCGCCGTGGTGAAGGTGGGCGACACCGTCGTGGTGCGCCTGACCGTCACCAGCCGCGCGCAGATGGAGTACCTGCACCTCAAGGACCCGCGCGGGGCGGGCTTCGAGGCCGAGACCCTGCGCTCGGGCTGGGCCTGGGACGGGCTGTCGCGCTACGAGGAGCCGCGCGATTCGCTGAGCAACTACTTCGTCTCCTGGATGCCCCACGGGGAATACAAGCTGGAATCCCGCGTGCGCCCGACCACTCCCGGCCGCTACCGCATCGGCGCGGCCGTGCTGCAGTCGATGTACGCGCCGGAGTTCGCCGCCCACTCGGCCGGCTTCGAGCTGGTCGTGGAGGAGTAGGCGGCCACGGCCGAGCTGCGCCGGGACGCCGGGCTGGCCGCGGCCGCGCTGTCGGCCGCGGCCGCCGCCTTGGCCGTCCCCATCTCGAACCCGGACATCTTCTGGCATCTGAGCGCGGCCCGGCGCGCCGTCGAGACGGGTTCCGTGCCGACGAGCGACTGGCTGTCCTTCACGATGCGGGGGCGCCCTTGGGTCGACTTCGAATGGCTGCAGGGCCTGCTCTGGCACGGCGTCCACGGGGCGGCGGGGATGCCCGGCCTGTGGGCGCTCAAGTCCGCCGTCCTCGGCGCGGCGGCCTGGGCGCTGTGGCGTCTGCTCCAGCGCGCGGGACTGGCCGGGTCTGAGGCCGCCGGGCTGACCCTGGCCTGGACCCTGGCCCTTTCCAGCGCCAACGACCTGCGCCCGGAGAACGCCTCGCTGCTCCTGTTCGTCCTGCTCCTGTCCGCCCTCGAGGCGCGGCGGGCCTCCGGCCCGGCGGCGCTCGCACGCGAGGCCGGGGCTTGCGCGGCCGGCTTCGCCTTCTGGGCCTGCCTGCATCCGGGCTGGGCCTACGGCCTGGTCCTGCTCTGCGCCTACGCCGCCGAGGAAGCCTTGCGCGCGCGCCGTCCGTCCGCGCTGGCGCTGCCGGCGGCGGCCGCGGCCGCCGCCTTCCTCGCCGTCGGCCCGACGGGCCTGGGCGTCCTGGTCCGGCATGCCATGGACCTCGGCGCCGTCGCGCGCTTCCTCAACGAGTGGAAGCCGGCGGACCCGTCGGATTGGCGGCAGTGGCCCTTCTTCGCCCTGGCCGCCGCCGCCCTGGCCGCGGGTTGGGCGCGCCGGCGCAGCGACCCCGCCCTGGGCGCGGCCGCCCTGTTCTTCCTCGCCTCGGCTCTGCGCCATGTGCGCACGGCCCCGTATTTCTCGACGGCCGCGGTCGTGCTCGTCGCGCTGGCGGCGGCGGAGCTCCCCGCGGGGCGCCGTCGGGCGGGGCTGGCGGCCGTCCTCGCCCTGTGCGCCGCCTTCTGGGCGGGCTCCGTGCCGCGCGCGCTGCGTTCCGCGGCGTTCTTCGACCCCGCCTTCGTGCCCGTGCGCCTGGCGGAGTTCCTGGCGCGGGAGAAGGCGGCGCTGGGCGCCCTGCGCATGTACAACACCTGGCATTGGGGCGGCTACCTGGGCTGGCGCCTGCCCGGCGGCGAGCTCTTCCAGGACGGGCGCTACATCTTCCATCCGCTGCTCGAGGAGAAGGGCCGCGCGCTCAAGAGCCCGGAGGCGTTCGCGGCGTTCCTGTCGGAGCACCGCGTCGACCTCGTCGTCCTCGAGCGCGGGAACTGGGCGCGGGAGATGCCGGCGCCGGGCAAGGGAGGGGGCACGGTCCGGCGTCCGTTCTACATCGACTACCTGCCCGAGCCCGGGTGGCTGATGGCGTACTGGGACCCCCAGGGCTACGCCTTCGTGCGGCGTTCGGCCGTGCCGGCGGAGTGGGCGCGCGAGCACGCCTACACGGCCTTGCGCCTCGACGACCTGGAGGCGGCCGAGGCCGGGCTGGAGTCCGGGGCCGTCCCGCGCGGGGTATTCGAAGAAGAGGTCCGCCGCCACGAGCGGGACATGGGCCCCTCTCCGGACTCTGTCCGGACAGTGCTCTGAAGGATGTCCGAAGTTCGCGGCTCCGATCCCCACGATGCTAGGAGCCCGTCCGAGTAAAGCCCTTCCGGCCTGAGTGGGTCGTAAGGAGCGCGCGAGCGAAGCTCGCGCGCAACCGGCGGCCGAAGGCCGACGGCTGCCGGTCAATGATCGGGCGCCTGCGGCGTGCTGCTTGCGCTC
>JACRDU010000152.1 GCA_016218495.1 Elusimicrobiota bacterium
CAGGCTGTCGAAGTTCCTGCTGCGGCACGGCCTGGTCTGGCGGGAAACAACGGCCTGGACGAAGCGGCACCGTGAGTGGCTGAGGGGTCTGCGCTGGGAGCTTGAGTCGCACGCGCGGGTCTTCGAGGCGTACCTGCGCGGCCTCGAGGAGGTGGAGGCGCGCTTGGCGGCGCTCGACAGGCAGGTGCTGGTGCTGGCCGACGACGTCGCCTGGCAGGCGGTCGTGGCCAATCTGCGCTGCCTCAAGGGCGTGGACACGCTCAGCGCGCTGACGATGGCGGTGGAAGCGGGCGACTTCCGGCGCTTCGGGAGTGCGGTCGAGTTCATGGGCTACACGGGTCTGGTCAGCCGCGAGCACAGCTCGGGGGAGAGCGTGCGGCGCTACCGGATCGCGAAGGTCGGCAACGCGCATCTTCGGCGCGTGCTGGTGGAGGCGGCGTGGGCGTACACGCAACGCGACCGTACCGGGCCGAAGTTCACCAAGCGCCGCGAAGGTGGCTCGCCGACGGCGCTCGCCACGGCGCGCCGGGCACAGGAGAGGCTGTGCGGGAAGTTCCGCAAGCTGACCGGCAAGGGCAAGCCGCGCCAGAAGGCTGTCGTCGCCGTGGCGCGCGAGCTGGCCGGCTTCGTGTGGCACATCGGCCGACTGAGCCAGGAGGCGCGAGGATAAAATCGTCATGACCCTGGGAAGTCGCGGTCCTGGAGGCGAGGCAACGGCAAGGAGAACCCTCGGCCCCGCTATGTGCAGCGCTCGCGAGAGTGCCACGCACGACTCTAGATCGAGGCAGCTCCCGACGAATGAAGATCATGCGGCTCGGCGCCGGTCACCGACCGGAGCAACCCGCGAATATCAGCTTGATCAACCGTCGAGAAACGCTTCGCTTCCAGGTCCGGGGCTTCCCAGGGACGGACCATCAACGCCGCATCGTCGCAGACGCGGGGACTTGACGGGGCTCGTCTATATCAGCGGGCGAGGAGCCCGGTCAGGCCGCGCGTGAAGCCGTCCTTATAGATCTCCTGGAAGGCGGGCTTGAGCCCCGAAACGGAGACCTCCAGCACCCCTTTGGCCGCGCCGTCCGCCGCGCGCGGCTCGAACATCTGCGGGAAACCGGACGGGTCCCCCCCCACCTGCAGGCAGAGGGGTACGGACGCTTCGAGGGAGCGGACCGCTCCCGCCAGGCGCAGCAGCCCCTCCCTCAGTTCGGCCGGCCACGGCCCTTTCCCGGGCAGGACCGGGGGCTCGGCGCGCAGCAGGCGCAGCTCGCAGCCGTCGCCCTCCCCGAGCAGGGATTTGACCAGCACGAAGCCCTTCAGCGGCGAGCGCCGCGAGTCGCGCAGGATGATGATGAACTCAGGGCCTTTGGCGCGCTCCCGGAACTCCTCCCAGGCCGGCCCGGAGCCGCAGGAGAGGGCGAATCCGTGGAGCTCCTTGAGCGCGCCCTCGTCGAGGAGAGCCGTCGCCGCGAAGGCCGCCTGCATGCCGGGGGTCAACGCTTCCTGAGCTCGGCGACCTTCTTGAGCAGGGGGTCGCCGCCCGGGACGAAGAGGCGCATGCCGCCGGGCCAGGGCACGGCCTTGATCGTCGTCTTCTTCAAGAACTCCGCCTCGGGGAGGCCGCTGGCCGCGCCGAGGGCCCGGGCCTCGTCGCCGGTGATCTCCAGCCCGCCGGCGGACAGCAGCGCTTCCACCGTCGAGACGGCCCGGGGGTCCGGCGCGTCGGAAGGGGCGACCACGCCGGCCTTCGGGATGGTGCCGGGCGTGGGCGCGGGAGCCTCCGGAGGGCGGCCCGGCGGCGGAGGCAGGGCTTTCGGCGGGGCCTGCGGCGGCGTCCCGGCGGCCGGAGGCCGGACCGTGCCCGCGGGCCGCCCGTAGGTGTCGATCCAGAAGACCGGCTTGCGCCGCTTGGCCGCCAGATAGAGGTCCACCCCGGGGTCGGTGAGGAGCCCTTCGTCGGTGAAGAGCCTGACCTTCTTCATGTCGGTGATCTGGAATACGAACTTGGCCTCGGACCCGCGCTTCTCGAAGAAGCCGCGCGCCTCCTGCGACAGGATGAAGAGCCAGCGCTCGTGGCCTCTTACGGTCAGCAGGAGGCGCTTGTAGCCCTGCCCGGTCTCGAACTGCACCGCCGAACCGTCCAGCGTCCCCGTCTTGTCGCGCAGGTAATCGAAGGCCCCCAGGCGCTCGGCGCGCTTGAGCCGCCTGAGGACGGAGGCCTCCGTGCCCGTCCAGGTCAGCGCGTCCAAGGCGATGACGCCGCGCGCCTTCATCTCAGCCAGCGCGGAATCCGGGGCCGGGGCCTGCGCCCAGGCCAGCGCCGCGACGAGGCAGAGGACAACGGCCTTCACGAGCGCTATGATATCACAGCATGCGGCGGCTCCTGTTCCTCCTCCACGGCGTGGGCGAGCACGGCTCCGGCTGGGCCGACCGTCCCGAAGGCCCCGCCACCGTCCTGCGCCAGGCCTCCCGGCGCTACGCGGCGTTCCAGCGCCGGCCGCTCGACGACCGCGCCGCGCTGGTGCCGCTCTCCTACGAAGAGCTCCTAGACGAGGCCGCCGCGCGCTGGCGGGGCGCCGCCGCCGCCGGAGCCCGCCGCATCAAGGACCAGGCCCAAGAGGCCGCCCGCAAGGCGGCGGAGCTGCTGCGCAAGGCGCCCTGGCTGAGCGCGGCGGCCGACGGGCTCTCGCCCCTGGCCGAGAGCTTCGCCGCCATGCCGGGGCTGGCCGAGCTGGCCGAGCACCTGCCCGCCCTCGAGGCGGCCTGGCCCGACCATGCCTCCGACGTGCTGGCCTGGCGGGCCGACGCGGCCTGCCGCGCCCAGGTGCGCGCCAAGGTCGCCGACGGCGTGCGCGGCGCCTTGTTGGGCGCGGCCGAGGACGGCTCGGCGGTGGAGGCCGTTTTCGCCGCGCACAGCCTGGGCACCGCCGTGGCCCACGACGCCCTAGACGACCTGGGCCGGCGCTGGCTGCAGCGCCGCGCCGCGTTCTCCCCGCGGCGCTGGCGCTGGCGCGCCGTGTTCATGCTGGCGGACGTGAGCCGCATGCTGGCGGCCGGCGGGCCCGGCTCCCTGCTGCGCGCCGGGCCCGCCAAGGACCCGGAGAGCTGGGCGCGCCGCCTCTACGAGGTGCGCCACGCCTGGGACCCCATCGACCGGGCCGTCCCCAAGGCCGACGGCGCGCTGCGCCGGTCCCGCCCGCTGTGCGTCCGCCACGCCTGGAGGGCGAACGTCCATTCCTTCGGGCATTACCTCGAGCACCCGGCCGTCCACATCGCCCTCCTGCGCTCGGCCTGCGGGCCTGCCGTCGTGACCAAAGAGGAGGAGGCCGAGGCCCTGCGCGACGCCGAGTCGCGCCCTTCCGTCGTCACCGAAACCGGGGATTCCCTCAAGGCCAAGGTCGACGCCGGCGCCCAGAGGGTCCGGGGCCTCCTGGACCGCGGCCTTTGATTCCTTTCCTAGTTCTGTTATAACAACGCGATGACGGCCAATTACGCTTTCTCCCATATGGCGTTCCGGGGACTGGCGTTCGAAAAGCCCCTGGTGGCGCTGGGCCTCATCGCCATGCCCGTGGGGCGCGAGGAGTTCGCCCGGGTGTGGAACCGCATCGTCGAGAAGGAAGGAGGAGAGCCTCGCGTCGTCCCCGACGATTTTTCCGGCGAGGTCCGCCCGCTGCCCGAAGGCGGGGACCTCGGCATACTGGGCGTACCCCGCGCCTCAGAGATGGCCGAAGCCCTCCTGGTCGGCGTGCATGTCAAGCCGGGACCGCGACGCCTGCTCGTGGTGGAGAGCCCCCCCCTGGTCCGCTATTTCACCCTCGAGGTCACCATGAGCCTCGACGGCGGCCCGCCCTCCAACGTCCTGTGCGAGTGGACGCACGACGGGGACGGCTTCGGGCACGCGAACTACGGCCTGAAGGCCGACCCGCCCGGGCCGGAAGGGTTCGCCGCCGCCGTCGGCCGCGTGCTGCGCGGCGACCTCTGAGGCGGACAGATTGGTAAGATGACGGGATGACCCCGCGCTCCTACGAGTTCACCTGCCGCGTCTGCGGAAAGTCCGTCACCGAGAGCTCCGACAACGAGGTCTGCGCGACCTGCGTGATGAACCCCGGGGCCGCGCCGCGGCCGGCGGCGCCCCCGCCCCCTCCGCCCCCCGTCTCGAAATCCCCCATCGCCCCTCCCAAGAAGGGCGGCTTCAGCATTTCCATCCGCACGGTATCCGTCTGCAAGGCCTGCAAGGGGAAAGGGGTGATGGACGGGGCCCCCTGCCTCGTCTGCGGCGGGAGGAAGCGGTGAGGCTCCCCGCCCCGGACGCCAAAGCGGCCCTGCGCACCCTGGAATCCATCCTGGTCCAACCCACCGCCCCCTTCCACGAGCGCCGCGTCCGGGCGGCTCTGACGGCCGCGCTGGACGCCGCCGGCATCCCCTGGGGCGTCGATGCGGCCGGCAACCTGCTGGCGCGCTACAAGCGGGGCAAGGCCGCGCCGTTGGCGATGACGGCCCACATGGACCATCCCGGCTTCGAGCTCCTCTCGGTCAAAGGCCGCTCGGCCGAGGCGCGCTGGAACGGCCAGGTGCCGACCTTCGCGCTCAAGGGCCTGCGCCTCGCCCTCTACGACGGGCGCACCTCGAGCCGCATCGGGCGGGCCGTGGTGACGCGGGGAGACGGGCGCAAGCCCGGCCTGGTCCGCGGGCGCCCCCACAACCTCATCGCCCTGCAGGTCCCCTCCGGCGCCAAGGCCGGCGACTTCGGCCACGCCGAGCTCCCGCTCTTCGAGCGCCGCGGCGGGAAGGTCCGCTCCAAAGCCCACGACAACCTCTCCGGCTGCGCCGCCATCGTCGCCGCCCTGACCCATCTTTCCCGCCGGAAGCTGCCGGGCGACGTGCTCGCCCTGTTCACGCGCGCCGAAGAGGTCGGGTTCCACGGCTGCCTGGGGGCCATCCGCCTGGGCAGCGTGCCGCAAGACCGGCCCGTCGTCGTGCTCGAGTGCTCCAAAGAGCTCCCCGGCGCCGTCATGGGGAAGGGGCCGGTCATCCGCGTCGGCGACAAGGCGCGGGTCTTCGACGCCGACCTGGTCGCCGCCCTGGAGGAGGCCGCCCGCGCGCTCAAGAAGCGGCGCCCCGCCCTGGGCGTTCAGCGCCGGCTCATGGACGGCGGCACCTGCGAGGCCTCCGCGTTCTCCTTATCCGGCTACCGCGCCGTCTGCCTGGCCTTCCCGCTGGGCAACTACCACAACGTGGGCGCGAAGAAGGTCGAGGCGGAGTTCATCGACGAGAAGGACTTCCTCGACGGGGTGGACCTGCTGGCCGCCTTCGCCGCCGCGGGCGTCGCCCCCCGCGGAGCCCGCAAGCGCCTGACGGCCTGGCTGGGCAGCCGCTTCGGCGCCGCGGAGCTCGGACGGCTCAAGGAGACGGCCCGGTGAAGCGCGTCCCCGAGAAAGAGGTGATGGACGACCCCGCCGGGGCCGAGGCGTACGCCAAGGCCGATTTCTCGGGCGTCAACCAGGCCTTCGTCGGCAACCTCCTCAAGGCGCACCCGCAGGCCGCGCGCGGGAAGGTCGTGGACCTGGGCTGCGGCCCGGGGGACATCATGATTCGCCTGGCGCAGGCCGCCCCCGAAGCCGCCATCACGGCGGTGGACGCCTCGGGCCCGATGCTGGCGCTGGCACGCTCCGCCGTCGCAAAGGCCGGGCTTTTGGGCCGCATAGCCCTCGTCGATGGCTACCTGCCCGGCCTGCCGCTGGCCGACCGTTCCTTCGACGCCGTGGTCTCCAACAGCCTGCTCCACCAGCTCCCCGACCCCAAGGCCTTCTGGGCCGAGGTGAAGCGCTTGACCCGGCCCGGCGGGGCGGTCTTCGTCATGGACCTGTACCGGCCAGCCTCCGAGGCGGAGGCGCGGCGCATCGTCACGGCGGCGGCTTCGGGGGAGGACCCCGTGCTTCAGGAAGACTTCTACAACTCCCTCTTGGCCGCGTTCTCCCTCGAAGAGGTCGCCGTGCAGCTGGCCGACGCGGGGCTCCCCCTCGCACCCGAGCAGGTCAGCGAACGGCACCTGCTCGTCAGCGGCGCCGTCTAGGTCCCGCCGCCCAGGCAGGCCGGGGAGTTCAAGGCGTTCTGCACCTCGCGGGCCAGCTCGTCTATCCCGAAAGGCTTCCTCAGGATCCGGCAGCCGTGCCGGTTCAGGCGTTCGACGGCGGCATGTTCCGCGAAGCCGGAGACGAACATCACCCGGAGGCCGGGCCTGAGCCGCACTGCCTGCTCGGCCAGGTCCGCCCCGCTGGGGCCCGGCAGGACGATGTCGCTGAGCAGGAGCGCGACGGCCTGCGCCGGGTCCCTCAGGATTCCCAAGGCCTCCTCGGCGTTCCCGGCCTTGCGCACGCAGTAGCCCCTCGAGCGGAGCATCCTCTCCGCCACGCCGCGCACGAGGGGTTCGTCCTCGACGAGCAAGACGACCTCCCCGGCCCCCCTGGCGCGGGGGGCCGAGGCGCCCGCCGTGTCGGCCTCAGGCTCCGGGCCCGCCCCGGGCAGGGACAGGCAGAAGGTCGTCCCCTCCCCGGTCCGGCTGCGGACCTCGACCCGCCCGCCGGCCTCCTCGATGCCGGCAGTCCGCGTCGAGCTTGGGGGCGTGCTCCGCCGCCAGGATCTGCGCGAAGCCGTCCACGGCGCGCAGCGGGGCGCGCAGGTCGTGGGACACCGAATAGGAGAAGGCCTCGAGCTCCCTGTCGGCGGCCTCCAGCTCGGCGGTCCGTTCCCGGATGCGCGCCTCGAGGCCCGCGTTGAGCGCCTGCAGCTCGGTGCGGGCGCGCGCGAACTCGGTCACGTCGCGCGCCGCCGCGAAGACTCCGGCCACGGCGCCGTCCGGGCCGCGGTAGACCGTGGCGTTGTAGAGCACGGCGGTCACCCGCCCGTCGGCGTGCCGGAGCTCGAGCGGGTAGTCGCGCACGGCGCCCTCCCGGTAGACCTTCTCGTAGCCCGCCCGCGCCAGCGCCGGGTCGGTGAAGTAGTCCGCGAAGTCCGAGCCGACCAGGGCGGCCCGCGGACGGCCGGTGGCCTTCTCCGTGGCCCGGTTCACGTCGGTGATCTTCCCGTCCGGCCCTATGGTGACCAGCGCGTCCAACGCCGCCTCGATGAGGCCGCGGTTGTAGGCGTTGGCCCGCGACAGCGCCAGCTCGGCGCGCTTGCGGTCGGTCACGTCCTGGGTGGTCCCGGTGCCGTGGAGCGGCCGGCCTGAATCGTCGAACTCGACCTCCGCCCGTTCCCGGACCCAGCGCTGACCGGACTCCCCGGTGATGCGGTGCTCGATATCGTAGGGCCGGCGGTCCAGCGCGGCCTTCCAGGCCGCGTCGACCAGCGGCCTGTCCTCGGGATAGACCAGTTCCAGGAAGAAGCCGTAAGTCAGAGGGGTGCCGGGCGGCACGCCGAAGATGCGGTAGTTCTCGGCCGACCAGGTCAGCTCGTCTTTCAGGAGGTCCAGGTGCCAGCTGCCGATGCGCGCCATGGCCTGGGCCCGGTTGAGCTTCGCCTCGCTCTGGCGCAGGGCCTCTTCCGCCGCCACGCGGCGCGAGATGTCGCGCGCCACCGCCGAGGCCGCCACCACGCGCCCGGCGCCGTCCCGGATGGGGGACACGGAGACCGACACGCGCAGCCGACGCCCGTCCTTGGCCAGCCGGGTGGTCTCGAGGGTGGCCACGCGCTCGCCGCGGCGGACCTTCTCGAGTATGGACTCCTCCTCCCCCGCCAGCTCGGCGGGGACCAGGTCCATGACGCGGCGCCCGAGCATCTCGGCGGGCTCGTAGCCGTAGAGCCTCCTGGCCCCGGCGTTCCAGCTCAGCACGACGCCGTCGAGGTCCTTGCTGATTACGGCGTCCTCGGAGTTCTCGACGATGGCGGCCAGGTGGGCGCGCGACTCCTCGGCCCGGCGCTGCTCGCCGAGGTCGCGGGCCACGGTGGAATAGCGGACCACGCCCCCGCCGGGGCCGCGGTGGGCGAGGATGACCTGGGAGACGGGGACTTCCCGGCCCGCCCGGTGGAGGAGGGCCGTCTCCCCCGCCCAAGACCCGTCGCGGGAGGCGGCGGGCAGGCCCTGTTCCTCGACGACCCGGCAGGCCCAGGGCGGATGCACGTCCGCGATGCGCAGCCCGGCGGGCTGCGCATCGGGCGGCAGCCCCACCATGCGCAGCCCTCCCGGGTTGACGTAGACGACCCGCCCGTCGCTGTCGGCGATGCTCACATAGTCGGGGGTGGCCTCGAGGATGGCCAGCAACTCTCCGACCGAGGGACTCTCCATGCCCCCATGTTAGACCCGGCCCCCCGGTGGCGGGATAGGACGGATAACATCACGGAGCATATCGTCGGTCACAGGGCGCCCCGCGCGCGTCAGTCCCTAGGTCTTGACAGAACAGAATCTGCATGGTAAAGTACTTTATCTAACAAAGTCTAGGAGCCGCCATGCAGCGCGAAGAAGCCCGCCTCCTCTCCGACCTCAAGTACATCCGCGACGTGATGGAGCTCTCCGCCACCCATAAGCTGCTGCCCGATTGGGCGGCCATCGTCGGCGGCCTCTTGGTCCTCGCCGCGACGGCGCTGACATGGAACCTGACCCGCTCCGCCGACGTGGTCCAGGTGCTGTTCCTCCCCCCCCTCCAGAAGCTCTTCGTGGCCTCCGTGTGGACCGGGACGGCCGCGGCCTCGGTGCTCCTCTATTGGGTCCTCGCCCTGCGCGAGTCGCGCCGCCTGGGCGTCTCGCTCCAGGCGCGCCCGACCCGCATGGCCCGCCAGGCCATGGGCCCCGCACTCCTCACCGCCGGAGTCATCACCCTGCGGCTCCTCCTCGACCGCCACTACGGCGTCATCCCCTCCTTATGGATGCTGGGCTACGGCGTCGCGCTCTACAACGCCGGCCTCTTCTCCAGCGAAGAGCCGCGCCTGCTCGGGCTCTTGTTCATCGTCACCGGCATCGCCGCCATGTTCGTATTCCCCGACGTCGACCTGTGGATCGCGGCGCTGTCCTTCGGCGGCTACCATATCGCCTTCGGAGCCTATGTCCTCCACGGCAAGCGCGCCTGATGGCCGTCTTCATCCCCCCCGAGAGCCTCGACGCGCTCATCCACGAGCGCGTCCGCCTGGGGATCATGTCGGCGCTGGCGGCCGAGCCGGAGCTGGCCTTCACCCAGCTGCGCGACATGCTCAAGGTCACCGACGGGAACCTGAGCGTCCATGCCCGGCTGCTGTTCCAGGCCGGCTACATCAGGATCACGAAGGGGTTCGTGGAGCGCAAGCCGCGCACGACCCTGTCGTTGGCGCCGAAGGGCAGGGCCGCCTTCGAGCGCTATGTGAGGTCGCTGGAAGACCTGGTCCGCAAGAGGTGAGCCATGGCGGCGAAGACGACGGTGCTCGTCGAACCGGCCCAGACGCCGGCCGAGCTCGGACAGATCCGCTTGGGGGAGGTCGCCGCCGTGGCGGCCTTCGCGGCGGGAGTCCTGCTTACCTTCAGCGTCTCGGCCGGCCTGCTCTGGACGGATAGCGCTCCGCCCTGGTCGCCCGCGGTCCACGCCGCGGCCCTGCTCGGGGTCTGCCTCATATCCTACGGCGTCCTGGTCGAACCCTACCGTGTCGTCCTGCGCCGTGAGACCCTGCGCAGCCCCGCGCTCAAGGCCCCGCTGCGCGTCGCCCATATATCGGATACCCATGTGCGGCGCTGGAGCGCGGTCGAGGAAAGCCTGCTCGAACGCCTGCGCGAGGCGCGCCCCGACCTGGTCCTGATGACGGGGGACTACACGGCGTCGCGCTTCGTGCCCGCCGACTTCCTCCGCCTCCTGCGCGGGCTGGCCGGGGTCGCCCCCGTCTATGCCTCGCTGGGCAACAGCGAGGAGAGCCGTCCGGTGCAGTGCCTGCCGCCGCCGCCCGGAGTGACCTGGCTCGACGACGAACTGGTCGGCGTCGAGCTGGGCGCCAACCGCCTGCGCCTATACGGAGTCAACGCGGGCAACGAGGCCCTGGTGCGCCGCGCGGGGCTGGAGAAGGCCCCCGACGAGTTCGGGGTCTGCCTCTACCACTACCCCGACCTGCTCACGGAACTGGCCAAGCTCCCGTACGACCTGGTGCTCTGCGGACATACCCACGGAGGCCAGGTCCGTCTGCCCTTCCTGGGCGCCCTGGTCAGCATGTCCCGGGCCGGGACGGCCTTCGCGCGCGGCTTCTTCCGGGCCAAGGGCAAGGCCGCCTGCGTCAGCGCCGGCGTCGGCTGCGAGAGCTACGGCCTGCCGCGCCTGCGCTTCCTGTGCCCGCCCGAGGTCGTCGTCATCGACCTGAGCCCGGCGGACGACGCGGAGGCTCCTCCGCGGCCTTAATCCTCCTCGTCCCGGTTCACCCGGCGGATGTGGCACCAGGCGGCGGCGGCCACGCCCCCCAGGCAGAGGGCCCCGGCGGCGAAGACCCACCAGCCGAGGTCGAAATGTATCCAGAGCGCGGGCACGGCCAGACCGCCGACCGCCGCCATGGCCAGCGCGGCCCCCTCGGGGCTGAGGTTCGAGGCGGGATGGACGCCGCGCTCCCCCACGACCAGCTCGCGCGAGCGGTCCACCTGCATCGGCGGGACGTCGTCGGGCATGTCCAGGCCCTTCCACAGAGAGGCGACGATGAACGGAAGCATCGGCACCAGCATGATGCCCAGCACCTGCATCGTCCCCTTATCGGTATAGCCGCCGCGCATGTAGACGATGAAGGCCGTCGGCACCATGACGACGGCGCCGCCGATCGTCGCGACCATGACCACCCACGAGGGCAGGCGCAGCGGCCGTTTGTCCGGCATACCTCAGTCTAGCCCGGCGGCCCCAGCGCCGCCAGCCGTCCGTCAGGGGACAGGGTCACCACCGGGCAGTAGAGGCCCTTGAGCTCCCGCCGCCACCAGCCGGGGCCGGAGTCGGTGAACCGGTACTCGTAGACGAGGGTACGGATGAAGCGCGGCGGGCTCGTCGGGAAGGGGTCGCTGGCCAGCAGCCCGCGCACGGGGACCGAACCCTCGAGCAGGCGGCGCAGGAAGGCGAAGTACCACGGGTTCGCCTGATAGGGCGACAGCGCGGCGAACCACATCTGCCAGTCCAGGCGCGGCTGATGGGGCTGCGCCCAGCCCGGACGGCGCGCGGGGTCGCCCGGCTTCCAGCGGAACCCGTAAGGCTTCCACTCCCGCCCGTCGGCCGAGCCTTCGACGACGAGCTCGAAGCGCGGACGGGTCATCACCGCGAAGAGGCCGTAGGAGTTGACCAGGTCGAGGCTCTCGCCGGCCGCGGCCAGGGCGCCGACGACGGGCCGGCGGGCGGCCTGGGGCGCGACGCGCAGGGCGCCTACGGCCAGGCTGGTCGGCAGCGCGAAGAGCGCGAAGGCCCAGGAGACGGCGCGCAGGTTCCGCGGCTCGCAGGGACGGGGCGCCCCCCGCAGGCGGCCCGCGAGGGAGGGCAGGAACCGGCGCAGAGCGGAATCGTCCAGCAGGGGCAGGCTGAGCGCCACGGCCAGCAGGTTGAAGAAGGTGTAGTTCCCGGTCGCCGCGATGATGAGCATGAGCAGGTTGACGCCGAGGAAGGACGCGAGGCGCGGCCGGCGCGGCAAGAACACGGCGAAGGGCAAGACGAGCTCGATGAAGAACATGGCCCCGCAGGCGGCCATGAGCGCCCAGGCCGGCAGGTGATGCGCGTACCAGGCCAGGGCGGTGGGCAAGGGCTGGGTCTCGAAGTGGAATTGCAGGGCCGTCAGGGAACTCCAGAGCGCGTCGCCGGAGGTCAGCTTCACCAGGCCGGATAGGAGAATCAGGCGGAACCACAGCCAGCGGACCAGGACCAGCGCCGTCCGGACGGGCGCGCGCTCGTCTTCCAAGCGCGGATTGAGCCCCCACGGCGCGGCCAGCACGCTCAGCGCTCCGGCCTCGAGCAGCAGGACGTCCCACTGGAAGCCCAGGAAGACGCCCCCGGCGTGATAGACCTGCCGATAAAGCAGCCACAGGCCGGCGGCGGCAGCCATCGGCAGCAGGCCGGCGAAGAGACAGGCCGAAAGGGCCGCCCCGCCCCAGACCAGCCCCAGGATGGCGCCCTTGGACAGGGAGGGGACGATGCCTGAAGGGCCGAGCAGGCCGTCGGCCTGGGCGCCGAAGGACAGGAAGGCGGCGAGGTAGCACAATGCCATCCCGCGAAGGAACAGCCAGCGCGACAGGTGGAAGGTCGGCGCAGCCAGGTCATCCCCCCAGCCCCAGCGCGTGAGGCGGGAGAAGAAAGGACGGTGGTCGGCCACAAGACGGTAGGCGCGCTCGCAGAGCCGGGCGAGGAGCGGCCAGCGGCGGTAGAGCGGGAAGAGCGCCGGCCCGGGGAACGGGGCGTACGCCAGGGTCAGGAAGACCGCGGCCGCCCCTTCGGATTCCGTCCCGTCGGCCTCGACGAAACGGACGGCGCGGGGCTCGGACTCAGGGGAAGGCTCGTAGCGGACGGAGTCTCCCGTCAGCCCCTTCCAGCGCTCCACCCAGCGCCGGCAGAAGCCGCAGGCGCCGTCGTAGTAGAGCGTGGGGGCCGCCATGCGGAGATTATATCCCCGCCCCCCCCGGATGTGGGATAATCACGGCTCAAGCCGCGCCACAGGTGACGATATGCCCCAAGACATGAAGACCGCCCGGGCCGAGTCCCAGTTCGTGCTCGACCTCATCGCCAAGAAGAGCCTCGCCCCCGACGAGAAGAAGCGCGTCATCGAGGATTCGGTCCGCTACTGGACCGAGCACGTCAACGAGGGCTTCCTCAAGTACCGCAAGTCGGTCAGCACCGACTACACGGCGGTGGAATGGGAGGACTCCGGCTCCTGCTTCAAGGATATCAACGGCAAGGAGTTCATCGACATGCTGGGCGGCTTCGGCATCTATGTGACCGGCCACCGGCACCCGAAGGTGCTCAAGGCCGTCATGGACCAGCTCTCGCGCCAGGGCATCCACTCCCAGGAGCTCATCGACCCGCTGCGCACCTACCTGGCCCACCTGGTCTCGCTCATCACGCCCGGGGACCTCAAGTTCGCCTTCTTCACCAACTCCGGCACCGAATCCGTCGAGGCCTGCCTCAAGATGGCGATGCTGACCACCGGCCG
This sequence comes from Elusimicrobiota bacterium, assembly GCA_016218495.1. Classification (GTDB taxonomy): domain Bacteria; phylum Elusimicrobiota; class Elusimicrobia; order UBA1565; family UBA1565; genus SCTT01. The sequence continues at coordinate 13,105 of JACRDU010000152.1, forward strand.
CCGGCGCTTCATCGGCGCGGTGGGGGCGTTCCACGGCAAGAGCCTGGGTTCGCTTGGCGGAACCTCGAAGGCCGTGTTCCGCGAGCCCTTCCTGCCGCTCCTCGACTGGCAGCATGTGCCCTTCGGCGACGCCGGGGCGCTCAGGACCATGATGGAGACCTGCGACTTCTCGGGCAACCGCGTGGCCGCCATCGTCCTCGAGCCCATCCAGGGCGAGGGCGGCATCAACGTGGCCCCGCCCGGCTACCTGAAGACGGCCCGCGAGCTCTGCGACAAGTACGGCGCCATGCTCATCCTCGACGAAATCCAGTCCGGCATGGGCCGCAGCGGCAAGATGTTCGCCTGCGAGCACGACGGGGTGGTCCCCGACCTGATGGCCCTCGGCAAGGGCTTCGGCGGCGGCATCGTCCCCATCGGGGCCTGCGTAGGCACGGCCAAGACCTGGGAGAAGTACATCGCCAACCCGTTCCTGCACACCACGACCTTCGGCGGCAACCCGATGGCCTGCGCGGGAGCCATCGCCACCATCAACGTCATCCTCGAAGAGGACCTCCCGCGCCAGGCCGCCGAGAAGGGCGAATACCTCATTAAGCACATCGGGGCGCTGGCCGGGAAGTACGCGAAGGTGCTCAAGCTCGTGCGGGGTCGGGGCCTGATGCTGGGGATGGAGTTCACCGACAACGACCTGGGCTACGAAGTGTCGAAGAACCTCTTCGCCAGGAACATCCTCATCAGCGGGACCTACATCAACGCCCGGACCCTGCGCATCGAGCCGGCCCTGACCATCGGCTATCCGGAGCTCGACAAGTTCCTGGCCGCCCTGGAAGACTCCCTCAAGCAGGTCTACGAGGACCGCGGGCTCTAATTCAAGGTCCCCGGGGAGATGCCCGTCGTCTGGACGCGCGCGAAGGCGCGTTGGGCGGCGGCGTCGTAGGCCGACAGCAGGGCCGCCAGGCGCACGGCGGGGACGATGGGGGGCGGGGCCGCGGCATAGGCCTCCTCCCCCTCCGGCGGGACCGTCCATTCGGCATGGAACACGCCGTTCTCGGAACGGTACATCCCGTCGGCATGAGGCAGGCCGCGCAGGAGCTTCAGGGCCAGCAGGGCGAACGGCCCGGGCGTCGGGGCCGCCTCCGGCCCGAGCCCCCCGACCATCGAGAGCGACAGGTGATGGACACGGACGGGTTCAGGCCCGCCGGCGTCCAGGCGCGCCGTATACATCACCCTGAGGCCGGCGCTGCTGCGCCCGGCCCGCGCCTCGGCCCCCGGGTCCACCGGCGCGTCGCGCCGGGCCGGGTCCAGGGCCTTGGCGCGCAGGGTCGTCACCAGTTCGGCGAACTCCTCCAGGTGTGCGGGGGCGCGCAGGGGGTCCATGGTCAGGAGGTCCTGTAGAAGGGCGCGGCCTCGGGGGCGGGGGCTTCGGGGTCCGTGGCCGCGAAGACGGCCAGCTCGAAGCCGGCCTCCTCGGCCGCCCGGAGCAGGTCTCCCCTCACATACTTGAAAGCCGTATCCTGCCCCTTGTGCATCGTGACGACGACCCGGAATCCCTCGCCCGGCGCAAAAGCGGCGGAGGCGGCCTCCATGCTGCGGGCCAAAGCCTCCTTCAGGGCCCTGACCAACGCGTCGGGCCTCCCGTCGGCGCGGGAACCCGGACGGCCCCCCAACTCCTTGTGGGCGAGGCGGACCATGTCCCGCATCATGGCGACCATCTCGGCGGGGAAAGGGCGCGTCTCTCCCGTGTCGATGACGAGGACCAGGCGCGCGGCCGGGTTGGACTCCAGGGCCAGCACCAGGTCGTCGCCCCTCAGCTCGGCCAGGACGGCCCCGTCGGGCGGGGCGTCGCGCACCGTCTCGCGGGACCCGTAGGCCAGCGCTGCCGGCCGGCCGTCGACCGAGAAGATGACGGGGAGGGGGCCCTCCGAGCCGGCTCCGGGCCGGGCCGGGACCAGGAGCTTCGTCGCGAGCAGAGCCGCGAAGAAGGCGAACATCTGCTCTTCGCCCTCCCCCGCCGCTTCCAGCGCCTCCTCGAGTCCTCCCATGGGAAAAAGTATAGAGCCTCCCGCGGCTGGCCGCAAGGAGGCCCTATGGCCCGTCAGGCGTCGACGTCTTCCGCCGGAGGAGGCGGAGGCGCCGGGGGCAGCGGCTTCTTCACCGGGGCCTCGATGCGCCGCGGGGCGGGGATGACGAGCGGCGGGAGCGCGATGGGCGGCGCGACGAAGACGGGCTTTACGCCGACCGGCGGGCGGGCCACGGCCTGCGGCACGGTGTCGCGCAGGCGCTCGTAGGCGGCCAGCGGGTTCACCACGATGAAGCGCTGCTCCACCGGCGCCTCGGGCGCCACCTCGCGGCGCGGCATCTCGCTGCCGGTGGCGACATAGGCGTCCTGGATGCGCTTGGTCATCTCGACGGGGTTGAGCAGGGCGTTCATCTTCTTGACGGCGTCCACCATGAGGACGGTGGCGCCGGCCACATGAGGCGCCGCCATCGAGGTCCCCGACTGCCGGGCGTAGGCGAAGCCGCTCTCGGGGCCCATCATCGGGCTGACCGTGGAGTTCATGTTGTCGCCCGGGGCGACGAAGACCGGCTTGACGACGAAGGTGTTCGTCGCGGGGTCGAAGTTCCGGCCGAACGAGGTGAAGGAGGTCAGGCGCCCCTGGGCGTTGAGGGCTCCCGCCGTCCAGGCCTGGGGAGCGGCCGAGGGCGCGCTGACCCCGCCGGAGAACGGCCCGTTGTTGCCCGAGGAGATGATGAAGATGACTCCTTTTTCGGAGTATTCGTTGATCTTCTTCGACATCGCGTCGCTCGGGCGGCCGGGTCCCCCCAGGCTCATGTTGATGACCTGGTTGCCGTCGGCGACCGCGGCGTCGATGGCCTTCATGATGGCGGCCTCGGTCTCGGTACCCTGCATGTTCAGCCGGGACGTCTGGTTCATCGGCAGGTCGGAGTTCAGCGCCGCATAGGAGCGGATTTCGGCCATGGGGGCCAGCGCGTGGATGGTGCCGGCCACGTGCGTGGCATGGACGCCGATGGAGTCCCCCGGCAGCTGGTTGGTGAAGGTCTTACGGGACTTGACCACGCCCTGCAGCTCGGGGTGCGGGGAGACGCCCGTGTCGATGACGGCGACCTTGACCCCCTCGCCCTGCAGGCCCTCCTTCCACAGGTCCTGGGCGCCCATGCGCCAGACCGTGTCGCCCAGCGGGAACGACTTGATGAGCGCCTCCTTCTGGGCGGGCGTCATCTTCGGCCCGGGCAGCGAGTCCATCATCGACAGGACCATCGGGAGCGTGCGGTGGCGGGGCGGCACCGGGTCCCCGCCGAACTCCGCCATCGGGTCCGGGGGCGGGACCGTGCCGGGAGGGGCCAACCGGTCCAGGCTCTGACCGGTGTGGTACCGGTAGCGCTTCAGGGCCTCCAGGGCCTGCGCCGCCTCGGCGATGCGGGCCACCTCGGCCCGGTCGGCGGCCTTCGCGGCCGAAACCAGCAAGGCGTTCTGGTGGTCCTGGAGCTGGTCGGCGATGTTCCGCGTGGGGCGGAACTCCAGGGCGGTCTCCCCCTTGCCGCGGGCGTCCCCGGAAAGGAGGCCGAGGCCCGCCTTGATGTCGGCCATCCCGACATCCGGGCGCCGGCTGCGGAAGGCCTGGGCATAGCCCGAGTCGAAGAGGGATAGAGACTGGCTGAGGCGTTCGCCGCTCAGGCGCTCGGAGAGGGACTTGGCGTCCACGGCCTTGCCTCCGGGCCCCTGGGTCAGGCCGTGGTAGAGCATCAGGCCGAAATAGGTGGCCGTGCCGTCCGGGTTGAAGAGATGGATGTTGTCGTAGGACTGGGGCACCCCCCACTCCTGCAGCTTCTTGCCGATCTCGTCGGGCTTGTAGCGGGCCACCTCGGAGAAGCCCAGCATCCCCTTGAGCAGCGGCATCAGGTCCTCGGTGGAGACGGGCTCCATGATGCGCGGGTCGACCAGCCGCCCCGCGGGGTCCCAGATGAGCCCCAGCTGCATCAGCACGCGCGGGGGATAGACGGCGCCCGAGGCCTTGTGCTCGATGGAGCCGTCCGGGCGCACCGAGAAGCCGTCCTTGGTCAGCGCCTCGCCCAGGCCCTTCTCGACCTTGAAGGGAGCGGGGGCCGGAGCGGCGATGGGCGTGCTCCCGGCCACGGCCGGCGTCGACACCGTGACCTGGGCTCCGGCGAGGGACGCCAGGACCAGGGTTCCGAGGGCGGCGGCGAGCGGGGCGGAGAGTTTCATGTTTGGGCCTCTTGGTCAAAGGATGCGTCCCGATGGCCCCAGCCGCAAACTCCCATAGTCCCAGAGGAATATGGGCCCTAAGGCCTAGGAGCAGGCCGCTCCAAATAGAGGTATGCTCAGTTCCATGGATATCCGAATCCCCCTCCTGCCGCTGCTGCTCCTCGCCGCCCCGTACGCGCGCGCCGCCGCCCCCGCCCCGGATGCCGAGAAGTTCGTGGCCGACGTCGAGAAGAAGCTCGACGAGGCGGGCCGGCGCAGCCGCTTCGCCTCCTGGGTGCAGTCCACCCACATGACCTACGACACGGAATGGCTGTCGGCCGACGCCTCCCGGGCCTATGCCGCCGCCGCCGCGGACCTGGCCCGCCAGGCGCGCCGGTTCGACGGCAAGCCCCTGTCGCCCGCCGCGGCCCGCAAGCTGCTCTTCCTGAAGCTCGCCGTCGAGGCGCCGGCCCCCCCCGACCCGGCCGAACAGCAGGAACTGGCCGACATCAAGGTCTGGCTCGAGGGCGCGTACTCCAAGGGCCGCTACTGCAAGACCCCCGACTCCTGCCTGAGCCTCGACGACATGGAGGACCGGTTCCGGACCAGCCGCGACCCCGCCGACCTGCTGGGCATGTGGCAGGGCTGGCGGACGGTCTCTCCCCCCATGCGCGCGAAGTACCAGCGCTTCGTCGAGCTCTCCAACAAGGGCGCCCGGGAGCTCGGCTTCAAGGACACCGCCGACCTGTGGCGCTCGGGCTACGACATGACCCCCGCCGAGTTCTCGGCCGAGCTCGACCGGGTCTGGCTGCAGCTCAAACCGCTCTACGAATCCCTGCACGCCTATGTCCGCCGGCGCCTGGCCGACACCTACGGCGCCGACGCCATCGGCTCGGACGGCCTCATCCCGGCCCACCTGCTGGGCAACATGTGGGGCCAGGAATGGGGCAACGTCTTCCCCCTCGTGAAGCCCAAGGGGACCGCCGAGGGCTACGACCTGACCGAGCGCCTGCGCGCCAAGGGCGTCGACGAGAAGGGGATGGTCAAATACGGGGAGGGTTTCTTCTCCTCGCTGGGAATCGCCCCCCTGCCCGCCACCTTCTGGGAACGCTCGATGATCGTGAAGCCCGCGGGGCGCGAGGTGGTCTGCCACGCCTCGGCCTGGGACGTGGAGGACTCGCAGGACGTGCGCATCAAGATGTGCACGCGCGTGAACTCCGACGACTTCGTCACCGTCCACCACGAGCTGGGCCACAACTACTACCAGCGCGCCTACGCCGGACAGCCCTACCTGTTCCGCGGCAGCGCCAACGACGGCTTCCACGAGGCCCTGGGCGACACCATCGCCCTCTCCATCACCCCCGCCTACCTCAAGCAGGTGGGCCTGCGCGACAGCGACGCCGGGGCCGACGAGGACACCGACCTGCTGCTAAGGATGGCCCTCGAGAGGGTGGCCTTCCAGCCCTTCGGGCTCCTGGTCGACAAATGGCGCTGGGGGGTCTTCTCCGGAGAGATCCCGCCCGGCCGCTACAACCAGGCCTGGTGGGACCTGGTGCGGCACTACCAGGGGCTCAAGCCCCCGGTGGCCCGCTCCGAAGCCGACTTCGACCCGGGAGCCAAGTACCACATCCCGGCGAACACCCCCTACGCGCGCTATTTCCTCGCGCAGGTCCTGCAGTTCCAGTTCTACCGGGCGCTCTGCCGGCAGACCGGACATACCGGGCCCCTCCACCGCTGCTCGTTCTACGGGAACAAGGAGGCCGGCAAGAAGCTCGAGGCCATGATGGCGATGGGCTCCAGCCGCCCCTGGCCGGACGCCCTCGAGGCGCTGACCGGGGAGCGCGCGATGGACGCGACCGCCATCCTCGAATACTTCGCCCCGCTGAAGGCCTGGCTCGACGAGCAGAACAAGGGGCAGTCCGTGGGCTGGAAGCCTTAGTCTTGAAAGCGTAACCCGGGCGCCCTATCCTTATGAGGATGCCGGTGCCCGCCCCCCGCTATTGGGTCTACGCCAGCGAGCATGTCGTGGGTCCCTACGACCCCGACGAGGTCGCGCGCCTGCCGGTATTCTCGGCGGACCTGGCGCTCTGTCCCGAGGCGCTGCAAGGAACGCCCGAGGAGAGCTGGCACCGGGCCGCCGACGACCCCGCCTTCGCCGCGCTGTTCCCCGCCGAACAGCGCACCCCGGAGGGCAGCCAGCCTCCCCGCGTCGGCCCCTGGCCGCCCGACCCCGAGCGGGAGACCGACCTGCTCGCCACCGCCCAGGAGCGCATGAGCATAATCGACCGCTCCTTGGAGGCGACCCAAAAACGCCTGGCCCTGCGTCGGGAGGCCTACGAGAGGCTCAAGCGCGACATAGCGGCCCGCGCCGCCTCCGCCACCGAGATGGAGGCGAAGATTCGGGCCATGGGCGCCCGCATGGGTGGCTTCCTCGGGGTCAAGGAGGAACTAGACCAGGCCCGCGCGGCGCTGGCCATGCACAACCAGCGCGCGAGCGAGCAGGACCTGCGTCTGGAGACCATGCAGGCCGAGGCCCGGGAGACCGCCGCCGCCGCCGAGGCGCGCCTCAAAGCCGAGTTGGAGGCGAAGATTGCGGAGCTGGAGGCGCGCCTGGCCGAGGTGAAGACGGCGGCGGCCAGGGCCGCTAGGCGCACGCGGCCGGAAAGGCCGGAGAAGGCCGCGCGCCGCGAACGCCCGCCGCGCCCGAAAGGCCCCGGGGTGGACCTGGGCCTGCCCCCCGCCTCCTCCGTGGACATCCCGGACTTCTCTTGAGCGGCGACGACGAACCGCTCTCTGCGGCCAGTGTCAGCTTATTCCTGTTCGCGGCGGCCGTATGCGCCTCCCCCCTCGTCGACCCCGACATGTGGTGGCATCTGGCTGCGGCAGGATTGCCCGGGTTCCCCCCCACGGCGGAGAGTTGGTCGCACACGCTCCCCGGCGCGCATTGGGTGGATTTCGAGTGGTTGGGACAATCGGCGATGGCCTCGTGCGGAGGACTCTTCGGGTTCCGGGGCCTCGTCGCGCTAAAAGCCCTCGTCTGCGCTGCAGCCATTTCAATGACCTTCGCGGCCGCCCGCCAAGAGCGCGCCGGACTCCCTGCGGCGCTCCTCGGCGCACTCCTCGCCCTCACGGCCATACGTCTGCGTGCCCATGCCCGGCCCGAGCTGGCGACCCTGCTCTTGCTGCCTCTTTTCCTATGGTCGGCCCGGGCTTCGGAGGAGAAGTCGTGGGCTCTGGCCCCGCTTCCCCTGCTCAGCCTCTTTTGGACGAACATGCACGGGGGCTGGGTCCTCGGACCCGCCATCCTCGGAGCCGCGGGGGTGGGGCGGGCCTGGCGCCTGCGCGACGGGCGCCACCCCGCCGCCCTGCGGCTTTGGGGCGCTTCCCTGGCCTGCTTCGCGGCCTCCTTCCTCAATCCCTACGGGACACGCATGCACGCCGTCGTCCTCGAACACGCCCTCCACCCCCCGGCCGCCGCCGGAATCGAGGAGTGGAGCAGCGCGGCGCTCGTGCAGTTCCCCGCCTTCTGGCTGCTTCTTGCCGGAGTCCTGGTTCGCCTGGCCCTGGACCTGCGCCGGAACAAGCGCGAGAGCCTCTATTGGCTCTGTCTGCTGGCGCCCTTCGCGGTGCTCGGGCTCTCCGGCGCCCGCTTCGCCCCGTTCTTCTGCCTGGTCGCCCCAGCCTACCTCTTCTCGGGCCTGGCCGACCTGCCGCCGTCGCGCGCCCTGCGCTGGGGCCTGCCGGCCGCGGGCCTGGCCCTGGTCCTCGGCATGGCGCCGCCCCTCTTCGCGCGCGACTGGGAATCCCCCGTGCGCTGGGAGCGCACGCCCCGGCAGGCCCTGGAGTTTCTCGAGCGCGAAGGCGTGGAAGGCACGCTCTTCAACGACTACGGCTTCGGCGGGTTCATCGACTGGAGCACCTCAGGGCGGAGGCCGGTCTACTACGACGGCCGCTACCTGTTCCAGGGCCTGCTGGCCGAAGCCGCGGCCGCGGCCGAGGACCCGGCGGCTTTCCAGGCGCTGATGGACCGACGCGTTGTGACCTACGCCCTCGTACCGCTGGCGCACGCCCCGGTGCAGGGTCCCGACGGGACGGTGCGCTCGCCGTGGAAGCTCCGTTTCCCCGCAGAGCATTGGGCTCTGGTCTGGTCCGACGACGCCGCCCAGGTCTTCGTGCGCAGGGAAGAACGCTACGCCGGGCTCATCGCCCGGACGGAGCTCCGCTACGCCGACCCGGCCGACGCCGACTTCGTTCTGGCTCAGGTCCGTGCAGGCTCCTGGTCCGCCGACGCCGTGAGGGCCGAGGCGGCCGGGCTCCCCGGCGCGGCCGGGAAGGCCCTGGCGTCCCTCTTTCCCTAGGACGAAGAAGGCCCCGGCGGGATTCGCCGGGGCCTATCAGAAGATTGCGCGAGAAGGGACTCGAACCCTTACAGGATTTCTCCCACACGCCCCTCAAGCGGCAGCATGCCCGTCGGAGATTCCGCGCTTAGACGAGGTCGCGGGTCGACAGGGATTTCGCCTTGCGGAGCTTGTTGAGAAAGTCCCTGTAGGCTGGTATCGCCAGAGGGGTGGGAGCCACCGCTCCAGCGGATTTGGGTTGACGGGCTCGGCTCATGGGGTCACCTTCGGGGTATGGGGATTGACATTGATTGGTATAATCGCGGCGGGCATGGTCGTCACGCAGTCGCGCTCGGAACACGAACCGCGCATTCCTAAATCAGGAAGGCGGGGGGGGGAGTTGCTTTCCGTGGTCCATGGGCATGGTCACTTGGGCGGGACTCTCCCCGCGCCCAAGGGGGTGCGGAGAAAAAGCCAGTTTGCGCGCGGTTGAGTTATCCATTGCCCATGGACCGTATGCTTCTAGGGGCCCCTGTAGCACACAGCAGCCGGAATGTCAAGGGATTTCTAAATGAGCGAGAAAAAGGCAAATCCTCGACGACAAAACCGCGTCGCGGTTTATCTCCCATTGGAAATTCGCGATGCGCTCGGCCGTCTGCGAAAGCAAAAAGCCGTTCCTGATTCGGAGTCAACGTTCATCGTAAACGCGCTCGCCGAATGGCTTGACCACAACAAAGTGGAATGGAGAAATTCCGGGAGGTCCCTTCCCAACGAACGACCACCAGGGCTACGTGGACCGACTCTGGGAGGGCGCGGTGTCTAATTCTCCGGTTTGGCGTCTCTGGGCTAAATGGCTGGATGGGGAGGTGACGCCATGAGCGGAGGGCCTGTCTGCGCCGTCTGCGGATATCACGGGGCGCCTGACAGGGAGACCCCGGGGAGCATCCTCATAGAAGTCGTCTTGTGGTGCGCGTTCATCATCCCCGGCATCATCTACTCCCTTTGGCGTCTCACCAACAAAAAGGACGTCTGCGCCAAGTGCTCGTCGCCTGCGCTCATCCCGGCGGATTCACCACGGGGGCGCAAGATCATCGCGGACGGGCAATGAGGCTCCGCCTCGAGGTCGCCACGAACACCCGGGCCCCGTCCTGGCCCTTCGTGCTGCGCCTGCTCCGGCAGTGGCGCCACTACGAGCTGCGCGTCGAAGACGGCGTCGAGGTCCACGTCCTCGAGTTCGACGACGAGAAGGACTTCGTCCCCTACTTCGAGCCCGTGAACAGCTGGAAGACCTACAGCGTCTATCGGGACGGAAAGCTCATCACGCACTCGGCCGCCTTCGGCATCTACCACAAGGTGCTCTACCCCAACGCCTACAACCCTCTCCGCGGCGAGGAACCCCCCACGGACTACGCCGAGCGGGCCCGCTACGCCCGCCGGGTCTCCCCCCTCCCACCCGACGAGCTCCCGCCGCCCGCGGGGGACTAGGTGCCCTCCGTCTGGTCCTGCGCCGCGGCCGCAACTGGCGCGTCTATTGGCGGGTCGGCTCGCGCTCCCTTGACGCGGGCCTGGACCTGCCCACCGTCATGCAGTTGACCGGGAACCGGGACATCCGCTCGATGATGCACTACGCCAAGATGGGCCAGGGCGTGCGCCCAGCGCACCTGGCCCGGCTCTCCTACGACCTGGCCCCTAAGCCGGGAGATGCCCCCCCGGTGCCCCCAAAACGCCGAGGCCCCCGTCGCCGTTGGGGCTCCGGGGGCCTCACTACTTAGACGGTTGCGCGAGAAGGGACTCGAACCCTTACAGGATTTCTCCCACACGCCCCTCAAACGTGCGCGTCTGCCAGTTCCGCCACCCGCGCTCGGGTGATTCTACTTCGCCGGCTGGGCCGGAGCCGCCGGCTGAGCCGGAGCGGCCGGCTGAGCAGGGGCCGCCGGAACGGCCGGGGCCGACATCGGCAGCGGGGCGTCCGCGCTGGTCACGCTGCGAAATCCCACCCGGCCTTGGAGCAGGGTCAGCAGCAGCGAGGTGATAGCGAAGGTGCCCGCCAGCCACGCCGTGAGCTTCCTCATGAAGCTCGAGCCCGTCGGGGTGGCGAAGAGGGAATCGCCGCCGCCGCCGAACACGTTGAATCCCGCCCCGCGCCCCGCCTGGAGCAGAACGACCAGGATCATCAGGACGCAGGCCAGAATGTGGACCGTCATCAACACAGCGTACATGGTGCTGGGATTATAGCAAAACTATCTTGAAAGGGCCTTGAGGCCCGGCAGGAGCTTGCCCTCGAGGAGCTCGAGGCTGGCCCCGCCCCCGGTGGAGCAATGGCTCATCTTGGGCCCCAGGCCGGTCTGGGCCAGGACGGCCAGCGAGTCCCCGCCCCCGACCACCGTGACGGCCCCGCCCGCCGTGGCGGCGGCCAGGGCCTCGGCGACCGACTTCGAGCCGGCCGCGAAGGCCGGCATCTCGAAGACCCCCATCGGCCCGTTCCAGAACACGGTCTTGGCCTTCTTGATGCGCTCGGCGAAGAGGGTCCGGGTGCGCGGCCCGATGTCGAGGCCCATCAGGCCCTCGGGGACCTCCTGGGCCGGAGTGACGGAGGCCGGGGAGTCGGCCTTGAACTCCGCGGCGGCCACATGGTCGGCCGGTAGCAGGAGCTCCACCCCGCGCTTGCGGGCCTCGTCGAGGATGCGCCGGGCGTCGTCGATGCGCTCGGCTTCGAGCAGGGACTTCCCGATGCCGATGCCCTGGGCCTTCAGGAAGGTGTACGCCATCCCTCCCCCGATGAGGAGGGCGTCGACCTTCTCCAGCAGCTTCTGCGTGACGATGAGCTTGTCGGAGACCTTGGCCCCGCCGAGCACGGCGATATAAGGGTGCTCGGGCCGCTCGGCCACCTTGCCGAGGAACTCGAGCTCGCGGGCCACCAGCCCGCCGATGGCTCCCGGCAGCAGCTCGGCCGCCGCGGCCGTCGAGGCGTGCGCGCGGTGCAGGGCCCCGAAGGCCTCCTGCACGAAGACCTCGCCGTGGGAGGCCAGCGCCTTCGCGAAGGCGGCGTCGTTGGCCTCCTCCTCGGGGTGGAAGCGCAGGTTCTCCAGCAGCAGCACCTCGCCCGGGCCCAGCGCCTTCACGGCCGCGTCGGCGACGGGGCCGACGCAATCGGAGGCGAACTTCACCGGCCGGCCCAGCAGCTTCTCCAACGCGCCGGCGGCGGGCTTGAGGGAGTACTTGGGATTGACCTTCCCCTTGGGACGGCCCAGGTGGGCGATGAGGACGATGCGGCAGCCCTGGGCGATGAGGGCCTTGAGCGTGGGCAGGGTCTCCCGCACGCGGGTGTCGTCGGTGACTCGCTCTCCATCGAGCGGGACGTTGTAGTCGACGCGCATCAGCACGCGCTTTCCCTTCACGTCGATCTGTTCGAGGGTCTTCAGGTTCAATGTCGCCGTAGTCATCAGAATATCCTCTTGCCTAGGGCCGATTGGATGAGCTCGGAGGCCAGGCCCGCGGTCTGGTTGTGCACATCTTCGAGGGGGTTGATCTCCACCATGTCGAGCGCGGCCAGCATCTCGGAGTCGGCCACCATCTCCATGATGAGGTGCGATTCCCGGTAGGTGAGGCCGCCGCGCTTGGGGGTGCCGGTGCCTTGGGCGACCGACGGGTCGGCCGCATCGACATCGAAGCTCATATGGATGCCGGAGGTCTGGTCGCCGGCCTGCTCGATGGCCTTCTGGGCCACCCAGGCCATCCCGTAGCGGTCGACCTCCTTCATCGTGAAGACGGTGACCCCGGAGTCGCGCAGGTTCTTCTTCTCGTTGTCGTCGAGGTCGCGGATGCCCACCAGCACGATGTTGCGGGCCTTGACCTTGGGGCCGCGCCCGCCGATGGAGGCCAGCTGCCGGTCGCCCAGGCCCAGGAGGTGCGCCACCGGCATCCCGTGGATGTTCCCCGAAGGGGAGGTCTCGGGGGTGTTGATGTCGCCGTGGGCGTCGACCCAGATGAGGCCGATGGCCTGCTTCTTGCCGGCGTAGTATTTCGCGGTACCGGAGACGGACCCCATCGCAAGGGCGTGGTCGCCGCCCAGCGTGACGGGGAGACGGCCGGATTTGTGGATGGAGTAGACCTCGTCGCACAGGTCGGAGCAGACCTTGAGGATGGGGGTCTTGAACCGGAGCTTGGGGCTTCCGGGCTTCGCCGGGCGCTCCGGGACGTCGATGTCGCCGACGTCCTCGACATCGAGGCCGAGGCGCTCCAGCGAGGGGATGAGCTCGGCGCGGCGGATGGCGTCCGGACCACCCGCCGCGCCGAGCTTCGAGGCCCCCAGGTCCATGGGGACGCCCAGGACGGAGACCTTCTTCACCCCGGCCGGCATGGGGCCTTAAGCGCGGACCGCGGACTTCTTGGCTACGAAGGCCGTCAGGTCGACCACGCGGTTGGAATATCCCCACTCGTTGTCGTACCAGCCGAAGACCTTGACCAGCGTCCCTTCCATCACGTCGGTGAGGGTCGCGTCGAAGATCGACGAGGCCGGGTTGCCCTGATGGTCCTTGGAGACCAGCGGCAGGTCGCAGTACTCCAGCACGCCCTTGAGGGGGCCGGCCGCCGCGTCCTTGAACATCTTGTTGATCTCTTCCTTCGTCGTCGCCTTCTCGACGACGGCGGAGAAGTCGACCAGGGAGACGTCCGGGGTCGGCACGCGCACCGCGACGCCGGTGAGCTTGCCCTTGAGCTCGGGGACGACCAGCCCGATGGCCTTCGCCGCTCCGGTCGAGGAGGGGATCATGCTGACGGCGGCCGCGCGGGCCCGGCGCAGGTCCTTGTGCGCGAAGTCGAGCACGACCTGGTCGTTGGTGTAGGCGTGGATGGTGGTCATGATGCCGTACTTGACCTTGAGCTTCTCGTTGAGGACCTTGACCAGCGGGGCCAGGCAGTTCGTCGTGCACGAGGCGTTGGAGATGATGTGGTGCTTCTCGGGGTCGTACTTCTCGTTGTTGATCCCCATGCACACCGTGATGTCCTCGCCCTTGGCGGGGGCCGAGATGATGACCTTCTTGGCGCCGGCGTCGATGTGGCCCTTGGCCTTGTCGGCGTCGGTGAAGCGCCCCGTGGACTCGATGACGAGCTCGACGCCCAGCGCCTTCCAGGGCAGCTTCGCCGGCTCCTTCTCGGCCACGACCTTGATGCGCTTGCCGTCGATGACGATGTCGTTGCCCTGGGCCTCGACCGTGCCGGGATACTGGCCGAAGGTCGAGTCGTACTTGAAGAGGTGGGCGAGGGTGGCGGCGTCCGTCAAATCGTTCACCGCGACGAACTCCAGCTCGCTCTGCTTGCGCGACATCGCCGCGCGCATGACGAGACGACCGATGCGACCGAATCCGTTGATGCCGACCTTGATGGCCATGGGGAACTCCTCCTGGACGACGTGCCCCGGTATCCTAGGAAATTAGGAGCCCCGGGGCCAGGAGGGAGGGGTTGACGGCGGTCAAGCTACCGGTTGACGAGTATGAACTCGACGCGCTGGTCGGCGTAGCCGACCGCCAGGGAGTCCGTGTTGATGTCCTGGGCGGTGAGCATCAGCTCGGAGACCAGGTAGCGCTCCACGGCCTGGGCCTGGCGCTCGGCCAGGGCCTTCGCCCCGGCGTACACCTCGACCCGGATGGGCACGTTGTTGTACTTGCGCTTGACCAGGTCCGCCGCCGAGCGCAGGATCATCAGCCCCTCCTTCTCGACCTCCTCGGAGGCCTTCGCGCGGCCGAAGAGGGACTGGGAGTCGAGCGAGATGTGCAGGCCGTCGCGCTCCTGGTGGACGACTCCTTTATAGCGCAGCGGGTCGCCGGCCCGGGTGAAGGGGGTGCCGCCCGGGTCGGTGTACATGTAGACCGGGGAATAGGCCCGCCCGGCCCGGATCCACTCCCCCTGGTCGTTCTCGCCCGACCAGACGATCTCCTCGGGAGGGCTGCCGGCGCCCTCGTAGTGCTGGAAGACCTTCCCCTCCTCGTCGGCGATGGTCAGGCTCCACTGGTAGTTGCGCTCCTCGCGGCCCTCGAGCTTGCGGCCCAGGACCTCCTGGAGCTGGTCCTTGGGGCTGAACACGATGCCCGGGCGCTCGCTGAAGGTGGTCAGGGCGGGGAGGATGACCCGCTCGTTGCGCAGGAACTCGGGATGGGTGCGGCGCCAGACCACGGTGAGCGGGGATTCCGCCAAGAGCAGGTTCTGGTCGGGCTTGAGCGACTCGCGGATGGACTCGTACTCGTCGACCTCGATGGAGAGCGGCGGCTTGTTGACCTTGAGCTTGTTGCCCCCGGTGCCCTTGATGACGACCTCCTGGGGCATCTCGCCGGAGGGATGCTCGCCGATGGCCGTCTCGGTCTCCGAGGTCTTCGGGGAGGCGCCGTCCTCGGGGGGCGGCGGGGCGTCCTTCTCAAGGCCCAGCTCCTGGCGGACCTCGTCGGCCTCCTGGGCCATCTTCGGGGCGGTGGGGTCCGCGGCCTCCTTGCCCATGCCGGGGAGCTGGTCGCCCTCGGCGGCGGGCTTCTTGTCCGGGTCCTCCGTCTTCTTCTTGCCGAACAGCGAGAAGGCCCCGCAGGGGGCGGCCAGGGCCAGGGCGGTCAGCAGGGCGAGGATTCGTTTCATGGTGTCACTCCAGGAGGAACCGGAAGGTGATGATGCCCCATTCGTTGCCGGAGGAAGCGGTCGGCTGGAAGCGCCAGAGCTTGAGGTGCTGCATGGCCAGGCGGTCGAGACGCCCGTATCCGGAGGTCCGCTCGACGCGCATGTTGTCGGGCTCCACCGCGCCGTCGGGGGTCACATAGAACTTGATCTGGACCTCCGCCTCGACCAGGCCCATCTCGCGGGCCCATTCGGGGAAGGTCGGCAGGCTGTGCTGCACGATGCGGCGGTTCGACAGCGGCCCTTCGATCTCCACGGCCTTGCGCTTCACCTGCTGGGGGGCCTCGGCCCGGCGGACCGGAGCGGGAGGCGGCGTGGACATCGCGGAGAGCTTCTCCTGCTTCGGGGCCGCGGCGGCCTTCGGTTCGAGGCGCACCCGGCCCTCTTCGCTGGGCAGCATCGCGGCCAGCCGGGAGAGGGCCGAGGAGCCCGCTGCGGGCGCCGCCTCGCTGGGCAAGAGCGGCGCGGCCTGGGCCGTGCGCCTGCGCTCCGGGGCCATCGAGCCGAGGGCGTCCAGGCGCTGGGGCTGCAGGCGGCCGCGGTCGGCCTCCGCCAGGGCCGCCATCTGCAGGGCCCGGCGGGGAGCCTGCCGCCCCCCCACCTCTTCGAGCTTCGGCAGGGCCGCCAGGGTCTTGGCTTCGCGGCGCTCCGTCAGCGGCTCGGCGATCTTGGCCAGGTCGGGCCGCTGCCGGTCCAGGTCCAGGGCCGCCAGCTTCTGGGGCTCCTTGAGGCGCCCCTTGTCCTCGAGCTTCGGGGTCATGTCCAGCAGCTTGCGCTCTTCGACGGGGAGCTTCACGTCGAGCGGGCCGCGCAGCTCGGGCTTGGGCACGGCCGGCAGGGCCATCTTGAGGAAATCCTTCATCGACGGGGGCGCCTTGGGCTTGGGCGCGGCGGCCTCCTTCCTCTCCTGCTCTTCGACCATCAGGTCCACGTTCTCGATGACCTGCAGCGGCTCCTCGGCGGGGTTAAACGAGAGGCGCATGAAGCCCACCAGGCCCAGGGCATGGACGGCCAGGGAGACGCCCAGCGCCACGGGCACGCGCGGCCCGCGCTTCTTCTCCTCCGTCCCGATGGTCGCGGCGCCTACATACACGGGTTATGACACCTCTTCAACGCCTTTGTTCCGTCGCCACGGTCAGCGAACGGGCCCCGGCGGCCTTCGCCCGGGCCATCAGGTCGGTCAGACGGCCGTGCAGGGCCTCGCGGTCGGCCCGGATGACGACCAGCCCCGACTCGGTGCCGGCGATGGCCCGCTTGAGGCCGGCCTGCAGCTCCTCGGGGGTCTTGAACTCCATCGAATCCACCGCCAGGCGGCCGTCGGCCGAGAGGGAGAGGGTGACCTTGTCCTGCTCCTCGCCCTCCTTGGTCTTGGCCACCGGCAAAGAGACGTCGAAGGCGGGGCGGGACAGGAGCGGCGTGGCGACCATGAAGATGATGACCAGCACCAGGCAGACGTCCACCAGCGGGGTCACGTTGATGCCGGTGACCGCGTCGTCCTCGAGCTGGAAGCGCGTCGAGCCCTTCATTCCTCGGCCTCCGCGCCGGGGGCCGCCGGGGCCTTGTCGACGGTCATGATGGCGATCTTCTGGGCCCCGGCCTGCTTGGCGGCGTCGAGCACCTCGACGACGTCCCCGACCTTGTTCTCGTCGTCGGCCGACAGACTGACCATGCGGTCCTTGGAGGCGGCCAGGGCGTCGCTGATGGAAGCGAACAGCGCGGCCCGCTCCACGGCCTTGCCGTTGATGGTGAGCACGCCGTCCTTGGTCAGGCGCACCGAGACGTTCTCGGAGGCGGAGACCTTGCCGACGGCGGCCTTGGTCTTCGACTCGAGGACCTTGATGCCGGACTGCATCGCGAACGGCGCGATGGCCATGAAGATGATGACCAGCACCAGGCTCACGTCCACGAGGGGCGTGACGTTGATGTCGGTGATCGGATCGCCGTCCTGCTGTTGGGCCCCGCCGGCCACTCAGGCTCTCCCGGGCGCCTACTTCGCGCCGACCATCACGAGGAACCTGGCCGAGACGACTTCCATGTCGACGGACAGGCTCTTCACCTTGCGCATGTAGAAGTTATAGACGATGACCGCCGGGATGGCCACGGCCAGGCCGCCCGCCGTGGCGACGAGCGCCTCGGCGATGCCCTTGGCCACCACGGCCGGCCCGCCGGTCCCGGCCAGGGCCAGGTCGCGGAAGGCCTTGATGATGCCCACGACCGTGCCGAAGAGGCCGACGAAGGGCACGGTGTTCCCCATCGTGCCGAGCACCACCAGGAACTTCTCGAGCTTGAGCCTCTCCTCGAGGCGCTTGGAGGAGAGCAGTTCCTCGAGCTCGTGGCGCGCCCGCCCGCGGTGGAGCAGGCCGTAGTGGACGACCTGGGAGACGGCCGCGGGGTTCTTCTTCGTCTCCGCCAGCGCGGCGTCGGCCTTCCCCTCCTGCAGGAGCTTGGCCACGTGCGCCAGGAGCTTGTCGCCCTCGGCGCTGGCCTTCCTGAAGAACCAGAAGCGCTCGATGGTGAAGGCCACCGAGACGATCGAGCATCCGAAGAGGATGAGCAGCGTGAACGACTCTTTGAAGATCTGCAGGAAATTAATTTCAGGCATGTCAGTTCATCCCCGGGATGTTGATCTCCTTCGATTTTTCAGCGGGAGCCTTCGGCTTGGCGCCCTTCGACGGCTTCTTGGCGGGGGCCTTGGCGGGGGGCGCCTCGGCCTCGGCGGGCTCGTCGGACGGCATCACCTGCGTCTTGTCGAGCTCCTGCGGGGCCTCGGCGGCGCCCTTCCCCTTGGCCGGCTTGCTCCCCTTGGCGCCGCCGCAGCCGCCGGAGGCCTTCAGCGCGGCTCCCCTCTGGCGGGCGGCCTGGGCGACGTTCGCTTGGGGCGAGTTCTTCGCGATGTCGTCGTAGACGGCGGCGGCGTCGCACTCCTCCTTGCGCTTCTCGTACTCCTCGCCGAGCTGGATCAGGCCCTGGAGCCTGTAGGCGCTGTTCTTGGGGGAGAGGGAGACCAGCGCTTCCCAGGACTCCATCGCCTCGTCCCGGCGGTCCATCATCAGCAGCAGCTCGCCCTTGCGGAAGGCCGCCTCGATCTGGGTGTCGGCGTCTGCGCCCGCGGCGACGATGCGCTCGATGGTCTGCAGCGCCGAGCCGAAGTCCTTGCGCTCCTTCTGGATGGCCAAGAGCTCCCAGAGCGCCTCTTTGGCGCTGGAATCCCCGGCCGCCATCGTCGCGTAGCGGCGGTACGACTCCTCGGCCCTGTCGAGCTTCCCGGTGGCCTTGTAGGCCAGAGCCAGGTTGTAGAGCGCGGCCTTGGCGTACTCCGAGGTGCCGAACTCGTCTATCAGCCGCTGGTAGTTCCGGGCGGCCGGATCGTAGTTCTTCAGCGCGTAGTGCGAGCTGGCCAGGTGGAACAGCGCCAGCGGGGTGTCGTCGGAGATGGGGAAGTTCTCCTGGAAGCGCTCATAGGCCAGCACCGCGTCCTGGTGCTTCTCGGCGTTGAAATAGGACTCCGCCAGCAGGAACTGGGCCTTCTTCAGCTTGGGGTTCCCCGTGAAGTCGACCGAGAAGCGCTGGAACTCGACGGCGGCGTCGGCGAACTTCTTCCCCTCGAAGAGCCGGCGGCCGATGCGGAACTGCGCCTCGCCGGCCGTCGCGGTCCGCGGGGCGGCCTCGACCACGGCGCGCAGCGACGAGCGGAAGTCGGCCGCGGAGTTGCGGTCGTAGACCGCCTCCATCAGGTCCAGCGCGTCGGTGGCCTCCGGGGCCGACGGGAAGCGCTGCACCAGGGCCAGCGCCCCCTTCAGGGTGCCGGCGTCGTCCTTGGCGTTGAACGCCGACATGGCCACCCGGAGGTAGGCCAGCGGGAGCTGGTCGGAGTCCTTGAAGTTCTCGATGATCCGCTTGTACTGCCCCTGCGCGTCGTCGTACTTCTGCGCGCGGAACATCGTGTCCCCGATCTGGTATTCGGCCCGCACGGTCTCGGGCGCGTTCGGGTAGCCGTCGCGGAGCTTCGTCCAGGCCTCGATGGCCTGGGTGTAGTAGCGCAGGTGGTAGAGGCACATCCCCGCCCGGTAGAGCGACTGGGCCGCCTGCTTGGCCTGCGGGGTCTCCTTGACGAACTTGTCGTAGAGCTGGAAGGCCTCCTCGTACTGCTTCTGGTTGTACATCGAGTCGGCGATGCCGAGCTGGTTGGCGCCCGAGAAGTTGAACGACGAGCGCGCCACCGAGAGCATCTCGGTCAGCTTGCGGCGCATGTCCAGGGCCATCTCGTCGTCGCCGAGCATCTGATAGGTCCATGCCAGGCCGTCCTGCGCGTAGAAGGCCGCCTGCTCGTGCGGGTAGACCTTGAGGACCATCTCGTAGATGGCCTTGGCCTCGTCGACCCTGTTCATGTTCAGGTAGGCCTCGGCGGCATAGAGGTAGCTGAGGCTCCGCCAATGCGACTGCGAGGGCGGCAGATGCCGGAAGATGAACTGGTAGGAGGTCAGGATGGCGTTGTAGCGCTTGAGGTCGTGCTGGGTCTTCAGGATCGAGAACAGCGCCTGCTCGGCGATGTCGGAGGTCGGGGCCAGGTCGATGATGCGCTGGAAGGAGGTGACCGCTTCGTCGTGCCGCTTCATCGCCAACAGCGAGTTCGCCATGATGATGTAGACGTTCTTCGCCAGCGTGTTGGTCGGGTACAGCGACAGGAAGTTGCGGCAGGTCTGGGCCGCCTGGGCGTGGTCCCCGACCTGCGCCTGCACCCAGGCCAGCTTGTAGTGGGCAAGCGGGGAGATCCGGATGGTCTCCGGGTACTGGGTGATGACCTTCGTGTAGGCGAACAGCGCCTCGCGGTGCTGCTCGGCGACCAGGTACGACTCGGCGATGAAGTACTGGGCCAGCGGGGCGAAGAAGTCGCGCGGGTAGCGGTCGATGACCGACTGGAAGTGCGCGCGCGCCTCGACATAGTCCCCCTTCTGGAACTGCGAGGAGCCGATGCGGAAGAGGGCCGACACGCGCAGCGGGGAGTCGGCGTACTTGGCCAAGAAGCGCTGGTACTTGGTGATGGCCCCGTCGAAGTCCTTGGCCAGGAAGAAGGAGTCGCCGATGAAGAACTCCGTCTCCTCGATCAGCACAGAGTCCTGGTACTCCCGGGTCAGACGCTCGAAGGCCGCGGCGGCGAGGTAGGGGCGCTTGGAGAGCAGGTAGGTCTTGCCCAGGTAGAACTGGGCCTCGGCCGTCTTGACCAGGGAGAGCGCCTTTTCGGCGTTCGAATAATCCCCTTTGTGGAGGCTGATGATACCCTGCACGTAGAGGACCTCGGGGACCTTCAGGTAGTGCGGGAAGGTCTCCCCGAGCAGGAAGAGGTTCGCCTCGGCCTGGCTGAACTGCTCCAGCGCCAGGTTCGCGAAGATGATGCCCATCCACGCCTCGGGCACCAGGTAGGACTTCGGGAAGTCCTTCTCCACCTTGCGCCACTCCTCGATGGCCTTCCCCCAGTCCTTGGCGTCGTAGGCCGTCTCGCCGAGGCGGTACTGGGCGGACGAGCGCAGCCCGCCGTCCGCCTTGCGGTAGCGGTCGATGACCTTTCGGAAAGACTGCTCGGCCCCCTGCAGCGCCTGGATGGCGGCGGTGTTCTTGGGGGCCAGCAGGCGGGAGGCGGTGCTCTTCTTGGAGTCCGACTCGTTCTTGAGGATCTTGAGCGCCTGGTCGAGGTAGCCCTCGCCCAGCATGAACTGGGCGTCCCCGGCCCGGGGGCTGTCCGGGAACCTCTGCAGGAACCTCTCGTAGGCGTCGATGGCCGCCGCCTTGTCGCGCGCCGGGTCTCCGAAGAGCTGGGAGGCGGAGTTGAACTGCTCGTCCTCCTCCTTGTTGGGCCGCTCGGGACGGGCGGCGGACGCGGGGAGCGCCGATACCAGAACCAGGAGCGTCAGGAGCTTTCTCATGCGAGAGTGGGGACCAGGGACTTCGTCCTTGCCTCCTCGGCGAGCCGTGCCGCCAAATCCTCCGCCTTGAGCCCGTTGACCTGGGTGCCGTCCTGGCGCCGCACGCTGACGACGCCGGCTTCGACGTCCCTCGGCCCCAGCACGGCCATGTAGGGGACCTTCTCCAGGGTGGCCTCCCTGATCTTGTGGCCGATCTTCTCCACGCGCAGGTCGACCTCGACCCGGAGGCCGGCCGCGCGCAGGGCCTTGGCCAGGGCCTCGGCGGCCTCGTTCTGGGCGTCGGTGAGGCTCATGACCTTGACCTGGACGGGGGCGAGCCAGAGCGGGAACTTCCCTCCGTAATGCTCGATCAGCACGCCGATGAAGCGTTCGAAGGAGCCCAGGATGGCGCGGTGGATCATCACCACGAACTCCTCGCCCCCCGAGGAATCACGGTACTTGACCCCGAACTTGCGGGGCAGGACGAAATCCAGCTGGATGGTCGCCACCTGCCACTCGCGGCCGATGGCGTCCCGGACCTTCAGGTCTATCTTCGGGCCGTAGAAGGCCCCGCCGCCCTCGTCCACCTCGAACTTGAGCCCGGAGCCGCCCAGGGCGTCGCGCAGCATCACGATGGCCTTGTCCCAGAGCTCGGCCTCGCCGGAGGACTTCTCGGGCCGGGTCGAGAGGTAGCAGGTCAGGTCGGTGAAGCCGAAGTCCCCATAGACCGCCTTCGCCAGCGCGAGCAGGTCGGCGATCTCGGACTCTATCTGGTCGACGCGGCAGAAGATGTGGGCGTCGTCCTGGGTGAAGCCGCGCACGCGCATCAGGCCGTGCAGGACCCCGGAGCGCTCGAAGCGGTACACCGTCCCGTACTCCGCGTAGCGGATCGGCAGCTCGCGGTAGGAATGGAGCTTCGACTTGAAGATCATGATGTGGTTGGGACAGTTCATGGGCTTGGCCCGGAAGGGGTTGCCCTCGATGTCCATCGCCCCGTACATGAGGTCCGAGTAGTTCTGCAGGTGCCCGCTGGTCTTGTAGAGCTCCTCGGAGGAGACGTGCGGGGTCATCACGAACGAGTAGCCCCCGCACTCGAGCTTCGAGCGCAGGTACTCCTCGATCGCGCGCCGCAGCGCGGTCCCTTTGGGATGCCAATGGACGAGCCCCGCGCCCACCATCTGGTGGATGCTGAAGAGGCCAAGGTCCTCGCCAAGGCGACGGTGGTCGCGCTTCTTGGCCTCTTCGAGCTGCCTGAGGTACGCCTTCAGCTCGTCTTTGCTGAAGAAGGCCGTGCCGTAGATGCGCTGCAGCATCTCGCGCTTCTCGTCGCCGCGCCAGTAGGCGCCGGCGACCGAAAGCAGCTTGACGAACCGGATGGACGAGGTGTCGGCCATGTGGCCGCCCCGGCAGAGGTCGGTGAAGGTGTCGTGGGTGTAGTGGGTGACCGTGCCGGTCAGCTCGTCGAGGATTTCGACCTTGTACTTCTCCCCCCGCGCCGCCCAGTAGGCCCGCGATTCGTCCTTGGTCACGACCTTGCCGTTGAAGACATGGTCGCCCTTGGCGATCTCGAGCATCCGGGCCTCGATCCTGGCGAGGTCCTCCTCGGTGAACCGGTGCTCGGAGTCGAAGTCGTAGTAGAATCCGTTGTCGATGGGCGGGCCGATGGTGATCTTGGTCCCAGGGAACAGCTCCTGGACCACCTGGGCCATCACGTGCGCGCAGGAATGGCGCAACGCGTCCAGGGCCTCGCGGGTGGGGGGTGTTCCGGGTTTCGGCGGCGAGATTATGTCAGACACGGGGCTCCCTCAACAAAAACGCCCGCGACGATGACGAGCGCGGGCGTGAAATGGTGGGCAGTATAGGATTTGAACCTATGACCTCTCCCATGTCAAGGGAGCGCGCTACCGCTGCGCCAACTGCCCGGCTCGGAGAGTCTATCAAAGCCATGAATGATGATTCAACAAAATACGGAGGAGGCGCAACAACGCCGGCAGGGATATGTTAGAGGAAGGATGTTACGGAGTCATGGCGCCGAAATCGGCGGGCAGCGGGGCTTCGACCGTCAGCGGCGCGCCGGTCCCGGGATGCCTCAAGGTCAGGCTGCGGGCGTGGAGCATCTGGCGCGGCGCCCCGGAGGCTTCGCGGTCCTGGGGGGTCAGCGTGCGGGCCACCGCCTTGAGGTAGAGCTCCCCCCCGCCCCGGTAGAGCAGGTCTCCGAGGATGGGATGCCCGAGATGGGCGAGGTGCACGCGGATTTGGTGGAGGCGGCCCGTCCGGGGCCGGCAGCGCACCAGGGCTCGGTCCGCTCCGGCGGACTCCACCCGGAATTCGGTCAGAGCCGGATAGCCGTCCGGGGACCCGGCCTGGCGCACGCGGATGTCGCCGCCCGCCCCCGCCAGCGGCAGGTCGACCACGGTCTCCGTCCAGTCCGGGCGGCCGGAGACCAGGGCCAGGTACTCCTTCGCCGTCTCGCGCCGCTCGAACTGCTCCTGCAGGCTGCGGGCCGACGCCGCGTCCTTGGCCAGGACGAGGACGCCGCTGGTCTCGCGGTCGAGGCGGTGGGCGAGGTGGAAGACGGCCCGCGGGAACTGGCCCTTCAGTATCTCGGTGACGGAGTTGTGGGCGGCCTTGTCGGTGGGATGGCTGAGCACGCCGGCCGGCTTGTCCACGACGAGCAGGGACGCGTCCTCATGGAGGACCGTGAGGCGCTCGACGTCGGCCGGCGGGTCGAAGCGGCGCGGATAGAGGACCACGACGGAGTCCTCCAGCGCGACGCGCGTCGCCGCGCGCGGCGCCCCGGGCCGGCCCTCCACGCGCACCCGCCCCTCGTCGAGCATGCGCTGGGCGGCGGCGCGCGTCGTGCCTTTGATGCGCGCGGCGAGGAAGCGGTCGAGCCGCCCGCCGGCGGCAGCGGGCGCTTCCCTCACCTCGAAGCGGACCTCGATGAAGCCGCTCAAGCCGGCGCCTCCTCCCAGGCCTGGGGCCTGAGGGCGTCGCGCAGCACGGCCGTGGGGTCCGCCTCGGAGAGCTCGACGAAAGCCAGGCCGCGGTGGCGCAGCGCCGCTTCCAAGGCCGCGGCGGCCGGGGCCCCGTCCGACGGGCGCAGCCGGGCGTGGAATGCCAGGCCCGACGCCCCCAAAGCCGCCAGCGTCGCCGCGTCGGCCCCTTCGGCGAGGGCGACCAGGTCAGCGTTGCGCGCGGCGAGGTGCAGCAGCCAGCCCAGCGCCATGCCGCGCGGCGCGGGGATCAAGGCCACGCACTTGCGGCTGGGGTCGTGCAGCCGGGCGCCCGCGGCGGCGGGGGCGGCGCCTTCGCCCAGGCCCCAGGCCTGCGCCACGGCCAGAGCGGGCCGTCTCGCGGAGGCGGAGAAGACGAAAAGGTCCGCCGGCCTCAAGAAGGCCGCCGACGCCGCGTCGGCCAGAGCCGACTCCAGCGCCCCCGCCCCGGGCGCCACGAAAGCGGAGCCCGGCGCGGCGGCGGCCGCGAAAGACGGCGGGCGCGGCCCGGGGCGCGCCGGGGCCGCCCGGAGCGGCGCCTGGGCCGGGGGCGGCGCCGCGGGGCCCGGCAC